>NC_008009.1:5262500-5562500 GCF_000014005.1 Candidatus Koribacter versatilis Ellin345
CCTGGGGCCGTGTTAACCACGTGTTTAGTTGTACCGGAACTCTGCCCACTTGGCAAGCCAAGTGCCGAAAAATCAATGAGTTGCACAGAAAGTTGTGCATTTTCGGACGTTTTCTCCCGGCACGGTGTGCACTTCCGTAATCCTCGCCCTTTCGTTCCTAGGAGATACGCCGGGGCGATTGGGGTATATTTCTGCCCAACCAGTCGGTTCGTACGAAAGGTTTATGAGCACGCCAGTTCCGACGCAAGAGATGAACGCTGCCGCGCGCCCGGCCGCGATCCTGAGTTACTTCCCCAACGATCCGGAAGGCGAGCGCTTGCTCCGCGCCATTGCGGAGGCCGAGCTCGTGTCGTTCGATACCCTCGACGAAGAATTCCAGGAAGCGATTGTGATCGTCTGCGTGAACCCAGTGCGGCTCTCGCAGAATATTGCGCGTGCGCGGCGCGAAAACGTGCGCGTGATTGCCATCTCCAATGAGCGCTACGAAGAGCTAGAGATGGACTCGATCGTTCACGCCTACTTGCCACCAAATACTCCCGCTGCAATTTTGCGTCGCACGGTGGATAGCGCCGTGGCACACGTCATGCTCTGGGACGGTTTCCAGATGCTCGACGACCGCTTTGCCGGCCTGACCCGCGAGATCCACGAACTCAATCGCATTGGCGCCGCACTCAGCGCGGAACACGACACCAATAAGCTGCTCGATTTGATCCTGACCAAATGCCGCGAGCTTACCCGTGCAGACGCCGGATCGCTCTACCTTGTGGAACAAGAGCGCGCGACGGAGCCTCCAGCGCCAATCGATCCCACGCATGTATCCACGCACGGCCCCAAGGCCGCCGAAGTTCCCGCGCCCGATGTGGAGTCGGCCAGCGGCCGCAAGGTCCTGCGCTTCAAGCTGGCGCAGAACGACAGCGTCTCGATTCCCTTCCGCGAAGTCACGATTCCGATCAGCGAAAAGTCCATCGCGGGCTATGTCGCGTTGCGCGGCGAGATCGTAAACCTGCGCGACGCTTACGATCTGCCGCACGAAGTTCCGTACGCGATCAACCGCAAGTTCGACGAAGACTCCGGCTATCGCACCTGCTCGATTCTCGCGGTGCCAATGCGCGACCAGAAAGAAGAGATCGTCGGCGTCATTCAGCTCATCAACGCCAAGAATTTTGCGGACGCGCGCCTCGACTCGCCGCTTGCCGTCGCCCATGAAGTGATTCCGTTCACCAAGCACCAGCAGGAGATTATTGCGTCGTTGGCGAGCCAGGCCGCCGTAGCGTACGAGAACAGCCAGTTATACGCGAGCATCCAGAGACTCTTCGAAGGCTTCGTTAAGGCGAGCGTAACCGCAATTGAAGCTCGCGATCCAACTACGTCGGGCCATTCGTTCCGCGTCGCGAACTTGACCGTCGCACTGGCCGAAACTGTAGATCGCTGCGAAGACTCGCTCTTTGGCGACATTACCTTCACCCGTTCGGAGATGAAGGAGATCCGCTACGCTTCGCTGCTGCATGACTTCGGCAAGGTCGGTGTGCGCGAAGAAGTTCTTATCAAAGCGAAGAAGCTCTACCCCGGGCAGCTCGACTTGATCCAGCAGCGCTTCGAGTACGTGAAGCGCACGGTTGAGAACGAGAACCTGCAGTCGCGGGTGAATTACCTGCTCGAGAAATCGCGTGACGAGTATCTCGCGAAGCAGACGGAGTACGACGGCGAGCTCAAGCAGAAGCTTGAGCAACTCGATCTCTATTACCAGACGATCGTTGCCGCCAACGAGCCCACGGTGCTACCCGAGGGCAGCTTCGACAGTTTGAAAGGAATCATGCGCACTGCGTTCCACGCCTACAGTGGCGACGAACAACCGCTGCTGCGCGAAGACGAAGTGCTTCTGCTCTCCATCCGCAAAGGCTCGCTCGACGAAAGCGAACGCCTGCAGATCGAGTCGCACGTGGTGCACACCTACAACTTCCTCAGCAAAATTCCGTGGACGAAAGAGATCAGGCACATCCCCACCATCGCCCGCGGCCACCACGAAAAACTCAACGGCCTCGGCTACCCATTCAAACTCTCGGCGCCGACGATCCCAATCCAAACCCGCATGATGACCATCTCGGACATCTTCGACGCGCTCTCCGCGAGCGACCGTCCGTACAAGAAAGCCGTCAGTCAGGAACGCGCGCTGCAAATCCTCGGCTTCGCAGTAAAAGACGGCGAAGTGGATGGCGCGCTGCTCAAACTGTTCATCGACGGCAAAGTGTTCGAGCGGTGGAAGGTCGAACCGTTCCCGTACTAGCTCGGGAATTCACAGTTACGCAGGACGCAGCCACTGAAGGGTTGCATTACGCAAAGCAGCATCTCCGTCCCTATTTCCTCCCAGTCCGTCCCGTCTTTTCCTCTATAGAGCCAGTACGTCTCTAATTTTGCTGCGAGCCGGTCTATAACTACTCAGCCAACTGATGGACAGGAGTGTCACCGTGAAATTCGCATGGGCCGCAATTCTTCTTCTGATGTTCTCGATCGTGGCTGCCGCACAGGAAACTTCGGAAGTCGCGACTCCTCCCAATGGCGACAATCAGCACGCATCCGTCTCGCAATGGATTGGCCCAGTGAAAATCTCCATCGACTACCACAGTCCCAGGGTCCACAACCCCGCGGAGAACGATCGCACCGGCCACATCTGGGGAGAACTGGTGCACTACGGCTTCGTCGACGAGGGCTTTGGCCCGACGCAGGCCGCGCCCTGGCGTGCCGGTGCGAACGAGAGCACCGCCATCACCTTCTCTCACGACGTGAAAGTCGAAGGCAAAGACCTGAAGGCCGGGACCTACGCGCTCTTTCTCGATGTGGAGAAAACTAGCCCCTGGCAGTGGATCTTCTCTAACCACCAGGGCTGGGGAAGTTTTCAATACGATCGCAAGGATGACGTTCTGCGCGTCCCCGTCGCTGCGCAGGACGCACCGTTCACCGAATTCCTCACGTACGGCTTCGACGATCGCCGGCCGGATTCCGCGGTGGCTTACCTGCAATGGGAAAAGAAGCGGGTCCCCTTCAAAGTTGAGGTTCCCAATGTGAAGGCGCTCTATGTCGCGAAGATGCGTCAGGACCTGCAATCGTGGGCGGGATTCAACTACCAGGACTGGCAGACCGCCGCGCAATTCTGTGCAGATAACAAGATCAATCTCGAGGAAGCGCTGACCTGGGCGGACAAGGCGATCAACGGCCCATTCCGTGGCGCGACCATTGGACACGAGGAGTTTGCCACTCTCTCCACCAAAGCAGCCGTGCTGAGCGCCATGGGCCGTGAAGCGGATGCCGACAGCGTGATGGACAAAGCCCTGCATCTGCGCGCAACCGACGCGTACTCCGTTTATGCCTATGGCATGGGACTACTGCGCAACGACAAAAAAGACAAAGCGATGAAGGCATTCACGTTCAATCAGCAGCAACATCCGGAAGACAAGTTCTGGACCGCGCTGGGACTCGCTCGCGGCTACTCCGCTAACGGCGACAAGAAGAATGCAATCGCGAATTGGGAAATCGTGGTGAAGAACGTGCCCGCCAACCTGAGCAACCGAACCGCCGGATACGAGGCAGCGCTGAAGAAATTGAAAGAGGCGATCTGAGAGGTTGTGGCCAAAAGCGGCGAAGTCGTTACCTTGGTGCGACAGCACTGAGGAATCCTTGACCGCCTCCCCTAAAGTAGTTAAAATCACTACATGGATAAGCACGTATCGGCTGCGGATGCGAACCGCGAGTTTTCGCGCCTTCTGCAACAGGTGAAGAAGGGCGAATCCTTCGTCGTAACCAGCCACGGAAAGCCGGTTGCCAAGATCACACCTTTCGACCACGACACTCGGGTCTCGCAAAGTGCCTGGAAACTCCTGCTCGCTCGGTTCGCCGCGACGCCTGCGCGCGATGTCGGACGCTTGACCCGCGATGAGCTCTACGACGAATAGAACGATGCGCATAGGCTTGGACACGAACGTTTTGTTTTATGCCGAAGGACTCAACGGCGAAGTCAAACAGCGCGCGATTCTCGATATCCTGACCGCCCTTCCCCAGGATCGGATCGTAGTTCCGGTTCAATGCCTCGGAGAATTCTTTCACGCCTTGGTGCGAAAGGGTGGGTACTCTCGTCGGGAGGCTCAGCTTGCCGTGATGGCCGTGCAGGACTCTACCGCCGTCGCCGACACCACGGCGGAGGTTCTACTCGCCGCGGCAGATCTGGCAGCACAGCACCAATTCACGATTTGGGATTCGGTCGTTATGGCAGCGGCGTCGCGCGCCGGCTGCAGGTTGCTTCTTTCCGAGGATCTTCAGGATGGCTTCACGTGGTCTGGCCTCACGATTGCCAACCCGCTTGCAGCGAAAATCCACCCATTGCTCGAGTCACTTCTGCACTAGATTCCGGCACGCGAGCCGCCGCGCTCACCGTTTCGAAACCGAATTCGACCCGTAGTTCACGGCCCAGACATTGGCGCCGTCGAACGCGAGGGCGTAGGGCTGTTTGCCGACGGGGTAGTTGGTGACCGTCGTCCCACCGTCAATCCAATCAATTTTCGACAGCGACGAACTGGAAGAGTTTGCCACCCATACGTCATGCCCGTCGTAGATGACGCCTCGCGGCACAAGTCCCACCGGAATTGTGGCATTGACGCTTCCGTCAAGGAGCATAAGGACCGCCGTGTTGCTTCCTGCGTTCGTCACGACCATCAAACGGGCGCCCCCGTAAATCGGCTCCGGCACAAACGCGATTCCCCACGGCTGTGACCCGCCGGACGAATACGTCCCAATCACCGCTCCGGTCTGCGTATTGAGCTTCGAGACGGTGTTGTCGCCGAAGTTGGTGACCCAGATATCGGTACCATCGAAAGCTACGTTCATCGGTTCCTTGCCGATGGGGAAACAGGTAGCAAAGGCGCCGTCGATGGCGCGGATGCGGGTGACACAGTTATGCGGCTGGTTGGCAATCCACATGTATGTGCCGTCGAACGCGATACCTCGCGAACCGTACTTGATCGGGTAAGAAATGGGCGATCCGCCGGATGGGCGGAACTTGTAGACCGCGCTATCCGGGTAACTCGTGACCCACATATATTCGCCATCGTAAGCGAGGGCCCATGGCGATGTGCCAACCGAACCGGGCCCCAGAGCGGCTCCCGAACCGTCGAAGGTGTTTAGGGGGATGACTCTGCCATCGCCGGAGCTCGCAATCCAGATGTGCTGTCCATCAAATGCGATCCCGGCGGGGGCGGCGCCGTAGCTAAACGTGGGCACCGTAGTGGGCGCGTACTTCAGGAGGGCGATTTCGGCAACCGTGTATGAGGGTGCTGCTTGTGCGAAAACACAGATCGGAGCAACTAGGAGGAGAAGCAGCAGCGCATAGCGTTTCAGCATGAAGGCCTCCAGAGCTGGATTGGCGAACGCAGTATAGTCAGCTGAACGCAGCCTTCAAGATGAATTCGGAAGCAGCCATCATTGAGGTCCGAATAAGAAACGGTGTGATCCATCTCACGCGCACCCGTGCGGCAGCTCACATCCTTCGTGACACCATCTGATTAACATGCCCTACTGGGGCATTCCCAAACGCAACCCAGCTCTTTGACAACATCGAGGCCCACCGGTCCGCCTGAACACGATTTCGACGCTACTAAGTCTTTTGTTTGGAATATTTTGCCTATAACTCCTTTCGATGGAATATTTTGCAGGCTATGCAATAGCTAAGTCTCGCGTTTTGAAGAATTTGCGATTTTTTAGAGGGGAGGGGGTACTCTTGAGGCAACGGGCTCTTCCAGCGTCTGATCGCTAGGGAACGAAGGCCAGGAACAGGAAGGCGGCGAGCAGCACGAGATGCACAATGCCTTGCAGCACAGTGGTGCGTCCGGTCCCGAGGGTGACGAGACTCATTACCAGCGTTAGCCCCAGCAATACCGACTCGGTGCGTCCCAGGCCCAGGATGATCGGTTTGTGAAGAGCAATTGCAACTGCGGCCGTGGCGGGAATCGTGAGGCCGATCGTGGCCAGCGCGGAACCAAGAGCTAGGTTCATGCTGGTTTGAATGCGATTAGCTCGCGCCGCTCGCACCGCCGCCAGGCCCTCGGGAAGCAGCACCACGCCGGCAATCAGGATGCCGACGACGCTCTTAGGGGCGCCGGCATTTTCAATCATCTTCTCCACCGCTGGCGTAATCGATTTTGCCAGCGCAACCACGGCCACGAGTGAGACCAGCAACAGTCCGGAACTGGCCAAAGTCATGCGGTTGCTCGGCGGCGGCGTGTGCGCTTCTTCTGCACCAGAGCCTTCGGCGGGCAGGAAGTAATCGCGATGGCGGACCGTCTGTACGAAGACGAACGAGCCATACAGCACCAGGGAGGCCGCGGCGGCGAACACCAGTTGCGCGGAACTGAACGTCCCCACGCCGGTGGTAGTGGTGATGTTCGGAAAGACCAGGGTGAGGGTGCTCAGGGCGATGAGCACGGAGAGCGCCGCGTTCGTGCCCTGCAGTTGAAATCCCTGCTCGCGGTGTCGGACGCCTCCCGCTAAAAGGCAGAGACCAACGATCCCGTTGCAAACGATCATGACGGCAGCAAACACGGTGTCGCGGGCAACCTGGGCTTTTTCCGGACCGCTCGAAATCATCATTGAAGCAATCAGCGCTACTTCAATGATCGTAACTGCGAGCGCCAGGACCAGCGTTCCAAATGGCTCGCCGACCCGGTGGGCGATCAACTCGGCGTGATACACCGCAGCAAAAACAACCGCGAAGATCGCAAGACCTTCGACCGTCGCCAACCACACGTTGCCGCGAAGGAAAATCCCTGCCACGAGCAAGGCCCAGCCAAACAACGGCCAAGCCATCGCCCACCACGGCATTTTTGAAGTGCTCACACCCATCACCACGCATTATCGCAGTGTTGGGTTGAACACGGTAACGCGATTCCGGACCTAAACGGGTGGGCCTTCCGGCGCTCCGCTCGGCTTCGGCTTCGGCGTGTTGTTCTTCGGATCGCGGAGGAAGCGCTCGATTTCATTTGCGAGGCGCGGGTTGGAAGTGCCGATTGCCTGCTGCGACGCGAGTATGCCGCGATAGGCTGCGGCTTGGGTTTCCGGCGTAGCCGTTTCATCGGCTGCCAGCGCCATTAGCTGCTCGGCGACAGAAGACTGCACGACTTCGCCGAGCGGATCGTTGGCATCGGCTGCGGCACGCTTCACCAGTGCGTCGATGACTTCGTCGGCGCCCACGGCATTCGCGTCTTCGGTGTGGATTGCAATCAGGCGCTCGATCCGGCGCGGCATAAGTAAACCACCGACGACGACATCAGCCACGGCGCGCGCGCCGTCTTGAGGGCTGAAGACATAACCTGACGGCGATTTGAAGCGCTCGTTGTCGGCGTAGTCACGGTTTTCCAGCGGCACTAGCGCGGACCAGACTTCGGGAGCGATGCGTAGCTCTCTCGGATCGAGCGCGGAGGTTAGCAGGTTGAGTGCTTCGCGCTGCTGATCAGCGGGCCAGACTTCGAAGGGCTTGTTGCCGTCACCAACGAGCGCAGGTGGAACTTTCGCGCTGCCGACGACATTCACCGCTGCTCCAAGTCCGTAGCGGTGGAAAAGGTAGATGAGCGCATAGCGCGAGGCGAAGTCTGACCACGGCTCGCCTTTGCGCATGAGCGCCGGCGTGTAGAGCTTCACCAGCGCATCGCGTACGGGCATGACTTGCTTGAGCCAGGTAACAGGATCGGTGCCGTCGTCGTAAGCATTCCAGCGCGGGTCTTCAAAGTTGCCCCAGAAGACGCCCTGCTTGTTCCATCGCTCCACGACGGCTTCGAGGCGCTGCGCTTCGGCGGCGGGCGGTTCGTTGCCGAGCGTGCTGTAGCCCCACTCGATGGCGAACTTGTCGTAACTGCCGACGCCCTGCATGTAAGCGTCGCTCATGTCGGCGGTGCCGTCGGCGCGGATCTTCACGCGCGGCGCGAAGTAATCCATCACGCTGCCGCGGCCGAAGGTACTGGCGACGAAGTTGTGGTCGAGACCGAGGACATGTCCCATCTCGTGGCACGTGAGCAGCGCGAGACGGCGCGTCATAGCTTCGTCTTCCGTAAGACGCGGGTCGGCGCGATCGAGTTCGGAGAAGATTCCGGGATCAGGCTCGGCGTTCGCGGAGGGAGGCTGCAGCACGTTCCAGTAGTTGTGGACGGTGCGCATCCGGTGCGAGTCGAGCTGCACGATAGCGTGCAGGATCTCGCCAGTACGCGGGTCGGTTTGCACCATGCCGACCGACCAGCCGCGGCCGGAGCGGTTCGTCCACTGAATGGTCGGATAGCGCATGTCGAGCGGGTCCGCGCCTTCGGGCAGGTCTTCGACGACGAGCGCGTTCTTGAAGCCCGCCTGTTCGAAGGCCTGGTTCCACCACAATGCGCCCTGTCGCGCGGCGCTGCGGATGGGCTCAGGCATGGCGCGGTCGAGATAGAAGGTGATGGGCTTCACCGGCTCGCTGAGTGCGGCGCCGGGATTCTTCCTCACCAAGCGCCAGCGGTTGATCAACAGGCGTTCGATGGGCTGATTGTAGGGGCGGGAGAAGTCCTGGAAGCCATTGCCGAAGTAGCCGACACGGGGATCGCTCTCGCGCGGTTCGTAGCCCGACTCGGGCAGCTGCATGAAGGAATGGTGCTGGCGCACGCTGAGGGTGCGGGCATCGGGCTGATTGAAACGCGCGCCGGGCTTGTCGGTAGTGAAGGTGAGGAGCGCTTCGGCTTCGGTGTTAAGCGGAAAAGCGCGGGTGTGGTCCATGTCCACGACACTGCGCTCGGCATCGAGCTTCCACTTGGGGGCGTCGGGTCCGGCGGGAACGGGCCGGATGTTGCCGTTGGTGGCGCGCAGCGGACGCTCGAATTGTCCGACGAGATCGAAGGCATCGCGCACGATGAGAGAGGTGGCGTTCACGTAGAGCGTGCCGTTGGTCTCGGAGACAATCGGCATCGCAGCGAGAACAGAGGTTGGGAAGCTGGCTTCGACGGACTTCTGAAGTTCCGCACTGCCGTTGGACGCGCGAAACCCGGTGTTCTCGGAGATGAGTAACACTTTGGGCCCGACGCGGCGGAAACGGCAAAGCTGAGCGCGCTCGCCGAGGGTGCTGCGGTCAGCGAAGAGTTCGGTGGAACCGACGCCGCTGGCGAGAGAAGTGAAGTAGAGAAACTCGCGCTGCATCGCGGTGGGCGTGAGTTCGAAGAGGAGTTCGCCCTTGGATTCGTCCCACTCGAAGGGAATGAAGCCGTCGTGGCGGGTGAGACCGCTGACGTTGCGCGTAGTTTGTGCGGAGACGAGCGAACAGACGAGTACGAACAAAAGGATGATCGACAGCTTCAATTTCATCAATGAACCCCGGTACGAGAAGAACGCGAGTAGCAGCATTTGTATTCCATTGGGCGCGGGTCAGGCAAATTAAGGATGAAACCTGCTGCTCGGGATTCGCGTCAAACCTTGGAGAGGCTCCCCATGGATTTGAAGTACGCCGTCTCGATCATCGGAAATTTCATTCTCATCGCGGGACTCGCGATTGCGGGGTTCCACTTTTTTGCCGAATATCATGCGACCGGCAAGTGGGCGAAGAACATCACGGGACTGCTTGCGGGACTGGGTTTGCTGACACTGGCGTTCGCGCTGATGATTACACCGGCAAATGCAGAAGTGATCGCGGCGATTGCCGATACGAAGGCGAATGTGGTCTTCCTGGGGATCAGTAGTGCCCTGCTGCTGGCGGCAATTATGGCGTTCGGGATCATTACGTATTCGAAGCCGCTGCGGCTGTTGCACCAACGGCGGATCCAGCGGGATTTGAATCGGGATTTGCCGAAGATCCCGTAGATATTCGTGGAACGAGATGACAGAAGACAATGAATGATCTCGGGCGTGCGGTGATTCTGATGGGGGTTGTGCTCGTCGTGATTGGCGGGGCGATCCTGTTGATTGGACGCGCAGGCATTCCGCTTGGACGACTGCCGGGCGACATCAGCTATCGCGGCAAGCACACAACGTTCTACTTTCCAGTCGTAACGTGCATCGTGATCAGCGTTGTGCTCTCGCTAATCTCGTGGCTGGTGCAACACTTCCGCAAATAAGAAAGCCGCCCGGAGCGAGTCCGAACGGCCTCATTCAATTCAACACAACTTAGTGTCCGTCGAGGCAGCCTTTCTGTCCGCTGCTGTTGGGATAGCCGGTGCCTGCGGTGTAGGCGGCGTTTGACCATTCGCCCTGAATCTTCCAAATGGTGCCGTTGCTGAAGGTGACGTGCGCCACATTGAACGTCCAGGCGCATTTGTCGCCATTCTCCGCACCGCTAGAGTCGTACCAGGCGCCGGGGCTCGCTGGATCGCTGCGAGCTTCGGAGAGTTCGTGGCCACTGACGTTCGCGATGGCAGCGAGACCCTGCGAGTGGCCGGTCTGCGTGTCTTGCGGATCGCAGCCAGCATCGCCGTCGAGGTTGAAGAAGTATGCAAACTCGATGCGCTTCCCGTTGCACGAACCAGAGCTGTGCCAGGCGCAATAGCCCGCCGAGCCGCGCTTCTTGTCCGCGTAAACGGCGTAGTAGCCGTTGCCGGTGCCATCGAGCGGGAGAGCACCGTTCGTGATCTCTTTGCAGACTTCGTTAAGGATGGTGGTTGTATTGTTTCCGCCGGCTGACGCGCTGGTGTCGACGACGTGGTTATGCGAAGTTCCGCCAGCCCCCACCTGGCCGTTGGAGCCAGTGTATTCGTCGGAGGTTTTTGCGTAGTTGGAGTTGATGAAGCCGGCGTAGTAGCTGTCAATGCCACTCATCTTGTCGCCGGAATAGCCGCCCCAGGTTGTACCCCAGAAGATCGAGTAGGTGTTCGCGGTCGGCATGATTACGCCGCCGTGATACGTCATGTTGGCAGTGCGTCGCGCGTTGGTGACGACGCGCGCGTCTGGAGAAGCGGGGGGAGTAACGCCCTTCGCCCAGTGAATGCCGAGCATTGGGGGATCTTGCGATCGCGGGTTCTGATTCTCGTAGCGAGACGAGGCCGCGTTGGATGTTTCCTGCGCAAAAGCGATTGCACCGGCAAGCAGAACTACCAAGAGAAAACCAGACTTCATACAACCTCCATTTCGATTTGTCTGCCCTCGAAGTCGCTGGACGCCGATTGGTTTCTTGCGCCGACATCCCTTGCTTCGATCAACGTACGATTTGAGGCCGTTCAGAAGGGTCTTAACTGAGTGGACCGCATCCACACGCGGTCCGAAAGAATTGGGAAACTCTACTCAAGATAGTAATTGGCTGTCAAGTTGGCCGAAAAGTGCCGAACCGTGGAAAACTGATTAAACCGTTTCAAGCGTATACACTGTTGCGCACCATGAAGTTTTCGCTCGTTTGCTGCCTTACATTCAGCTCTCTTTTCATCGCCAACGCGCTAGCGCAGGTCAAAAACCCACCGCAACCGCAACCTACTCCACTGCCGCCGGCGATTGTTGCGCCTCTTGATAAACCATACCCCGCGCCGGTGCAGCTCGAAGTGGATGTAACGGACACCTCGCACCACGTAATGCATGTGCGCGAGGTCGTTCCCGTCGAGAGCGGCGCGAAGGAGTCGGTGCTGCTCTATCCGCAATGGATTCCGGGACACCATTCGCCAACGGGACCCATCTCGCATTTGGCCGGAATCGTGACGAACGTGGATGGCAAGCGCGTGCAGTGGGTGCGCGATCGCGTGAATGTGTTCGCATTCCATGTGCCGCTCCATCCCGGCGCGAGGACTGTGGAACTTGAGTTCGACTATCTTTCTCCGAACCGGCAGGCCGAAGGACGTATCGAGATGTCGGATGCAATTGCCGACATCGAGTGGAGCGAAGTGGTGATGTATCCCGCGGGCTACTTCACGCGACAGATTCCGTTCAACGCTGCGCTGAAGCTTCCCGAAGGTTGGAAGTATGCTACGGCGCTGGAAACGGACAGCGAGAACGGCGCAGCCGTAAAGTTCAAGCAGACGACGCTGAACACGCTGGCCGATTCGCCAGTTTATGCGGGGCGCTACTTCAAGCGGATTGACCTGTCGCCGACGCAGACCGACATCGTGCATCTCGATCTCTTCGCAGATGAAGAGAAGGACCTGGCGATCACGCCAGAGCAATTGGAGAAGCACAAGAACCTGACGATGGAGGCGGACAAACTCTACGGTTCGCATCACTACAACCACTACGACCTGTTGCTGTTATTGAGCGATAAGGTCGGCGGGATTGGGTTGGAGCATCATCAGTCGAGCGAGAACGGGCTGCCGGCGAAGTACTTCACCGACTGGAGCAACGGCGTGCTCGGTCGCGATTTGCTCTCACACGAGTACACGCATTCGTGGAATGGGAAGTTCCGGCGTCCGGCGGACCTGTGGACACCGAACTTCAACGTGCCCATGCGTGACGATCTGTTGTGGGTGTATGAGGGCATGACCCAGTACTGGGGAATCGTGCTGGCGGCACGCTCGGGTTTGCGTTCTCCCGAAGAGACACGCGACATAATTGCGCACGTAGCGGCGGGCTTCGAACATATGCCGGGGCGCAGTTGGCGTCCGATGGTGGATACCACCAACCAGCCGACGGTCTCGCAACGTCGGCCGGTAAGTTTCGTGAGCTGGCAGCTTCCTGAAAATTACTACGAAGAAGGCGCGCTGATCTGGCTTGACGCGGACACGAAGATCCGCGAACTGACCAACGGAAAGAAGTCGCTCGATGATTTCGCGAAGGCCTTCATGGGTGAGTACAACGGAAGCTTCGTCACCTATACCTACTCCCTCGACGACGTGGCCAAGACCCTCAACAGCGTGGCGCCCTACGACTGGGCGGCGTTTCTGCGCGAACGCGTTTATGACTTGCATCCCACGGTGCCCGAAGACGGCATCACCCGCGGCGGCTACAAACTGGCGTACAGCGACACTGAGCAGGAGTGGATGACGCGCAACAACGCGGCTGAGGGCGAGGCGGACTTTTCGACTTCACTCGGGCTTGATCTTGCGGTTCCGAAGCCGGGTAGCGGCGACGACAGCGGCCCATCGGGAGCGTTGCTCGAAGTGACGTGGGACAGTCCCGCATTCAAGGCTGGTGTCACTCCGGATATGCAGCTCGTATCGGTGAATGGCAAGGAATACTCGCCGGAATTGTTGCGCGATGCGATCCTGGCAGCGGAACAGTCGAAGCAGCCGATGCAGTTGCAATTCAAAAGCAATAATGAGTTCAAGACGTTCGCGATTCCGTATTACGACGGACTTCGGGTGCCTTCATTGCAACGAGTCGAGGGGACGCCGTCCAGGCTGGACGACATTCTTGCGCCGAGTAAGAGCGCGTTGCCGGCGATGTAGCGCTAACGAATTCCGCGTTGATTGAGATAGCCGGCGTACTGCAGATCGATCTTCAGGATGTGCTGTCGCAGCCAGGAATCGAGAAACAAGAGCAAGGAAACGGGGACTCCCTGCTTTCCCGCTTTGCGGTCGTGCTCGTATGTTTCCAACTGGCGGCGCGCCTGGTCATGTTCCGCGCGATGGGCCTCATAGCCGGGGAAGCCGTTCTCTAGCATCAGTTCTTCCTCGTGCGTGAAGTGCTGTTCCGCCCAGTTCGTCACCTTGGCGAGGACCGTGTCGATCACTAATTGCCCGCTGCCAGCGGCGAGGGCATTATCAAGTTCATGCATCACGTTGAAGAGGCTGCGGTGTTCGTTATCCATAACGGACACGCCGACGCTGTAACTGCTTTTCCAGCGAATCGTCAAGATTGTTCCCCGAGGGAGTAACCCCACTCCCGAACTGAACTGAGCTTCTGTTTTACCGGGAATTCAGCCTTGAGGATGTGATTAAAATCACAAAGCAATCAGCGCCGCGCTCAAACCTCGGTTTGGTCTACATAGCACCAGCGCCAGTCTTCGCCGGGCTCGAACGATTGCATGATCGGGTGCTTGGAACTGTGAAAGTGTTTGGTCGCGTGTTTGTTGACCGAGCTGTCGCAGCAGCCGACGTGTCCGCAGATGAGGCACAGACGCAGGTGCACCCATGTGGAGCCCATCTTAAGACACTCTTCGCAACCGTCAGCCGACGGCGTGACTTCGCGGATTTCAGAAAGATGCTTGCACTTCATAAGGGCCTCCGAACAAATGCGTTTGGGTTGGACGAGAGAAGTGCAGGATGAGATGCAAAAGAAGTGAATGGCGGAGGGAGAGGGATTCGAACCCCCGTTACGGTTTCCCGTAAAGCGGTTTTCAAGACCGCCTGTTTCAACCGCTCACACATCCCTCCGCGGGTTGAAAGGCGTGTGGTGGCTTCAGTTTACCGCATTCTGCGGGGTGGCTTGGCTGGACGCCTCAAAAGGAAGGATGCGCTCCTAAGCTGCCGGGCGCGCGGTGAATTGCGGCCGGCAGCGAGGAGCGCTTGGGAGTTAGATGGCCGCTACGCCCCGCTCCTGGTTGCGTATGCGGATGGCTTCGTCCACTTTGTAGAGAAAGATCTTGCCGTCGCCGATTTGACCGCTGGCTGCGGATTGGAGGATGGTCTCCACCGCTTCATCCACGCGTTCGTCGTCGATCACGACTTCGATCTTGATCTTCGGCAGGAACGAGACGTCGTACTCACGGCCACGGTAGGTTTCGGTGTGACCCTTCTGCCTTCCGTGACCGCGCACCTCTGAGACGGTCATGCCGTCGATACCGATGGCGACAAGCGCATCTTTCACTTCGTCGAGTTTCCTGGGCTGAATAATCGCTTCCAATTTCGTCATTCATCTCTCCTCATCTCGTGAAGGGACCTGGTTCGTTGTTTGGCGTTGTTAGCGATCACTTGTGCGCAGTTGCACCTGCCACTGCTTCGGTGAGCTTGACCGGATGTTTCTCCACCGCGTGGTGCTGCGGCGGTGCGCCGCTCGGCGAAGCGAGCGCCGAGATGACGTATTCCGGATACGCCGGGATACCGTGCTCGTGAAGGTCGATGCCATACAACTCGCCCTCTTCAGAAACACGCAGCGTGCCGGTTGCGTTCACCGCATACATCAACGCCAAAGCCACGCCAAACGTGGCGAAAGTGATGATCGCGCTGCCGATTGCCTGCGCGGTCAGGAGTTGGAAACCACCGCCGTAGAACAGTCCTTTCAAAGCAGCGGAGTTGTCGGGCGCAAGCGGACCGGTAGAACCGTACTTGCCGCAGGCGAAGAGTCCCAGCGAAAGCGTGCCCCAGATACCGCAGAGCCCGTGCACCGGAACTGCGCCGATAGGATCGTCAATGCGTAGCCATTCGAGCGCTTCGACGCCGAGAATCACGACCACGCCAGCGACGCCACCGAGCATGATGGCGCCCGTCGGACTCACCCAATAACAGGGACAAGTCACGGCCACGAGCCCGGCGAGGAAGCCGTTGACGGTGAAGCCGACGTCCCACTTCTTGCTGAGGAAATATCCGTAGGCCATCGCCGTGAGACCAGCCGCGCAGGCAGCGAGCGTGGTGTTGGTAGCGACGCGGCCAATGCCCTCGAAATCCATGGCGGAGAGTGTGCTGCCGGGGTTGAAGCCGTACCAGCCGAACCACAACAGAAGACCGCCGCTGGCCGCGATGGTCAAGTCGTGCGGCAACATCGGAGCGCCGCCGTCGCGCTTGAACTTACGTCCAAGCCGCGGGCCGAGGACGATCGAACCGGCGAGTGCGATAAATCCGCCGATGGTGTGAACCACCGTCGAGCCGGCGAAGTCGTGGAAGCTGATACCGACCGAGGGGAGGAAGTAGCCCGACGATCCCATGGTCGCAAGGAAGCCATCTGGTCCCCACGCCCAGTGTCCAACGATTGGGTAAATGAAGCCCGAGACACCGACGCTGTAAATCAGGTCGCCGACGAAGCCGGTGCGGCCGATCATGGCGCCCGACGTGATCGTCGAGCAGGTATCGGCAAAAGCAAACTGGAAGAGCCAGAAGGCGAGGAACGCGACGCCGGTGGTCTCGTAAGTCGCGGGCACGTCTTTGAGGAAGAACCAGTGGTAGCCGATGAATCCGTTGCCGTGGCTGAACATGAACGCAAATCCGAATGCGTAGAACAGCAAGCCGCAGAGGCAAGTGTCCACGATGCATTCCATCAGCACGTTCACGGTTTCACGAGAGCGACAGAAGCCGGCCTCGAGCATGGTGAAACCGACCTGCATACCGAAGACAAGGAAGGCCGCGATCAACGTCCAGACGGTGTTGATCGGGTTCACAATGTCGGCGGCTTTCACGGCCGTATCAGAAGCGAGCGCAGTGGTGAAGAAGAGACCTGTAATCACCACCATCGCGAGCATCACGACGGAGATGCCGATCGCCTTGCCGGCAGCGACTGTCGCTCCGTAACGACGCCACTCTGGATCCCGCAACCGGGTGGCCAACCGAGTAAACTTCTGCGCCAAAGACAATTTCGACCTGTGTTGTGGGACGTGATTCATTGCACGTAGTCTCCTTTTCGAGAATTCAGAACCTGTTGCGATCTTCTGTAGCGGCCGTAGTTTTCATCGCGTCGTCGCCGCAAAGGACGGCCGTTGACGCCAGGAGCACTGCCATCGCCGCCAGCAGTCCAAGGACAGCGATAAGCGGGTCGCGGTCCAGCAGCAACAACGCTCGAAGCAGTGCGGCAAAGCCAAGTAGCAATCCGAGGATTGGCACGGTTCGAGGAACGTTCATGCATGCTCACCCTTTCCTCGCAATCCGAATTGGAGGGGGAGCGGCGAGAGCGCTGAAACCAGGGGTTGGTTGAATTGGAGCTCCGGCCGCTGTTCCCCATGTAACGGAGAACCCAAGTACGAGCTCTCCGAAATTGAAATGTGTTCCGCGCCTCACTTGCCGCCCTCCCCGCTGTTGAAGGTCATAACCAAGCCCGCGGTCAGCGTGTTCTGGTCAGTGACCGGATTGCTGCCCTTATAGAACAGCGGCTGGTTCGACATATCTCGACGGAACTCGAAGCGGCTGATGATGTGGTGTCCGATGATCCGTTCGAAGGTGGCAGTGAATTCGTTGACGTGGGTCGTTGTCAGGGTTCCGAGCGTGTAGCCGTCGGCGTCGTCGTAGTACTCATATCGGCCGGCGATGGCCATGTTCTGGGCCAATGCGTACTTTGCGTAGCCTGCTACGCCCGTCCAGTGCACCGCATGCGAAAAGGTGTTCGCTTCGGTGTCGGTGACGTAGCGATCGCCACGACCGTAGTCGCCGTTCAACATGAACGAAAGTCTCGCTGTCGGCGTGTAGGTGAAGACCGTGTCACTCAACTGGCGCACGTTGTGGTTGAGGCCGTTCTCTTCCGGACCCGCCATGTAGGTTTGGGCGATTCCAAACTTCTTGTTGGGGTTCCATGCGAAGTTGACCCCGTAGGTCTTGCCGGTGTTGTTGTCCACAACGTTGTTCCAACCGTTGATGAAGAAACCGGTCAGCGCATATTTGTCGTTGAAGGTGTACTTGGTGCGCATGCCGAAGTGGAAATACGGGATGGCATACGAGAAGAGCACGCCACGCGAGTAGTTCCAGTTGTCCTTGGTTTCGATCACTTCGGCGCCGGCGGGCGTGACGAACTTGCCGACGTCAAATTGCAGCCCTTTTCCGACAGGCGCGAGATACGAGAAGTAGGCTTCCTTCAGGTACTGATCGAAGCCCAGCCCGGCTTTGGGTTCGGAGGCATTGACCGCGTTCATCGCCTGGCCATAGCCGAGGGCAACGTGGTAGCCGGTACGGCTGTTCGAGGGATCCGGCGTCTTGTCGATCACCAACTCCATCAAGTTCAAACCGAATTGGTTTGCGCCCTGATCGAAATAGCGCAAGCCGTTGTTCTGGCTTTCGGGATTGTTGAAGTTCTGGCCGTAATACACGTCCACGAATCCGCTCAGCGTGGTTGGCCCGAGAATCGAAGCCAGCGATGGGGTTGCCGAAGGAGCGGCGGCAGGTTGAGTGCCGCTTACCAGCGAGTTCTGCACAACAGCAGACGACGCCCCTGACGCGGCTGGCGCGGTCTCTGCCGCCGCTTTTTCACCGGTTAGCACTTTCACCTGGGCCCGCAATTCCTTGATCTCACGTTCCATCTCCTCAAGATGTTTAGCGAGCGCCTCAGCCGATGGTTGAGAGGTACTCGGCTGCTCCTGCCCTCGAGCGATTGTGGGCAGCAACAGGCTGACAAATAGAATCATGGCCCCCGAACATCGGCGGTTCCGCATAGCTGAATTTCCCGCTTTCTCCCCTGGTCTCAGTCGTCGCGAAATTCCGTGCGTGGTGTTGGGCGCTGAAACTATCGGCACCGGCGAAGTCAGTCCAACGCACAATTCTTCTGGCGTGGATTCGATTTGCTTTTAAGAACGAGAATCTATTGCGGGAATAAAGACGCTTTATGACGATCAACGCAGCGAAGCAGCCGGCGTCATGTAGGGGGAAGCATCAAAGTGCATGAGGCGGCGGGAGATGGTGCAAAGTATGGGGCACGAAACCGGCGACGGGAACCTAGCTGTAAACGCAAAAGCGCGATTTCTGAGCCGTCAAGCCGAGCTGCGTGCATCGGTGAATCCGATGCACTGGATTCGTTTCTTTCATGAGTCGCACGTTCGCACGACGACGAACCAGAACAGAGAGCAGTGGAACGACGCCGAGTACCGTTGTACGATTCGCACACATGAGTTCCGCGCCCGGTGCCGGCCCTGAAATCGCGCAAGCCATCACTGCGTTCTGTGCGCAGCAGTTTGGCGCGTGCGGCGCAGCAAAATTTGAGATTTCGCGCGAAGAACTCTCCGGCATCGTTTCCGCAGTTGTGGGCAAATGGAACGCCTCTGCGAGTTCAGCGGAAGTGCAGGCGTTTCTGGGCGCGCTGCGCGTGGAAGAGCTGGTCCTGACGCGGGCTTGCGCGGCCGGAAACAACACGGCGTGGGAGCTGTTTCTTAATCGCTATCGCGCCGTGCTCTACGGCGCGGCCTACAAAATCGCGGGCGATGACGCGACCGCGCGCGAGTTGGCCGACTCGCTCTACGCCGAGCTGTACGGGGTCTCCGAGAAGGGCGCTGAACGCAGTTCCAAGCTGCTCTATTACTCCGGACGCGGATCGCTCGAAGGCTGGCTGCGGACCATCGTCGCGCAGGAATATGTAAATCGATACCGGCGTACGCGGCGCGAAACCAGCCTGGAAGAGCAGGTGGAAGAGGGTAAACAGTTCGAAGCCACTCCTTCCGCTCCGGATCCTCCGCCTGACAATCGGATGGACCACGCAATCAGCGCCGAAATCGCGGCGCTCCACGCGGAAGATCGTCTGCTGCTCGCGACGTATTTCCTCGACGGCCGCAAACTGGCGGAAATCGCGCGGGTGCAGCGCGTCCATGAATCCACCATCAGCCGAAAGCTGGAGCGGGTAACCGGGCTGCTGCGGAAACGCATCCGTAAACGGCTGATAGATGGCGGGATGTCGCCTCGGCAGGCGGACGAGGCGATGGGAGAACTTGACGTCCGAGACGTGCAAGTCCCGATCGAAAAAAGTTTGAGGCAAGAACCGGGTGGTGGGACGTTCTATAAAGGAAGCGAGCCGTAGGTGTCATGAGTAGTGATTTCCAAAACCGTTTGCGCAAGAACCTGGAACATCCCGTTCCGGCAGAGCACCCTGCTCCCGATGTGCTGAATGCGTACATCGAGAAGGTGCTCACCGGGGCAGAGGAGCGCCAGGTAACGGAGCATCTCGCGGCCTGCAGGGAGTGCCGCGAGGTGGTGTTTCTTGCGACGGGCGCAGCTGAGGAGCCCGTGCAGCCGGTGGTCGCCGCTGTTCCAGTGAAGCGGGTGCGCTGGTGGGCGTGGGCGATGCCGATTGTTGCGGTAGTCGTAATTGCCATCTTCATTGGTCAACCGTCGCTGCTCAGAAGCAAGCACACTGTAGAAATGGCGCAGGCGCGGCACGATGAACCGCAAGTTCCGGCTTCGACGACAGTTGCGACAAAGACAGAGGTTGCGCCAGCGAACAAAGAAGAAGATAAAGCCAAGTCTCTCGAGACCTATCAACCACGAAAGCGGATTGTGCCGGCACAGCCGCTTGGTGGACTTGCGACATCCCCGGCCGCGCCACCATCGCCAGCTCCGACTGAGCGGCGTGAGTTGGCAAAAGAGAAAGACGTAAACGGACCAGTGCAAAACGAAATGGCTCGTCGAGCGGGGGTGGGAGGAAGGATCGCAGAGGAAGCCAAGCCGGCGGTCGCGATGAGTGCACCCGCGCCTGCTGCGGCAGACAAAGTCCAGACCTTAAAACAATCGGAGGGAGCTGCGGCGGCAAATTTGCAGCAAGATTCGAAGCTGCGGGATGACCGATACGCGTACAGCACGGAGTCAACCAACGGCGCATCCCTGTCGGCGAATGGCGCAAGCCGCAGCAAGGCCGCCAATCTCGACACCAAGGCCGGACAGGCGTTTGGGGGCTTCGCGAAATCCGCGGCGAAGAAAGTAGATGCAGCGACGCAATGGCGCGTCACCACCACGGGCGGGCTCGAGCACGCCCTGCTCGGCGAATGGAAGCCCGCGCTTGGCGACTCCAGTTCGCACTTTCTTGCTGTCACGACCTTCGGGGAAAACGTGTGGGCCGGCGGGAAGAACCTCGCCCTCTATCACTCGCCTGACAACGGAGTGACCTGGGAGCGGCAGACGCTGCGAGTGCGGATCGCCGCGGACATAACGCAGATCCAGTTCACCTCGGCAAACGACGGCGTGTTGACCACGAACTTAGGGACGTCGTTCGTGACGCATGATGGCGGGAAGAGTTGGGCACAGGAGAAGCCCTAGCTACGCGGCAGTGCGCTTTCGTCGAAAAGACGGCTCCACTGACTTGCGAGCTTCGCTGGAAGATGACGCGGAAATTCTGATTTGTGCTTTAAGGCCGAGTCGTGCCGCAAACTGTAGCAGGCGCGTGATGCTCATCGTTGCCACCTTGCCTTTGAGCAGATTGCTCACATCGGGCTGATGGGCTTGCAACAACTTGACGAGATCTGCTTGCCTGTATTTCTTTTGTTCAATACGGCGGATCACTGCGAGCCAGATTTCGGTCTTGAGCTTCGATTCAAGAGCTTCTTCCGGAGAGAATCCAAGGTCGTCGAAAATATCGCCAGTGGTGACGTGGCTGGGTCTATTTCTTTCGTTTTTCATTTTTCTTCCTCTCCATCAGCCTCACGCGCACCGCAGAAAGCCGCTGTCTCGCGCGATTCAGTTCTTTGCGCTCTGTCTTGGCAGTGTCTTTTTCGAAACAATCCAACACGTATATGACATCGTCTATCCGCGCCAAATACAGCAATCGGTACCATGTCTTCTCATCGGCATCTTTCAACTCAAATACGCCGGCACCGACCGACTGCATGGGCCGTACATTGAGACGCGCAGACCGACCCAACTGCATTTCACGGAGTGACTGTCCGAAGTCCCATCGAATAGGCTTCGGCCACGATTTCAGCACCTCCCACGAATCACCTTCCCAAGAGATCGAGGCGAAGCGGGATGGGTGAGAGGACGCCACAACGGTTTTATTATAGTTTTTTGACTATATACTCGCAAGCGAAGATTCGGCCCGACTATTCGTTTGAAGTCTTCGGCTTGACCGCGTTCGACAACGCCAGCCGGTTCTCCCGCGTCACGAAACTCATCTGCAAGTTGTACCCGTTCGGCGTGGTCGTGTGATAGCTCTTGTAAGCGGCGACATCGATGTCGTCGTGAGTAGAGGTATCCACGGTTGCCTCGAGACCGCGCTTTATAAGCTCCGCTTTCACTGCGTCTGAGTTCCAGGGCAGGATGCCGTAGGAGATGTGGTCCACTTCGGCGTGACGCGGAGCATCCTTCTTGAAGTGTGGGTCGTTAGGATTGCCGCCGCGGATGATGATATCGCCGACATTACCGATCATCAGCTCGTTCTGGCTGCCTTCGTCGTACGTTGACTTCCAGCCAAGCAGGTTGCTGTAGAACGATGCGCTCTCTTTGTAGTTCGAAACCTTGAAGGAAATGTGATCGAGCCACACTGTGTTCCACTTGGTGGATGGGAACGGAATGGGCTTAGCCAAGGGGAGGGGGAGTTGCGTTTTACGCGCCCTCGCTAATCCTTTGCCGTTGCTGACTTGAAGGTCGAAGCCGTCTGGATCTTTGATGTGAAAGCTCTCGAAGCCCTTGCCGTCGTTGTCAGCTACGGGATGCAACCCTCGCTTGCTGAGTTCACCTTCCACGGTCTTTGCATCCCAAGGCTCAATGACGAAGCAGAAGTTGGTCACCGCCGCTTCACTCCGTTCTGGAGCCTGCTTTAGGACCACCGTCCCCCAATTTCCGATATCCAGCACAGCTTCTTTGCCATCGTCGGACTTGAGCTTCCAACCCATCAGCGCCTCGTAGAAAACTTCTTCCCTCCGGTAGTCGGGCATTTCGAAGGTGATGTGGTCGAGCGCGACCGTCTTCCATCCGGTAGGTGCGAACACCGCCGGGATCGGCGCGGTCGCAACCTTGGCGCTGAGGGGACAGTCGGGGGTTTGGTAGCCATCGCGACAGTGGCCCTGGGCGAAAGCAACGGGAGAGAAACAAAGCAGAATTGCGGCGAAGGTGAGAGTCGAAGTCAGTCGGGTCAATGGTTTCCCACAATTTTGGATGAGGCTGACACTACTCTTCACCCAGATACTTCCGCAATTCTCTTCCTCAAAAATCTCTGTTCCGGTGCCTGCTGGGTCAGCGCCAGGGCACGTTCGTAAGCTTTACGGGCTTCGGATTTTTTGCCGATACGACGCAGCATGTCGGCGCGGGCGGAGTATGCGAGGTGATAGTTCGCGAGATCACCGCGAGCGAGAATCGTATCGATTACGGCAAGGCCGGCCGGAGCACCGTCTCGCATGGCCACCGCTACAGCGCGATTCAATTCGATGACGGGCGAGGCGACAACCTGCAACAAGAGATCGTAGAGAGCGACGATCTGGCGCCAGTCGGTGGCATCGGGAGTTGGAGAGTCGGCATGGACCGCGGCGATGGCAGCTTGAATCGAGTAAGGCCCGGGACGCCGCAGCGCGAAGGAACGCTCGACTAACGCAGTACCTTCGGCGATCAGTGCGCGGTCCCACAGCGTGCGGTCCTGATCGTTGAGCAGGATCATGTCACCGTCTTCGGAGGTGCGTGCGGCGCGGCGCGATTCATGCAACAGCATCAGCGAAAGCAAGCCCAGCGCTTCGGGATCGGGCAGCAACTCTACGACGATGCGCGCCAACCGAATCGCTTCTTCAGAAAGATCGGCGCGCGTGAGCGACTCGCCGGACGACGCTGAGTAGCCCTCGTTGAAGACCAGGTAAATCACGTGCAACACCGCATCGAGGCGCTCCGCCATCTGGCTCGTCTCGGGGACGGCATACGGAATGCCGGCGTCACGAATCTTGCTCTTGGCGCGGACCACTCGTTGCGCCATCGTCGGCACTGGCACGAGAAAGGCGCGCGCGATCTCTTCGGTCTCGAGTCCGCAAAGCGTGCGCAATGTAAGTGCGATCTGCGCGTCCAAGGCCAGCGCCGGGTGGCAGCAAGTGAAGATCAGGCGCAGTCGGTCGTCAGGAATCTCGGCGGTGTACTCCTGTGGGGGGGTCGCGACGTCGAGAGTTCCCTGTTCGAGGCGCGGCTCGAGTTCCTCTTCAAATTTAGCCTTGCGGCGGATCCGGTCGATGGCCTTGTGGCGCGCGGTAGAGATGATCCAAGCCCGTGGGTACTCAGGAACGCCGTCTTTCTCCCACTGGGTTACGGCGGCGGCAAAGGCCTCCTGCGCGGTTTCCTCGGCCAAATCAAAGTCTCCGCCGAGCATTCCAATGAGGGTCGCGACGACACGCCCCCACTCGGAGCGATACACTTCTTCGACTGCTGTGGGGACATCCCTGAGCGACATTCGGAAGATTCTAAATTTTGCCGTAAGGGATGTCGATTTCGGAGAGCCCTGTTCGACTCAATTTCGGAGGGACGAATGAAGTACATGTTGCTGATTTACGCGTCTGAAACGGAGTGGACTTATCCTGACCGGGCGTCGTGCTTCAAGGAATCGACGGATGTCGCCTACGACCTGCGGGCGAAGGGCAAGCTGATCTCGACGGCGCCACTGCAGCCGATTGCGACTGCCACCACCGTGCAAGTACGCGAAGGACGCCGCTTGGTGACGGATGGCCCGTTCGCGGAGACGCGCGAACAACTGGGCGGATATTTCATGATTGACGCCAACGATCTCGATGAAGCCATCGCCGTCGCGGGCCGTTTGCCGGGCGCAAAACGGGGGACGGTGGAGATCCGGCCAGTGCTGGAGATACCGAACCTTCCGCACGACCAGCTCACGCAGTAAAAAATCTTTTCTTCGAACCGTGTCGAATTCGGGGGCTGCCAATCGTTACATGCACGGAGGTAGAAAGAATATGAGTGCAACATTGCAATCTACCAGCGACATCGCCGTATTGCGGGGGCAGAACCGCACGACGCAGTTCGCCGTGAAGGTCAACACCGAAGGCATCTCGCATGCCGAGAGCCTGGTAAGCCCGGCGTCGGGCGGCAACAACATCAATTGGGTGGTCGGTCACCTGGTATGTGTGTACAACAACGTACTGCCAGCGGTCGGACAACCAACCGTCCTCGACTACGACAAGGTGAAACGTTACGACCGCGGCTCCAAGCCCATCACCGCCGCCGACGCGATTGAGTTCGCGACACTTCTAGCCGGATTCGACGAAGCAGTCGTGCGCTTCGAAACCGGTCTCGGCGCTCTCACCCCGGAACAACTCGACGAAAAAGCGCCCTTCTCTCCAGCCAACAATCCCGATGAAACGGTGCGCTCGCTGATGAGCCTAGTGGCTTTCCACCAGGCCTATCACTCCGGACAGCTCGGCGTGTTGCGGCGTGTCATCGGCAAGCCAGCCGCGTTCAAGTAATCAGAAACTCCATTTCAAAACTTAGAGGATCGTATGAAAGCAATTAATGTCTATTTGGTTTTCGACGGCAACTGCGGCGAAGCGATGGAGTACTACCACAAAGCTCTCGGCGGCGAGATCTTCAAAATGAAGTTCTCGGACGCACCGGGTGGCGCACCTCCGGGAGCGGGCGACCGCTACGTTCACATTGCAATTAAGAACGGCAACGTCCTGCTCATGGCATCGGACAACATGCCCGGTATGCCGTTCACTCAGGGCACCAACTACTCCGTGTGCATTTCCTGCGACAGTAACGACGAAGTAGACAAGCTGTTCAAGCATCTCTCCGTCGGCGGACATGTCCACATGCCTCCCGGGGAGCAATTCTGGGCGCACCGCTTCGCGGGCTTCACGGACAAGTTCGGCATCAACTGGATGTTGAACCACGAGAAGCCGATGCAGGGATAGCTCAGGCGTTCTGCATTTCAACCTGTTCGACAGTGGGTAGCGTCACGGTAAAGATCGCACCGCCTTGCGGGCGATTGGCGCACGTGATCTGCCCACCGTGTTTTTGCACGATGCCGTAACACGCACTGAGCCCAAGTCCCGTTCCCTTGCCCGGCGACTTCGTCGTGTAAAACGGATCGAAGACAAGGTCCGGATCCTTCACGCCGGGACCGGAGTCCGCGAACTCCACTTGCACCTGCGAACTTCCTGCGCGCGTTGAGATATGAAGCACGCGCACCACCGATTCGCTCATCGCGTCAGCGGCGTTGCGGATCAGGTGCACGAACACCTGAAGGATCTGTCCGGGATCCACCGCGACCGGCGGGAGTTTATCTGGGGCGGTGACTTCCACTTTCACGCTCTTCCCCGCCTCGAGTCCCGCGAGTTTAATCGCATTGAGCACCAGCACCTGTACGTCATTCGAGGAACGCTGGGTCGGCGTTTCCTGCGAGAACTTCAGCAGGTCTTCCACCAACGTCTTGGTGCGCCTCGCCTGCTGTCCGATTTTCTCGGCCATACTGCGGGTCTGCGGATCGAGTGAAATGCTTGACGTGAGCAAGTCCGAGTACCCCAGGATCGCCGTCAGCGGATTGTTGATCTCGTGCGCCGCGCCGGCAAGCAACCGCCCCATCGATGCGAGCTTCTCGCTCTGTACCAACTGGTTCTTCACGCTCTTCAAATCGCTGTAGGCATCGGAGACATTCTTGAGCGAGCCTACAAGGTCAGCCTGCAGCAGTGTCTGCTTCAACGAAACCAGCGAGAACAACAACACCATCGCGATGAACGTGACGATTAAGCGAAACGCGCGGATCTCCGGATCCATCGTCGGCGCATAATTCAGCAAATAAATTCCGATGGCCGGCATGGAAAGAGTAACCAGCGTACTGCTGACTGCCGGCCACTGTATCGACCACCCCGCCAATGGCGGCTCGGCTGCCGGCGCCAACTCGGCATCCGGCGTAGCCGGCATCTTGCTGCCTTCGATCGCGGTCAGAGCAAACAACGCCATGGTCGCCATGAGCAGGATGTCATACACCGAGCCGGTGTAATAGCTGCCGGTATCTACGGCCAGGTTTGCGAAATCGGAGAACACGGCGTACGACAGCGACGCGAGCGTAAACATCAGGAAGATGCGCCGCCACGAGCCTCGGGATCGCACGAAAGCCGCCGCAAGTCCGACGACCAATATCCAGTGGCCGCACTTGTCGATGATGTCGAAGTTGTAGTTATAGGTCGGGATATCGGGCTTTACGTACTGGTGCGGCATCACGATGAGCGCATAGATGTAGAGCCAGTAAGTGAGCAGTACCGCGAAGTCGAGCCAGGTGCGTTGACGTCCGATGGCGGAGGCGCGGCGATCGGGATGGGCGCCCAACGCTGCGACCATCGGCACCAGGTGAAGAAAGAGATAACTATCGCCGAGGGTGAGTTGCGGCACGTCGGTTTGGATCACGACCTCGTAGTACGACCAGATGGTGAGGTCAGCGAGCCAGAAGAACATGCCGAGCGAGAAGAGGGTCCAGAACACTCGGGCCGGCCCTTCGGAGCGAAAGCCGTTCAACAACATCACGCAACCCGCGAAACCGACGATGATGGCCTGCGCCAGGTCCCCGAAAGCGGTGCGGAACATACGTGCGGATATCTCGAGACCAAAGGGCAGGTGGAGCATCCCCGTATGGGGAAGCCCGAGGCTGACCACTGCCTGCGCGGCGACCAGAAGCGCAGCGATCCCGATCCAGATTTTGGAGCGCGTCGTCACGCGGCTGCTCCGGACTACCGTGGCCCTGGGGGTGGGACGTTCTCTATCTAAAGGAACGGTATTACAAAATGCGGGAATTTGGAAAAGCTAAGTTGGAAGGTGAACTGGGGGAGGGTAACTGCAAATGGACGTCTGGCGGGCGCTTTGGGCTAAGAACCATCGTTGAGCCTCATCTCGAGGCCGCGCTTATTGCATCGGATGTCGAGCACTGAGCGCCGCGAATCAAGAAACGTGCTGTGGATGGATCCGGTCTGGTCGTACTCGTCGGCCTTCGACGCCACCCGAACTTTTACCTCATGCTCTCCACTGGGGAAGCGAATTTCATGCGACTCACGCCCCTCGATCCCGCTCTTCAAACCGAAAAGATGCTTCTTGTTCTCGCCATGGGTGGTGGTGCTGAATTCCAGACGGCCATCCACCCAGACCTGTATCTCTGCTTCAGTGAAGTGATGCTGTAGCGCGAGTTCTACCGTCGCCGGCTGACGGGCGACAAGAGGGTCGCTCCAGGCAGCCGAAGACTTTGGGGAAGCCGCAATCGGAGTAACTGGAGCCGCGCCGCCTCCGCGAATCACCGTCCGATCAAGGTCCGAAAGCGGCGCCCTCGGAGAAACCCCCGAACCCGCATATTGTCGCGGTGGTTCCGGCATGTTGATCTGGATGATCGGCTCAAACTGTGCGCCGGTGATGGCAGGCATCGGAATCTGTTCGGCGATGAGCGGCGGAAGCGGTAAGGACGCATCGGCATCACGCAAGGCGGTGCGCTGCGTGTCGTTGATGTAGAACGCAGCCACTCCCACGATTCCCGCGAACGCCAGCAGCGCCAAACCCAACATCGTGGAGGAGGCCTGCCACGAGCTCCGCGTCGGCACAACTTTCGGAGGCGATGGTGCGACGCGCGCCGGGGCTACGCCGAACGCGGCAGAAGCGTTACCGCTCGAGGTCCCGTTGCCGTTCGTCCTTTGCGGTTTCTCGAAGACACGAAGAATCTCGGAACTCGGCGGTGCGCCGGGTTCATGACGACTGCGCGGTTCACGGTCAGCAAGGATGTCCTCGAGATCGAGTGCAAATGCGGCACCGTTCTGGTAGCGGTCACGTGGGTTTTTCGCCATCGCGCGCGCCACTACGTATTCGGTGTCTTTCGAAAGATCGAGATGGAACGTCGTGATCGGCAGCGGATGCTGGTTGATCACCTTGAAGCCGATCGTGCTCGCACCGTTTCCCTGGAATGGCCGGAAGCCCATCAGCACGGTGTAGAGAATCACACCCAGCGAGAACAGGTCGGAGCGTCCATCCACCAACCCACCCGTAAGCTGCTCGGGCGACATATATGCCGGAGTGCCGAGCAACTGGCCGTGGAACGTCATGGTGGATGCGTCAATGCGGGCGACGCCGAAGTCCGCGATCTTCGGGTTGCCGTCTTCCGTGATCAAAATGTTCGCGGGTTTGATGTCGCGGTGAACAACGCCTTTTTCGTGTGCGTAAGCGAGCGCTTCAGCAAGCTCTTTCACGATCGTTAGCGCATAGCGCTCTTCGAGTCGCCCGCCCGATTGCGCCAGCAAGCGGCTCAACGGCTGACCGGCGATGTACTCCATCACAATGTACGGCGATCCGGTGGAGGGCTCTTCGCCGCGGTCATAAATGGCAACGATGCCGGGATGAGCGAGACGGCCTGCGGCGCGAGCTTCCTGCGCGAAGCGGTCACGGAAAGCGACACCTTCGTGCGAGGTGCTATCAAACGCAGAAAAGGTCTTAATCGCAACGAGGCGGTCGATCTCGGGGTCGAGGGCCTGGTAGACCGTGCCCATCGCTCCACGACCGATCTCGGCGAGGAGTTGATACCTTCCCAGGTTTGCGCCCGCGCGTATTTCCATAGATTTCAACGCAGCTGGTATCCAGGGTCCGGTCGGCGAGCTATCCGGTGCCGCGCATCATTTCACTTCCCTCTGGGGGCTATCAACAAACGAAAGTAACCAAAACAACGTTCCGGAGGACCTGTGAAGTCACCTGTGGGGGAGAGTGCCAGTGACTCGCTAGTAGTGAGATGCAAAGCAGAGTTGCTGCTGGAAGGAGTTTTTGCGGGGAATCACGGCAAGCGCCGTGATAAGCCGGCGGACCGCCCTGTGTCGCGGGAGGGCGGCCCGCCGTTTTTCTCCTGGAGGGAGAACTTGCGAAACTTAGTCCTGCGCTGGCGCCGGAGGGCCATCCGGTCCCGGACCGCCGTGACCGTGCATACCGCCGTCATGCATGCTGGCTCCGAAGAGCTTCACGGCCTTGGTCTTCTGGGTCGGTGTCAGCACCTTGTAGATGGCGTTCATCTCCTTGGCCTGCTCCAACATACGGGACGCTTCCTGCTGATGGATCTGCGTGATCAGGACGGATGCTTTGCCTTCGTCGAAGCTCTCGCTGGTAACCAGGGCATGTAGCTGCTGGTGCAAGGACTTCATCTGCTGGCGGTCAGCCTGTGAGCTGGTCTTGCTCTCAGACTGAATCTGCTTAATCTGGGCGACTTGGGCGTCGGTCAGGTCGAGCGCCGTGGCCATAAATTGCAGGTGATGGTCACCGCGTTCTTTCGTCGGCTGCTGCGCATTGGCGACCCCGACCAAGGTCGAGAGCGCGAGTGCCGAAGCAGTAACAAGGGACTTCCAATGCTTCATCTGGGTTCCTCCCATTTCCTGTTCTTCAGGGAATGAGCGTCTTCATTCGCTGCTTATCAGACCACAGAAACCCGGAATTGATAGTCAAGAGTGGTCTGGTTTTCGTAATTTTGTTTATCGACTCCCGGGGCCGCTCGAAGGGACGGTCTCGCGGGCGTCTTACGATTTTTTACCCCCGTATTTACTAGGGCTGAGCTACCCTTTCATAGGCATGAAACAAATCCTGCTGATTGACGACGACATCGAACTCACCTCGTTGCTTACGGACTACCTGAAGTCTGAGGGATTCGAAGTTGAAGCGGTGCACAACGGCGAACAGGGGTTGCAGAAGGCCTTAAGCGGCAACTACAGCATCGTTGTGCTCGACATAATGTTGCCGGGAATTTCCGGCCTGGACGTGCTGCGCCGGTTGCGCCCACAATCGCGAATCCCGGTGCTGCTGCTGACCGCGCGTGGCGAAGATGTGGATCGCATCGTCGGCCTCGAACTCGGCGCCGATGATTACGTCCCGAAACCTTTTAACACCCGCGAATTACTGGCACGCATCCAGGCGATTCTGCGACGCGTTCAGGGCGGACAAACGCCCGGCGCGATCGTCAACGTTGGCGACGTGACCCTCGATCCCGGTGCCCGCACAGTTCAGCGTGGAGGTCAGAAGCTCGACTTTACCTCCGTCGAATTTGACCTGTTGCGTTACCTGCTTGAGAACGCCGGAAATGTCGTACCGCGCGAAGAGCTTGCGGAACGCGTGCTGGGACGACGCTTTTCGCCATTCGATCGCAGTATTGATATGCACATCAGCAAAATTCGACGTAAGCTGCTCGACGAAAGCGACGAGTTGATCAAGACAGTCCGCGGTACCGGATACATTTACGCAAGGCCGGTGTTCGCCGGGAGCAAATGAGAAGTCTTTTCACAAAGATCTTCATCGCATTCTGGGGTGCGATGGCCATGTTCGTCACCCTGTCGGTGATCACGACCATGCTCTTTGTGCGCCTCCAGACATCGGATTCCGCAATGGAAACGATGACGCGAACCGCCGTACAGGCGTATCAGGCTGGCGGTCCGGCATCGCTTCACAACTACTTCCACACGATCGAGCGCGACCAGCTTTTCCGCGCGATTTTGTTTGACGATCAGGGTCACGAGCTGACCGGCCGTCCAGCCCCGCGGTTCCTTGGGCCGAATGGTGAATATGCGCCTCCACCGCCACAGGGCCCAATACCAGGGCCGCCTTCATTTGACGAACTGATTAAGCGTAACTTCCCGCGCCACACCATCCAGGCTGTAGATGGCCACAAATACACTCTGATCCTGCTGCCGCCATCGCGAGCGCACCTCTGGTTCCTCACCGCGCCAACGCGACTGATCGGTATTGTGATCGGCCTATGCGCCACTGGCATCATCTGCTTCTCCCTGGCCCGCTATGTAACCAAGCCATTGCAGCGACTTCGTGAAGCAAGTTCGAAGCTGGCTTCGGGCGATCTGTCGGCACGCGCGGGCAATGGCATTCACCGGCGTGATGAAATCGGCAGCCTCGTTCATGATTTCGACCGCATGGCCGACCGCATCGAAAACCTCATCACCACCCAGCGCCGGCTCCTGAGCGACATTTCGCACGAACTGCGTTCGCCACTGGCGCGATTGAACGTTGCCGTGGGACTCGCCCGTCGCCAAGCTGACGTCGAGACGCAGAAGGCCCTCGAGCGCATCGAAATCGAAGCCGACCGCCTCAACGACATGCTCCAGAATCTGCTGACGCTTTCCCGGTTGGAGAGTGGCGAACCCGTTGAAATGCGCACTACGGTGGACATGAGCACTCTGGTGACAGACGTCGTTGCTGACGCCGATTTCGAGGCACAAGCATTTGGACGCGAAGTGCATCTCAGCACCTGCGAACCCTGCGAGGTTGAGGGGAACATCACCCTCCTGCGCAGCGCGGTAGAGAACGTGGTCCGCAACGCCGCGCGTTACACCGACGAGAACACAAAGGTTACGGTCGCACTGACCACTAGCGGCAATCATGCCGTCGTCGAAGTGCACGACCAGGGGCCTGGCGTACCGGACGAGTCGCTGCCAAAGTTGTTCCTTCCCTTCTATCGCGTGGATGCAACCCGTGATCGCAACACCGGCGGCGTCGGACTCGGGCTCTCGATTGCCGAGCGCGCCGTGCGGCTCCACGGCGGTTCAGTTGTGGCGAGGAATGGAAGGCCACACGGTCTGATCGTGCGCATCGAACTGCCGCTGCTGGCCCACGAGTCCGCCCCAGTGAAGTCGGAACCAGCTGTGGTAAAGACGACGTAAACTGCCTCCCACCATCGGGGAATTCCCCATCCCATTCCAAAGCGCGATGCTAACGGACGGCCCGGAATCGGGGCACGAGGCACGTCTTATGTCCGCAACGCATTTCATCACTGCTCCCACATTCCACCGCAAACGTCTTTTCCAGAACCAGAAATACGGCGACCTCCTGACTGAAACGCTCCTGTCATTTCGCGAATCGTACCCGGTGCAGATCCACGACTACGTCATCATGCCGGACCACGTCCACGTTCTGCTGACTATCTATGGCGACCTTCCCGCGAACGATGCCATGCAGAAGCTGCAACGGCACTTCGCCGAGCAGGTCGCACAACAGTTCGGCTATAACGGCGAAGTCTGGGAGACTAGCTTCCATAACGACCAGGTCAACAACGCCGAAGACTGCGCGCGCTGCGTGAAAAAGATCCACTCCAACCCGGTGCGCGTCGGCTTTTGCGATAAGCCCGGCGAGTATCGCATGAGTTCGAAGGCATCGCGCTGGGTGCTCGACCCGCTACCCGAGAACCTTCGCGAATTGTATCCAGCCTAGTTTCGACAGAGGTGCATGAAAAAGCCCACGCTCGTCGCGTGGGCTTCGTCTTTGCTCCAGCACCGATTACTTCAACTTCGGTTGCTTATCGTCCTTATTGTCTTTGTTGTCCTTATTGTTGTCCTTCGCCGGCTGCTTCGGCGGAGGGGTGTGTTGCGCTGGCGCTGCGTTGTGATCCGGCGGACGCGGCACGTTGGTTTCGTGCTGCGGCGGCGGAGGCGTACGAGTCGCAGGCGTTTGCGTGGTGTGCGGCTCCGCATGCGCCGGCGGCTTCACTGCCGTCTGCGGCTGCGGCGTCGGACGGTTCGGTGTCACAGCGTGCTCCGGCGGACGCGCAGTGTTGCTCTCGGCCGACGGATTGTTCGGACGCGCAGGGGTCGTAGTCTCCGGGCGCGCAGGCTGCGCGGTCGGAGGATGCGGCACTGGACGTCCTGCCGGAGTTGCCGTCTCATTCGGCTTCGCAGGCGTTGACGGATTCGAAGTCGGCGGATGCGCTACGTTGCGATCACCCCCCGGACCCATCGTGGTTGGACGATTGGCCGGGTTCGCCGGAGTGTTGTTCGCACCCGGACGCGGCGTAGCTTCCGGCGTCGGACGCCCATTCGGCGGCGTCGCAACGTTAGGCTTTCCAGCGTTCGCCGGACCCGCCGGGGTTCCCGGCTTGTTGACGTTGGCTGGCGTGGCCGGAGTGCCCGGTTTGCCCGCATTGTTGTTTACAGCGCCCGGAGCAGGTTTCGCTGCCGGAGGATGGAATGCCGGAGCATTCTTCGGCGCTGCAGCCGCTGCCGCCTTGATCTGCTGCACCGCTGCTGCCGGACGCGGCTTGCCCGCTTCCATCGCCGCCGGACGCTGCACCTTCGGCAACGTCGCAACCTGCGACTGGGTTAGCGGACGGCCATCCGACTTCTGCAACAACTGCTGCTTGGCGTCAAACTTCACCGGCGCTGGAGGCGGTGCTGCCTTGGTCATCACCGGACGGTTCATCGCGGCAGCCGGCGGAGTATGCTGCGTCGCCGGCGCCTTGCCGCCCAACACTGCTGCCTTGGTCGGCGCCACGGATGGCCCAGCCGAGAACCTCGCCTGTTCCATCTGTTTCGGATCTACCTTAACCGCAACCTGATTCACCGAACGCCCACTCGCCATCGCGTTCGCCGGGACCGCAGTTACTGCGCCCGCGACTGACGCGTTGCGATACACGACCTTCTCTTTGTTGTTGTTATTGATGACCGTCGTGTTGTTGTTGTTGATGACGGTGTAGTTGTTCGTGACGTTGGTGATGTTGGTGATGTGCGTGTTGGTCACGTTCACGTTGCGAACGTAGTTCGGGCTGACGTGATAGCTCGGATAGTACGGCTCACCGTAGCTCAACGGGACCCATCCCACCGGTCCGCCGCCGCCGCCTACGCCGATGCTCACACCCCAGTTGTGGCCGCCGATGAAAGCGACCAGCGCCGGAGCGTAAACCGGACGGACATAAGCGACGCCGACAGCTACCGGCTGCGGACGCCCAGGTGCCCAAGCCCATCCTCCGCCCACGCTGACCCAGCGGCCATAGTGGAACGGCGCAAAGCCCCAAGGCGCATCATCAACCCAGGTGTATCCCCACGGGTCGATCCAAGCCCAGTGCCCCTGGTGATACGGGGCCCACCCCGCCGCTACACGCGGATGCCAGATCGGACCATACTGCGGATCTTCGCTCCACGCGCCGTTATCGTCGAGGTCGTCCGTACCGACCATTCCCGGCGATACATAACGCGCCGACTGCGTGTTGTCCTGGTGACGATCGCGCTCCGCGTTCCACTGATCGAAATCATCCGGATCGCCGAGTTGCGCCATCTGGTCCAGACCCGATTGCCCCCCAGCAAACGTGGCCTGCTCGCCCGAACGCACGTGGACGCCCGCAGCTTCGCCGGTGCCTTCACCATCGCCGCGACGCACGGAAACGTAAGTCGTGTCGGCGTTGGGATCGACATCGAAACGGTAGTCGCCTTCACGGTCCATCACGAACGCGACATTCGGCGTATCGATTTCGACCGACTCGCCCTGGAACAACCGGCGAACGTGCACGAACAGCGTGCCCTGGTCGAGTTGAAGTTGCGTAATCTGATCGTCGAGATTGACGATCGTCATGCTGGTTTGCTGGTCAATACGGGCTTTCACGTTGCCCATGCTGACCTCAGCACGTCCGCCCTGGTCTGCCCAAAGACGGTCAGAAGTCGTTAACGGACGGTTGAGGGTAGCATCGACCCAATCGTCCACCCCTCCAGGTTGCATCGAAACAGGCCCTTGCATAAACGACAACCGACCCGCCACACCCGGCGGGTCCCCCTGCTGCGGTTGGGCCATAGCTGGCATCGCCACAAGCCCCATTACCGCAGCGACGAACAGCATCGCGAACACTAAACGCATGTTTTTCATAAATTGAGCGGGTCTCCTCGTGGACCGGTTAAGGGTGGCGCACCATCCGGCCCAACATTCCTCCCCGAAGTATGAAACCCCGGGTGCTAGACGAAGTTGTTTGGCCCCTAAGTAATTAACGGCAGAATCAGTTGCACAATGGTGCAACCCACCTCACGCGGCAGGCCTCCGCTCCTCGCGGGCCTCGGCAAGTTGGGTTTGTTTGTGTTGGACATCGGTTTCAATGTGCTGGATCTCCACCCTTTCTTTCTTGACACCCAGCTTCACAATTCCGAACGCGCCCATGTACAGGTTGGATACGAAGACCAGCGAAAACCACGCGATCAAATATCCGCGCCAGCCTTCAAGAAGCAGATGATACCGCGTCAACCACAAAAAGAAAGCAGCTACATAGTGGCTAAAGCAGTACTCACATGTGAAGAGATAAAAGAACTTGCGGCGCACGAAAGACGGAGCACTTTCGCTCTGCGTCTTACAGAAATCGCGCGGCTCGCGAAAAACCTCTTCGTGGGTGATCGTCCACGCCACGCAGGCAACTGGTATCGCCAGCAACAGCAGCCAGAAAAGCTGGTTCCCCAGTGAGCCCATGCAGGGCTTAGATTCCCACTACTCTGGTTTGTTTGCCTCGGTGATCGACGGAATCGCATCCTCCGCCTCGCTGAGCTGGCAATGCATGCATCGCTTGGTGAACATATTCGGCCCCGCCCAAGTCCCAGAACGGAAAAATGGCTTCCCACACCGCGGACAAGGCCAAAGCTGAAACGCAAACCGCACCATCAGCAACCCACCCGCAAAAACACCAAGCACCCAAACGATATACCGCTGCGCAAAATAAGCCGTAAGCAACACCGCCGGCACCAGCCCAGCCATCAATAGGATCAGCGTGCCGCGGAGGATGTGGACAAATCGGAGATTGGGAGTGGGACCCGGCATGCGAGGATATTGTAGGACTGAGCGTGGCGTTGAGCGCGGCTCATTTATTCGATATGAACCTTTCTGTGTTCGAGTCCGATCGCAAATTTAGCCTCGTAAGCTATACCTGGTCGCATGGGCAGCTACTCCTTCGCAGTCCGCGACCCGACGATTCGAGCCTGCCGCGTATCGACGTCCTGTTTAAGGATGTGCGGGCCCTCGACCTTCGCGCGTCGTTTTCAGGAATGAAGATTGTACTGGCTGACGAGACTCTGCTCGCGAACTTCCCCAGCAAGGCTGCAGAGATGATCGAACCGGGCTTGCAGATCTTCGAACTCACTTCAAACGGCTGGACCGGCTTTGTGCTCGCTGGCGCGTACTTCGTCCACGAGGACTTCGGCAGTCCCTTCGATCCAAGCGCTTTGCTTAACGAGTGATGTCGAGTGCTAGCTTCTGCTCTTACTCCACCTGAAACCCACTAACCCGCGTCACCGTCTGCTTCGAAATCTTATCCTCCACCTTCACCGTCAGCCGATAAGCTCCCGGCTCCACGCTATTCAGCGCCATGCTCTTACGTAGCGTCATCTGCTCGCCGACGTTCCCCATCGTCTCCGTATCGTCGGCCGAGGTCACAACTGCCTTATTCGTCTTCGCATTCACCAATTCATACTGCACCGTCGCCGACGCCTTCTTCGTCTTCTCATCCACGCCAAGGTTGTACACCTGCATCCACACGTTCAGGCGCTGATCGCGCTTGAACACAATCGGCTGTGCGCCGTCCGCGCCCGCTACCTTCGGACGCACCTTGTCATCACCGATCACGAAAGTTCCGGCATCGATGATCTTCGTCGGCACCTTCTCCATCACGTCAGCCAGGATCATCGACGACGTATTCAGCTTGTCGTCCTCGTAAACCGGAACCGATATGCTGCGGCTCCATACTCCAAACCGATCGCCATTCACGTCTTTGATCGCGATATCAATGCGATAGTGCCCGGAGCGCAGCGGCAGGGCCTTCCAATACACCGACGCCTGCTCGACTTTCTGCGCTAGCAGTTCGTTCGGTACATCAACCTGAACCGGATCTTCGAAAGTCTGCACAATCTTTCCGGTCATGTTCGTAACCTGGCCGCGGATATTCACGATTCCCCGTTGGATCCCATCCTTCGACCCAAACGTAATATCTCTGTTCCTGATCTGGATCGTGATCGGCACCAGCACGGTGTCGCTCGTGACCTTCACAAAATCGGTTCGGACGTCGAATGGCACCGGGTTTGGTATAAGCCGATGCTTGACGATTTCACTGTAAAGATCCGGATACTTAATCGCCGGCGCCTTCGAGAGCGCAACGTATCGTTCCTGGTTGTCGAACATCTTGCTCATGCTCGAAGCGTAATCCATGCGGCCGCCTGTCGGGTTCAACCCGTTGATGCGCTCCGCCTTGTTCGCCATGTTCATACTCTCCATCAGCGTCGGGCCGGCATTCGGCACGTGCAGCAGAGCGTCCTTGTCGTTCGGATCAAACGTCATCCGGTACTCGCCGCACATACACTGGTCGACGAACTCCACCACAACCTCGTTGCCGAAGCTCTGCCCTGCGATATAGCGATAGCGCCAGCGCTCAAACGGATAGGTCGAGGTCTCGCCGCCGCCTTCTTCCATGGTGCGCTCGTAGCTTCCCCCCGAGGGGTGCGCTTCGATTTCGTCCGGCGGTCCGAACACGATGTAGATATGGCCGCGATCAGTGCGCCATCCCGGTACGCCGGAAGCGAAGTGCTCGTTCGCATACCCAATGCGGCGGTAATGCTCTTCCTTGAATTCGTTCTCAGGCGTGTCGGGCGTTGGATCGCGGCGAAACCAAACATCCTCGATGAAGTGCTCGCGCTCGTCCTCATTCGAGAGCTTTAGAAACGCCTCGCGCTCTTCGTCCGTGATGATGTAAATAACATCCTCTTCCAGCCACTTCTTGTCCGCCGCTGATATTTCTCCGTACAGTCCCTTACGCTGCTTCTTCTTTTGCTTCTCCGACAGCGGCCGCTTCAGCGGATCTTCCTGCGACGTTTGCGAGGCCTTCGCCTCAGGCGTTGCCGATGTCTCCTCCGCCGGCACGGGAGCCTGTTGTCCATACATCGCAGCTGCGTAGAAACACGACGCTCCCAACACAAAACCGAGCGCACGAACCAGCTTCATCAGACACTCCCAGACAAGCCACACGAAGTCTGCCAGCTTGGACGTGCTACTCAGGATTTCGATTGGAGGATTTACAAAACGGCGGCGAACAAACGGCACTTCAAAGTTCATTTTCGGTACTGGAGAGCTTCCGAACGTTTACTATGCGAGTGATCGGTGCTCGTATGACTTGGAAAACAACGGGCGAATTGTTTGGGGCTCTTGCGCTGTGGTCGTTGGCATTCCTGCCATGGTCGTTGGTCGGGAAAGGTGTCCGTGCGCTCTGGCTGACAATCACCGGCAAGTCCCCAAATCAGCGCAGCACGCCGCACGTCCTGTGACCGACCTCACGCGCACACGTGTCGCAGCTCACATATTTCGTGACACGCTCCCATGTACCGTGCCAATCGGGGTATTCCCAAACGCACAACCAGTTCTTTGAAAACCCGGCAAACATGCCAGGCGGTCAGCCCGCACAATGGCCCGAAGCGCCACCACCGCCTCCTGTCATCCTCGAGGCGCGTGTGTCTCGCGCCGAAGGATCTGCTGTTCCACTCGCGGCCAGCCCTCAGAACCGCCGTCAGCTCCACTGCTCCCTCTTGTCATCCAGAGCGGGGCGCAGCCCGGCGTGGGATCTGCTATTCCCCTAGACCAAGCAACCCCTTTGTTTTGAAGATTTTGCCTATAACTCCTTTGCATTGAATATTTTGCACACTATTGCATCGCTAACTCCAACGTTTTCAAGATTTTGCATTTTCCAATAGGGGAGGGGGGTCTCGTTTCGGCACGCCTCGCTCCACGATGCGACGACCTCACTACGACGCGAGCACCGCCGCTTGTACAATTCCCGCCGGAGGTACCATGCTGCGAAAAGCATTCCTAACTGCTGTCCTTACTGCTGCAATCGTTCCGCTTTCTGTGTTCGCGCAATCCACTCCCACCGTCGCCGACGCCGAAAAGTTCGTGAAAGACGCCGAGACCAAGCTCGACGACCTCGGTGTAAAAGCCCAGCGCGCTGAGTGGGTCGCGGAAAACTTCATTACCGACGACACCCAGGAAATCGCGGCCGAAGCCAACGAGATCGCGAACGCTGAAGCGACGAACTTCGCCAAGCAGACGATCCAGTTTGAGAAGCTGCAACTCCCGCCGGAGTTGGCGCGCAAGATGTTGCTCCTCAAACTCGCGGCCATTGCGCCTAGCAACCCCAAAGACCTCTCGGAACTGACCCGGGTGCAGGCCTCGATGGCCGCCGACTACGGCAAGGGCAAGTATTGCCCCACCACCGGCAAGCACGCCGGCGAGTGCCTCGACATCACCAAGATCGAGCACATCATGGAAACCTCCACCGATCCCGACGAACTGAAGGACCTCTGGATCGGCTGGCACAAGGTCGGCGCACCCATGCGCCAGCGCTATGCGCGCTTCGTCGAGCTCAGCAATAATGGTGCCCGCGAAATGGGATGGGCCGACACCGGCGCCTACTGGCGTGCCGGCTACGACATGCCTCCCGACCAGTTCAGTGCTGAGTTGGAACGGCTGTGGCAGCAGATGCGTCCGCTGTACGTTTCTCTGCACACCTACGTCCGCAACCAGCTGGTAAAGAAGTATGGGGAGCAGGCCGTGAAAGACGGCATGATCCGCGCCGACCTCCTCGGCAACCCCTGGGCCCAGGAGTGGGGCAACATCTACCCCCTCGTCGCCCCGCCCACCAAGCATCCGCAGCTCGACGTCACCCAGATTCTGCAAGACAGAAAAGTTGACGAGCTCGGCATCGTTCACTACGGCGAGAATTTCTTCAAATCGCTGGGCTTCCCGGCGCTGCCGCAAACTTTCTGGGAGCGCTCTCTCTTCCTGAAACCGAAAGACCGCGACGTAATCTGCCACGCCAGCGCATGGGACATCGACAACAAAGATGACCTCCGCATCAAGACCTGTCTCCAGGTTCGCGCCGATGACTTCGTCACTGTCCACCACGAACTTGGCCACAACTTCTATCAGCGCGCCTACAAGGCCCAGTCGCCGCTTTTCGAGAACGGCGCCAACGACGGCTTCCACGAGGCCATTGGCGACACCATCGCGCTCTCCATCACGCCGGAGTACCTGAAGCAGGTCGGCCTCATCGACACCGTCCCGCAACAGGATGATGTCGCTCTGCTGCTGCGCCAGGCGCTCGATAAGGTCGCGTTCCTACCCTTCGGATTGCTGATCGACCAGTGGCGCTGGAAGGTCTTCAACGGGCAGATCAAGCCGGAAGACTACGAGAAGTCGTGGGTGCAGATGCGCGAGCACTACCAAGGCGTCTACCCCCCGACCGACCGCACCGAAGCCGACTTCGATCCGGGCGCGAAGTTCCATGTGCCGGCGAACGTCCCGTACACGCGGTACTTCCTCGCGCGCGTTTTGCAATTCCAGTTTTATCGCGCGATGTGCAAAGAGGCCGGATTCACCGGTCCGCTGCACCAGTGCTCGTTCTACAACAACAAGAAAGCCGGCGCGAAACTGGATGCCATGCTTGAGATGGGCGCCAGCAAGCCCTGGCCGGAAGAGCTCAAAGTCCTGACCGGCGAAGACAAGATGGACGCCGGGGCCATGCTCGATTACTTCGCGCCGCTAAAAAAATGGCTCGACGAACAGAACAAGGGGCAGCAAGCCGGCTGGACTGAACAGAAGTAATTTTTGAACTTCCTGACACCCTACTGACAGAACCCTGTCAGTAGGGTTTTCTTATGCTCTTCCTCGTTGCGATTCATCGCACGAGGAGATTGAGAATGGCTACCGATACCGCGGTCAAGAGTTCCGCGCTGATCGGGTGAGCGCCTTGCAAGTTCTTGATCAAAGTTTCCCCGACGATCCAAAGAGATCCCTGAAGGCGTTTATCGATAAGATGAGGACGCGATGACCAACGATTCCATTCGCGAGTTCTGTATGTCGCTGCCAATGGCGACCGAAGAGGTGCAATGGGAAGAGCACCTGCTGTTTAAGATCGGCGGCAAGATGTTTGCCATCCTCACCCTCGGCGGCAACCGCTGCGCGTTCAAATCGACCCCCGAAAGGTACGCGGAGCTCGTTGAGATGGCGGACATCATCCCCAGCGCCTACAACATGTGGAAGTACCAATGGGTGAATGCCGAATCGTTGACTGCACTTTCAGACGCGGAATTCCGCGAGGACCTGCGCACCTCGTACGATCTTGTCCGCGCCAGCCTGACGAAAAAGATGCAAGCGGAGTTGGAAGCCGGCCGCCAGCCGAAGGTGAAGAAGTTCGTGCGCAAGGCAGAGCGGGAGAAGGCAAAGAAGAAGGCGCCGGCGAAGAAGCAGATCGTGGCGAAAGCTAAGAAGAAGGCCGCGAAGAAGAAGCGGGCCTAAGACTCTCGGCAGGCGACTTTCAAAACCTCTGTGCCCTTTGCGCCTCGGTGGTAAGCGTTCTGCCGATGGCTGATAAAATGGATGGTTCCCGTATCCCACGGATTCCCTTCTGAGGCACTGATGGCAAAAATTCGTCGCGCTATTCTCTCCGTTACTGACAAAATCGGCCTGTCCGACTTCGCACGCACGTTGGCGAAGCATGGCGTTGAACTGATCTCCACCGGCGGCACGGCGAAGATGCTGCGCGACGCCGGCATCCCCGTCAAAGACATCTCCGAATTGACCGGCTTTCCCGAGATGCTCGATGGCCGCGTGAAGACCCTTCACCCCAAGGTGCATGGCGGCATCCTGCACCTGCGCGCCAACGAAGAGCACGTGGCGACGGTGAAAGAGCACGGCATCCAGCCAATCGACATGGTGGTGGTGAACCTGTACGCGTTCGAAAAGACGGCATCGAAGCCCGGGGCGCACTTCGAAGAAATCATCGAGAACATCGATATCGGCGGGCCGAGCATGGTGCGCTCGGCGGGCAAGAATTTCCAGGACGTGGCGATCGTCACTTCGCCCGACCAGTACGCGCAGGTCGCTGAAGAGATGGACAAGAGCGGCGGTTCGGTTTCCAAGCAGATGCATTGGAAGCTGGCGCAGCGCGCGTTCGCCACGACCGCCGCGTACGACTCAGCAATTGCTTCGGCGCTGGAGCGCGTGATGGTGGACGATGCCGGAAAGTTCGACATATCGAACATCCACGGCGGCACTGGTTTCCCTGAGATCTTGCGACTATTGTTCCGCAAATCCATGGATCTTCGCTACGGCGAGAACCCGCACCAGAAGGCGGCGCTCTACTCCAACGGCACCGATCTTGGCGTCGCCAACGGCAAGCAGCTCCAGGGCAAGGAGCTTTCGTACAACAATATCGTCGATCTGCAGGCAGCGTGGGACCTGGCGCAGGAGTTCGATGAGCCCGTCTGCGCGATCATCAAGCACACCAATCCGTGCGGCACGGCAGTCAGTTCGATACTTGTCGAAGCGTATAAACGTGCTCTCGAAGCCGATCCGGTTTCGGCGTTCGGGGGTGTGATTGGCGTAAACCGCGAGATCGACGAAGCAACAGCGGAAGAAATGGCGAAGCTTTTCCTCGAAGTGATCGCCGCTCCGAGTTTCAGCGAGGGAGCGAAGGCGCGCTTCGCCGCGAAGAAGAACTTGCGGCTCGTCGAAGTAAAGGCGCTCGACCAGAAATACACGCTGAAGAATGTATCCGGCGGCGTGCTGGTGCAGGACAACGACATTCGTCCGCTGACCGACGCAGATTTGAAAGTTGTCAGCGAGCGCAAGCCCACTGAATCCGAGATGAAGGACCTGCTCTTCGCGTGGAAGGTCTGCAAGCATGTGAAATCGAATGCGATCCTCTACGCGAAAGACGGCCGCAGCGTGGGCGTGGGCGCCGGCCAGATGAGCCGCGTGGATTCAGCGCGCATCGGTGCGATGAAAGCCGTGTTGCCTCTGAAGGGTTGCGTCGCGGCGAGCGATGCGTTCTTCCCGTTCCCTGATGGAGTCGAAGTCATCGCCGAAGCTGGAGCGACGGCGATCATCCAGCCTGGCGGATCAGTGAAAGACCAGGAAGTGATTGACACCGCGAACCGGTTGGGACTGGCAATGGTGCTCACGGGTGTGCGGCACTTCCGGCACTAAACTGCAAAATCTTTAAACACGAAGGACACTGAGGAAGCACGAAGGGGATTTAGGAATTTTCCCATAAGCCTTCGTGATGCCTTCATGTCTTTCGTGTTTTAAGAAGTTGGTTTGCGGCCGACGACAACGCGCGGGATGCCTCGCAAGTCGGGGACGACCTTGAAGTTGGTCCAGTCGCGCATGATTTCGTGGACGGGATCGGCGATGGAGTACCCGATTTCCATTAGGAACCAGCCGCCCGGTTTGAGGTGCTCCCAAACCTGCGGCGCCAGACGCTTGATGATGTCCATGCCGCGCTCGCCGCCGAAGACGGCGCAGTGCGGCTCGAAGTCTTTCACCTGGCGCTGGACTTTGTCAGCCTCGCACTCGCCGACGTAGGGCGGGTTGGAGACGATCATGTCGAACTGGCGTCCGGGTTCGATCGCGCTGAGTAGATCGCTCACACGAAACTCGACTTGAGCTTCGAGGCGGGCGGCATTGGCTTGTGCAATCTGGAGCGCTTCGGGCGAGATATCGACGGCCGTGACTTTCATCCGCGGAAATTCTTTGGCAAGCGTTGCGGCAATGCAGCCGGAGCCGGTTCCAACATCGAGGACTTCCCAACGCACCTCGCGTGGCGCGAGTTCGAGCACGGCTTCGATCAGGTGCTCGGTTTCAGGGCGCGGGATGAGCACCGCCGGCGAGACGAGGAAGTCGCGACCATAGAACTCCTGGTGTCCGGTGATGTATTGCGCGGGCTCGCCATGACAGCGGCGGGCGATGGCTTCGTCGTAGCGGGCCTGTTCGTCGGCGGTGAGTTCGCGCTCGGGATAGGTAAAGAGATAAGCGCGATCGCAATTCAAACTGAACATCAGCAAGAGCTCGGCGCTCAGGCGAGGGGAAGGAGTGTCGGCTGCTTCTAAATGCTTAAGTGCGGAGTCGAAGGCTTGCTTGAGGGTCATTAAGTCGCGTCATCCAGAGCACAAACAGCTTCAAGACTGTGAGTACCTCCGAAGAAATCTAGCTTACCGCTGTCGTCTGTTCCTTCAGCTTCTCGGCCTGGTAGTGCGTGGTCAGCGCTTCGATCAGCGCGTTGATCTTGCCGTCCATGAATTCACTCAACTGGTGAACGGTATATCCGATGCGGTGGTCGGTGACGCGGTTCTGCGGGAAGTTGTAGGTGCGGATCTTCTCGCTGCGATCGCCGCTGCCGACTTGCTGCTTGCGTTCTTTGGCCAGCGCATCGGCCTGCTTCTGCTGTTCGACCTCGTAGAGGCGGGCACGGAGCACGCGCATTCCCTTTTCGCGGTTCTTGATCTGCGATTTTTCGTCCTGGCAACTGACCACGGTGTTGGTTGGAAGGTGCGTAATACGCACTGCGGAGTAGGTGGTGTTCACCGATTGTCCGCCGGGGCCCGACGAGCAGAAGGTGTCGATGCGGATGTCCTTCGCTTCGATCTTGATGTCCACTTCTTCGGCTTCCGGCAGCACCGCGACGGTGACGGCCGAGGTATGCACGCGCCCTTGCGTCTCGGTTTGCGGGACGCGCTGCACGCGGTGGACGCCGCTCTCGTACTTAAGCTTCGAGTAGGCGCCCCTGCCTTCGATGATCGCGATGACTTCTTTTAAGCCGCCAACACCTGACTCCGAGGACGAGAGGACTTCCACCTTCCAGCGCTGCGTTTCCGCGTAGCGGTTGTACATACGGAAAAGCTCGGCGGCGAACAACGAGGCCTCATCGCCGCCGGTACCGGCGCGGATTTCTACGATGATGTTCTTGTCGTCGTTCGGGTCTCTCGGCAGCAGCAGGACCTTCAAGTCTTCTTCTACCGCGTGCAGGCGCTGTTCCAGTTCCGTCAACTCCTGCTGCGCGTAGGCCTTCATCTCCGCGTCGGTTTCTTCGGCGACCATCTGGCGGCTGTCCTTGATGCCGCGGGTCAGGTCCTTGTACTCACGGTATTTCTGGACGAGCTGGGTCAATTCGGCGTGGGCCTTCGCGGTCTTCTGGTACTTCGCCGAGTCGTTCACAATCTCGGGCGAGGCGAGGGCTTGGGTCAACTCGTCGTACTTGGCTTCCATTAGGTCGAGGCGTTCAAACATGGCGTTTCTCTGCCCGCGCGGCGGGCGCTCTCATTAGTGAGTGGTTGGGATTTCAGGCGGACAACGGCGCAATCGGCGGCGGGCGCCGCTAGCCAAACACGTGATGGAGCGAGGAGGTCATGCAGGTTCTATCTTAGCTTGAAACGACTTGCGAGTGCGAACGTTATTGCAGACCGCAGAGTCGTTCGACTCCGAACGCTTGGCGTTCTTCGCTCAGGATGACACGACTACCCGATCACCAGTTCCCCGCCACGCTGCTTCTCCAACTCCATTGCTTGGTCGAGAGCGCTGATGGCACATTCCACCTGGCTATCGTCGGGAGGCTGGGTGGTGATTCGTTGGAGCCACATGCCGGGAAGCGTAAGCAGCGTGAAGAGGGCGTTCTTGCGCTTGGCGGCGAAGCGGATGATCTCGTACGACGTGCCAGCGATGAACGGCAGCAGAGCGACGCGCATCAGGAAGCGTCCCCAGAGCGGCCAACTCACTGGGATGAACAGGTACACGACCATGCTGATGAGCATCACGGTCATGAGGAACGAGGTGCCGCAGCGGGGGTGATACGTGGAGTACTTCTGCACTTCCGCGTTGGTAAGCGGATCGTGGTTTTCGAAGGCGAAGACCGTTTTGTGCTCGGCGCCGTGGTACTCGTAAACGCGATGCAGATCCTTCATGAGCGACGTCGCCCAAATGAAGAGCAGGAAGATAGCAATGCGGATGACGCCGTCAGCGACATTGAACCAGATTTGATGCCCGAACACCGGATTCACGTGCTTCAGTTCCTTCGCGCCCAACAACGGCAGGAACTTGTACATGAAGATGAAGAAGCCGAGCGAGAGGATGACGTTGAGCGCCATGGCCCAGCCGTTGCTCTCGATGCTCTTCTGCTCTTCGCCTTCCTCGGCGAGGGCGACGTTGGCGGAAAACTTCAAGGCCTTGAAGCCGAGGGCTATTGCCTGGCCGAGCGTCATTACGCCGCGCAGGAAGGGCCAGCCCATCCACTTGTGCTTTTCGCTGAGGCGTTCGATCGGCTCGGTGTGATGGACCACCTGCTTCTGGGGATTGCGCACGGCAATGCTGAAGGCGTGCGGAGACCGCATCATGACGCCCTCAAGCACGGCCTGGCCGCCGACGAGGGTTTCCTCGCCGCTCTCCAGGGCGGGAAGCAGTTGTACCGCAGTCATGAACCGGAACCAGTGTCGCTGGGAACGCATGCTGATTAGACGCCTTAGCACCCCGCGGGGGCGCGAAATTCCAGTTTAAGCATAGGGTTTTAGTAACTGATGCGTCAATTCCCGAAGGCGGTCACTTGGTACCCTTAGGCGGGATTGGATCATAGCTTCCAGCTATATACCTTGGAATGTTCTGGATTTTAATTTTTGACCTCAGGCCTCCCCCATGGGCTCGTTACCGATGCGAATCACTCGTATATCCGACAATCTTCGCGCTATTCAAAATGAAATCAGCATGCTGGCGGGTGAGAACCTGTCCTCGCCCTCCAACGATGAACCGCTCGCGATCCACGATTTACAGGCCTTGCAAAAGGTGAAATGGTCGGTAGACCAGCTCCGGCAGGTGCTGCGCACCTGTATCGAGTTTGCGCACGCGCACGTGGAAACCCCGGCTTCGCAGGCATTGCATAACGCACGGGTAGAAAAGGCAACCTTGATGCTCCAATTCGCGTGCCAGGGCCTGCAACTGCGGGAGCGTCCAGATCACGAGGTGCCATCGTCTCTGTTTGAGCAACTGACGCAGATGGCGATTGCGACCGTAGACCGGCACTGGCAGATTGCTTCCGCCGACACTTCGCGCAGCCGATTAGCCTCTGCGGGTGCGGCCAATTAGAATCGGCTCTCGTCTACTGGCATCCAACGCACCATGCAGCTTCTCGCCCAAACCTGCGAGGCCATAGCCGCCACCTCTAAAAAGACGGAAAAGATCGCCATCGTCGCGACGTATTTACAGTCGCGGACGGTGCCGGAAGCTGCGCTGTCGACGCTGTTTCTCTCGGGGCGGACTTTTGCGGCGCACGAAGAGCGCACCCTGCAGGTCGGCGGATCGATCCTGTGGCGCGTGGTGGGCGAGCTTTCTGGTGCGAGTGAAGCCAAGATGACCGCGGCTTACAAACGGCACGGCGATCTTGGCGATGCCACGCTCGGGGTGTTGCGCGGGGTTGCGCCTGAAGAAAGCACTCTCACGCTGAAAGAAGTGGATTACATGTTCCAACAGATTGCGGCTGTCAGCGGTCCGGCAGCGAAATCGCGGCTGATCGTGACGCTGCTCGCGCGGGCGACGGCACCGGAAGCGAAGTACCTCGTCAAGTTCATCACCGGCGAGTTGCGCATAGGATTGAAGGAAAGCCAAGTCGAAGAGGCGATCGCCAAGGCGTATGGTCGCGAACTCGCGGAAGTGCGGCGCGCCAACATGCTGGTCGGGGACATCGGCGAAACGCTGGTGCTGGCCGCGCATGACAAGCTTGCGACTGCGCGGATGCGACTCTTCCACCCGATGGGATTCATGCTCGCCACTCCGGCAGAGAGTGCGAACGAAGCCTTCGCGGAATTCGAGCACGCCATCGTCGAAGACAAGTACGACGGTATCCGCGCGCAAGCGCATATCTCGCGAGACAAAGTGCGGATCTTTTCGCGAACTCTCGACGACATCACCGATTCCTTCCCCGAACTCATTCCCGCCCTGAAAGCGATCGAGCACGAAGTCATCCTCGATGGCGAAATCCTCGCGTGGCGCTGCGGCCAGGCGCTAGCGTTCAGCGAATTGCAGAAGAGACTTGGGCGCAAGAACGTTTCGGCAGCCATGCAGCGCGAAGTGCCGGTGAGCTACGTCACATTCGATTTGCTTTATGCGAAGGGCCAGTTGGTGATTGATCGTCCGCTGCAGGAGCGCGCGGCGATGCTGGATGGAATCTTTTCGGAAGGTGCACCGCGATTGGTCAACGTTGATCCGCACGGTCAGGCGTCATTGATGTTTGCCGAAGTTACACCAGAGCAAAGGGTATTGCGCGCACCGCAGGCACGAGCGGATTCCCCCGAAGAGCTCGATCGCCTGTTCGCAGCCGCTCAGGAACGCGGCAACGAAGGGCTGATGATCAAAGACATTCATTCGGCCTACGCGGTCGGGCGCCGCGGCAAATCGTGGCTGAAGCTGAAGCGCGAGCTGGCAATGCTGGACGTCGTTGTGACCGCAGTCGAACTCGGACACGGCAAACGGGCGGGCATCCTGAGCGACTACACCTTCGCCGTGCGCGGTGGTGAAGAACTATTGAACATCGGCAAAGCCTACTCCGGGCTTACGGACAAAGAAATCGCGGAGATGGACGAGTGGTTTCGGGCTCACACCCTGGTCGATCATGGCTTCGTTCGTGAGGTCGAGCCCAAGATCGTCATCGAAGTGGCGTTCAACGCGGTGATGAAGTCCGATCGCCATGCCAGCGGATTTGCCCTGCGGTTCCCGCGAATTCTGCGCATTCGCGATGATAAGGGGGGCGAAGAGATCGACACGCTGGAGCGTGCTGAGGAGATTTACCGGTCGCAGTTTCACCAGCGCACGCGACGTATTCACCGCGGAGACACAAAGGCGCAGAGTTCTTAGCGCCTCTAAGCGTGGTCGTGGGTATGGTCGTGCGCATGACTCACGGGGATCACACACCCGTGCGCAACCTCGCAGACTTCGTGCTCGAACTGGATCGTCGTGTGGTGAATATGGAAGTCGTGTGCTACGGCTTCGTTCACGGCTTTCAGGATTGCTTCGCTTTCGGACGCGCGCAGGTCGGCGATGCGGATATGGCAGCTCAGCGCGTGGGTCTCGCTGCCGAGGCTCCAGACGTGGAGATCGTGCACATCGATCACGCCATCAATACTGCACATCCGTTCGGCCAGGCGCTGCACGTTCATGCCACGCGGCGTACCTTCGAGCAGAATATTCAGGCTGTCGCGGATGACCCCGAAAGAGCTCCACAACACGAGTACACCGATGCCGAACGACAGCGCGGGATCCACCCAACTCTGGCCGGTCTCAAGAATGACCCAGCCACCAACGATGACGGCGGCCGTCGAAAGCGTATCGCCTAGCTCGTGAAGAAACGCCGAACGAATATTGAGGTCGCGGCGCGTGCGCAGCAACATCAACGCAATGGCGCCGTTCATGACCACGCCGCAAGCGGCCACCCACATCATGGTGCGGGGCTCCACATCGGACGGTGCGTACAACCTCCTGCCCGCTTCATAGAAGATGAAGAACGCGATCAGCACCAGCGATGCCGCGTTGATGAACGCCGCCAGCACTCCAGCGCGCTGGTAGCCAAACGTCTTCGTAGCGCTCGGTGGACGCGACTGCACGTACACCGCAACCCACGTCAGCAGCAAGGCGAGAAAGTCGGAGAGATTGTGGCCGGCCTCAGAAAGCAGCGCAAGACTGTGCGAGCGAATGCCCATCACCACGAGGAGCACGATGTAAAGCACTGTGACTCCGAGTGATATCCGGAGAACACGCGAGGTTTTCGCGTCGTTCAGGTCGCCGGAATGGGCATGGGGCATGGTCTAAGTTTAGCGGCGGTCTGGGCGGTCTTCAACTTATGCCCGAGGCACCCCCACATTTTGGCTAAGGTGCCAAACCTCCCTCCCTTGGCCGTCTGCATCTGTGTAGAGAGCAGCGACGCCCGCCTTGGAATCTCGCCTTCGTCTCTCGGCCGGCGCCAGCAACAGGACGGAAACAGGGAGAGAACCATGAAGAAACACACCATGTACCTCGTGTTGGCCCTCGCCATGATGTTCGCCTACGCGAGCGCGAAGGCTCAGACAGGCGGGCAGGATCCCAACAGCCCGGCGAATCGGGCCGAGACCGGAACCCAGACCACACAATCCCAGCAAGTCGCAAATCCTCCGAAGCCAACGCCACCTCCGAGCCAGAACACGGCGAAAGTTGGCGACAGCCAGTTGCAGACGGCCGTGAAAGACAAACTCGCCGCCGATCCAGCGTTCGCCAATGTCCAGGCGGCCGTGGAGAACGGTAGGGTCACGCTCGATGGCTCGGTAAACTCGAATGACGACAAGAAGAAAGCGAAAGATGCCGTGAAGTCCGTGGCTGGCGTACGCACTGTCAAAGAGCACCTGAAGCTCAGCGGCAAGGAAGGCAAGAACCAGCCGCAGTCGAGTTCGGCCGCCGGTCCCGGCATGTCGTTCCTGAGCGCGCAGGATGCGGCCCAGGGCAACGCTTCACAGAACACCGCGGGCAGCATCGCGGGCAACTCGCAAACTTCCGCGAACCCGAGCAGCGCGGCGCCTCAGACCAAGGCCCCCGAGGCCGGTACCATGAGCCAGAGCGGCTCGAGTCCGACCGGGCGTGGCGACACTCTGACGTTACAAAAACAGATCGAAACCTCGATCAAAAACGAACCTTCGTTGACTGACAGCACCGTAAACGTGAATGTGTCGGATAACGCGATCGAACTGAACGGCACCGTCGGCAGCAACAAGGCGAAGACGCAAGCCGAGCGCATTGCGCAGTCTTATGCGCAGAACCGCAAGGTGAACAACAATCTGCAGGTCACCGGTGCGGGCAATAGTGATTTGAACAACGGGCACTCAGCGATGAGCAACGGTCAGCCATCCACGCCGTCGAACGCAACCACACCGAAGGGTAATTCACCGGACATGCCACGCGATCCCAACAGCCCCCAGCAGGACAAGGGCGACCAGAACCAGAGCACGCCGCGGTAGTTTGATCGTTTTACGAGAGGCGCGCTTAGGCGCGCCTTTTCTTATGGGTTCCATAAGAATTTGCCTTGCGTCCAACACGGGCGATGGCGAATCCAATCTTTGTGTCTACTCAGGAACAGAAACTACAGGCCACCACGCTGCTGATGGCAATCGGCGTCGGCGTGGCCGTCGCCAATATTTATTATTGCCAGCCGCTGCTCGGCATCATGGCGCAGGACCTGCACGTGAGTGAGCGCCATACCGGCTGGATCGCGACCCTTACGCAAGTCGGCACAGCTATCGGCATGCTGTTGTTCGTTCCTCTCGGCGACATTGCGGAGCGTCGCAAGCTCACAGTGCGCATGTGCGTGTTCGTGGCGTTCGCCGCACTGCTCACAGCGCTCGCGCCGAGCTTTTCCCTGTTGGCACTGTTCAGCTTTCTGCTGGGGCTCGGGTCCGTGATACCGCATCTAATCCTTCCATTCGCCGCGCACCTGGCGCCGGAAGGCGCACGCGGTAAAGTCGTCGCAAAGGTAATCAGTGGAATGCTCGTCGGCATCCTGCTGGCACGGACTGTTGCTGGATTCGTCGGCGCGGCATTCGGATGGCGCGCTATTTTTTTCATCTCCGCCGGGCTGATGCTCGGGCTCGCGATCGCTTTTCGCGAGTTGCTGCCAGAGAGCCACCCATCGGTACAGATGCACTACTTCGATCTTCTGCGCTCAGTAGGCAGCATGGTGCGGGAACATCGCGGGCTGCGCGAGTCGGCGGCGATCGGGGCTTTGCTATTCGCTTCGTTCAGCGCGTTCTGGACCACGCTGGTGTTCTTTCTCGCCAAGCCGCCGTATCACTATGGCGCGCGCATGGCCGGTGGACTTGGCTTGCTGGCTGCTGCCAGTGCGGCACTCGCGCCCATCGTGGGCCGCATGGTTGACCGTCGTTCACCGAAGCTTGGCATCTCGATCGCGGTCATCACAACACTTGCGTCTTATGCCGTGATGATCGCAACGGGGCACTGGCTGATCGGCCTGGGGCTCGGCGTCATTCTGCTCGACGTCGGCGTGCAGACGGGACACATCAGCAACCAGACGCGCATTTACAACACGTTCCCGCACGCACGCAGCCGAGCTAATACCGTCTACATGGTGAGCTATTTTGTCGGCGGCGCGTTCGGGTCCGCGCTGGGCAATGCCGGTTGGCATTTCTTCGGATGGGCGGGCGTTTGCGCCGCTGGCGCGGTCGTTCTGCTTCCAGCGCTTCTGATCGTACGCACCATGCGCGAAGAAAAAATGGAACGAGTGGAAGAGACAGAATTATCAGTGGCGTAATTAATCCATATCGCGCCAGTTTTTTCCTACGCCGACATCCACTTTCAGCGGCACCGTCAGCTCGGGATGCACGTTTTCCATTCGGTCCTGAACCAGCGCACGCACTTCTTCGACTTCCGCCTGCGGAACTTCGAAGACGAGCTCGTCATGCACCTGGAGCAGCATGCGCGTTTTCAACTTGCGCTCGATGAGATCGCGGTGAATGCGGATCATCGCCAGCTTGATGAGATCGGCTGCCGTGCCCTGCAGCGGTGTGTTCGTCGCCGTGCGTTCGGCAAAACCGCGGAGATTTGGATTGCGGCTGTGGATGTCGGGGATTGGCCGGATGCGACCGAAGAGTGTGCTGACTTTTTCGTCCTTGCGAACTTGCTCCAGCACGCTGTTGAGCCACTCGCGAACGCCGCTGTAACGTTCGAAGTAACTCTCGATATAGCGCTTCGATTCTTTCGTGTCTATGCCGAGTTGCTGCGAGAGTCCGAACGGCGAGATGCCATAGACGATGCCGAAGTTCACGGCCTTCGCCCGGCGGCGATGTTCGGCATCAATCATCATCGGCGGCACACCGAAAACTTCGCTGGCGGTTAGGGCATGAATGTCGCGGTCGTTGTTGTAGGCGTCCACCAGCAGGCGGTCTTGCGAGAAGTGTGCGAGGAGTCGGAGTTCGATTTGCGAATAATCCGCGGCAAGCAGCACGTTGCCTTTTTCGGCGACGAACGCAGCGCGAATCTCGCGGCCTAGCTCGGTGCGGATGGGAATGTTCTGCAAATTCGGATTGACGGAAGAGAGACGCCCAGTGGAAGTCGCCGCTTGTGCGAAGGTCGTGTGCAAGCGCCCGGTGCCGGCGTGGCAGAGATTCGGCAGCGCGTCCACGTAGGTTGATTTGAGCTTCGTGAACTGGCGATATTCGAGCACCAGCTTCGGAACTTCGTGTTCCCCGGCGAGCCCTTCTAATACATCGACGGCGGTCGATATGGTCTTGCCCTTCCCGTACTTCACCGGCTTAGGCAGATTGAGTTTATTGAACAACACGTCTCCGAGTTGCTTCGGCGAGTTGATGTTGAACTCCTGTCCGGAGAGGCCGTAGATCTTGCGAGCGAGCGCATCCGCATCTCTCTGCAGGCGCGTCGACATCTCGGCGAGCACATCGCAGTCAAGCTTCACGCCGGCGGCTTCCATCGCATAGAGCACCGTAACCAGCGGGCGATCGATGTCCTCATACACCTTCATCAGCCCGCCATCTTCGACCAGCTTGTGCAGCTTGGTCGTGAGGCGATGGGTCATGTCCGCCGCTTCGGGCAGAGTTCCAGCAAGCTTCAGGTTCAACCGGCGGAGCACAACATCGGGAAGTCGGTAGGTTGTGTACGTCGGATCGAGCAGGTATTCGTAGAGCATGGTGTCGTGCTCAACCGACTCGAGCGGCAGGCCCGCATGCATCGCGGCTTTCGCATCATGCACGGCCTTGGGGACCGTTGGATCGGCGAGCGCGCGGCGAACCACTTCACCGGACTCGCCTTTCAATTCCACGGCGCGGGCGGCACCTTCTCTGCTGGATAGCGCGACACTCGTGACCTGCGGTGTAGCAACAGGTTCGGCCATCGCGAGCGCGAGTTGCGGTGCGTCCTCCTCCGGCTCGGCTTCTTCTGCCGCCAGTGATGGAGCATCGAGGTGCGCGATTGCCACCGCGAGCGGGTGATCGGCGTTTACATCTCTCAGCAGCGCTTTGATTTCGTCAGTCGACTTCGCATCGGCGTAATCGGTCTCGCCAACTTCGGAGCCTTCGGTCAGAAATTGCTTGAGCAGGTTGTTGAATTCGAGCTCCGCGAAGAGCGCCTTGCAAGCCTCGTAATCCGGGTCTTGCGCGCGCATTGCCTGAGGCTCGAACGGCATATCGATGTCGGTACGAATGGTCACCATGCGCTTGCTGAAGAGCACGGCGTCGCGGTTCTGCTGCAACGATTCGCGCTGGCGCTTGCTTTCGACTTCGCCAGCATGATCGAGTGCGGCCTCGACGGTGCCGAAGCGCTGGATCAATTGCACTGAGCCTTTGTCGCCGATTCCGGGTGCGCCTGGGACGTTGTCGATGGAGTCGCCGCGCAGCGCCATCACGTCCACCACGCGTTCGGGCGGTACGCCAAGGATCTCTTCCACTTTCTTCGGATCGCAGATCAGGTTGTCTTTCGGCGGATTCAGAATGCAGACGCGTTCGGTCACGAGCTGCATCATGTCCTTGTCGCTGGAGACGATATAAACCGGGTAGCCTCCATCCGCAGCCTTCTTCGCCAGTGTGCCGATCACATCGTCAGCCTCGAAGCCTTCGGCCGAGATCATCGGGATGCGATAGGCATTCAGCGCACGTTCGATGTATGGCATCTGCTGGGTGAGATCTTCTGGCATCTCGGTGCGGTTCGCCTTGTAACCGCCGTATGCGATCTCCTGGAAGGTCTGGGTTTTGATGTCGAACTTATTGATCGTCGCGACCGCTGCGGCCTCTTCATCACGAAACGTCTTGCCGCCCTCCATGATCGCCGCAATGTGCTCGGGCGCGAAGTCCTGGCGCAGCTTGTTGAGCATGTTGACGAACACATAGGTCGCGCTCGTTGGGATGCCAGTTTTCGTGGACATGGGACGCTGCCGCGCCATGGCGTGATAAGCGCGGAAGACGAAGCCGAAGGTATCGATCAGGAAAACCCGGCCGAGCTTTTTATCGTCGGCTGGAACCTGCGCCTTGTATTCGGTTATGGGCGCAGTGGAGTCGGCGGGGCTGCTGGCAGATTTCTTCTTCGCGGGCACCCCACGATGCTACCGAAAGCCTCGCGCGGGCGCAAAAGAGCTAGTTCCAGTTTTTCAGGTCGGGCCAGAACTCCTGCAATCCTGGCTTCATGCCTTTGCAGAGCCAGATCGTGTAGTGCTCCTCTTCCATCGCCCAGGGATGATCGAGCGTCGGCCCTTCCACGACCGAGGAGCAGTGCTTCTCAACCGAGGAGCGCCGCCAGTGCAGGATGATCACCGACTCGCCGGTATAGTCTCGCGGACCCCAGTACCAGTAGTTCTGGTGCGCGCTGATGGATTTCGGCAGCCCATATTTCGCGCCGAAGAAATCGATAGCGCCGGCGTCACCATAACTTCCGCCGAGAATCGCGGTCTTGGCCTGCTCTTCTGGCGGGAGCGAATGATAAAGCTGCGCGGTCTTTTCAACCAGTTCAGGCCAGCCGAATTCGTCGGCGAAATATTGCGGAAGCTGCGAGTGCATACCGACTTCCGTCTTCTGGCCGTCCCCAGCGAGGGCGCGAATATACGCGTTGGCTTTCTCCGGCGGAAGTATAGGTACAACGATCGGGACGGCGACTAGGCTTGCGACTACGGTCACGACCGCCAGCGTCCGCCGTATCCAACGGAAACGCACCTCCGACAATGTCTCCCACAGCACGCAGCCTGCAGCAAACATCACCGGATAGATGGGCGCGACATAGTAATCCTTGCCCTTCATCAGCATGAGTTCGAGAAAGAAGAAGAGAAAGGTCAGGCCGACCACGCGATACTTTTTCCCATCGCGATGCCAGAGCAGGAACCCGATCGCCGGGATCCACAGCAGTGCGAGGGCCTGGTTCAACATCACGATCTGCTGCTTGATCCACGGCAGTGGCGGCAATTCAACGTTCTTGTGCATGACCTTCACGTTGTGCAGATCAACGTACGTCGGATAGTCGTGCTGGATTTGCCAGATCAAGTTGGGAAGCGCCAGAGCGATCGTGATTCCGACTGCACCCCAGAACCACTTGCTCGCGAAGAACCTTCGCTGCGGTGTAAGCGCGAGCGCGAGCAGCAGGGCCGCCATGAAGAAGATGGTCGAGTGTTTGTTCTCCACGCCGAGACCGCAGGCCACCCCGAGGCCGAGTAGAAGACGCTCATCCCCGCCGTTGATAACGCGAATCAGCAGGTAGAGTGCGCTCATCCAGAAGAGCGGCTCGAAGGGATTCATCGAATAGCGAGTGCTATCGCAGAGGATCACTGGCGTGAACCCGACGGCAATTGCCGACAGGAGCACCGCAAAGCGCTTGCCGCCTAACTCCCGTGCGAGCATGCCGGTAAGAACGACCAGCGCCGCGTGCGCGAGTCCCGGCAGCCAGCGCAACGCATAGAGCGAATCTCCGAAGATGACGCGGTTGGCCTTGAGGATCCACGCAGCGAGTGGCGCGAAGTCTACGTAGCCCGCGGCAAGGTGATCGCTGCACGCGATGAAATAGAGTTCGTCGCGGAAGTATCCGTAATACGGCGCGGTGACGATGTGCAGGATGAATATGACGGCGGCAACGCACCATGCCGGAAACAGAAGCGAATGCGTGAAGCTGGAGTTCTGCAAGGGGGCCGTTTGCGCCGGTGAAGCCATGCGATCTCCTGGAATTCTTTACTCGATAAACATGCAATCGCCGTATGAGAAAAAGCGGTACCGCTCCGCCACTGCATGGTTATACGCCCGCAGCGCGCGACTGGTTCCTGCAAACGCACTCACCAGCATCAGCAAACTCGACTTTGGCAGATGAAAATTCGTCAGCATTCCCCCAACTACGCGGAACTCGTACCCGGGATAGATGAAGATATTGGCATCGCCGCTCTGCTCGCCGAATTCCTTGCTCTGCTGTGCCGCGAATTCCAATGTGCGCACAATCGTCGTTCCAACCGCGACAATCCGCCGCCCTTCGCGCCGGGCACGATTCAGCTTCTCCGCCGCATCGGCAGAAATGCTGTAGCGCTCCAGGTGCAGATGGTTCTCTTCCACGTTCTCATGCCGCAACGGCTGAAACGTGCCGAGCCCTACATGCAAAGTTAGTTCTGCGGTCTCGATCCCGCGCGCCGCGATCCGGTCGAGAATCTCGCGGGTAAAGTGGAGGCCTGCCGTCGGGGCGGCGACGGAACCAAGTTCGCGAGCGAAGATCGTCTGGTACTGCTCGCGGTCTTCGGCGGTGTCCGGTCGATCAATGTAAGGCGGCAGCGGGATGTGGCCGATCCGATTCACCGTCCCCCAGAAGTCTCCGGTAAAACGCAGCGTGCGTTCCCCGAATTCCCCGCGTTCGAGGATCTCCGCCGTAAGTTCCGGGTGTTCTGCATCCTCGCCAAAAAAAATCTTTTCTCCGACGCCAAGTTTCCGTCCTGGTCGCACCAGCGCCTGCCAAACCGGCGGATCGGCTTGGATCTGCCGCGTGAGCAGGACTTCGACGCGTCCGGTAAGAAACTCGCGGCTGGCAGGATTTTGCGGGCTGAGCGTCTGCGCACGGCTGCCGCTACGGCGACCGAACAGCCGCGCCGGTAGCACACGAGTGTTATTGAAGACCACGAGGTCGTCGGGGCTGAGCAGGTCCGGAAAACTGCGAAATTGTAGGTTGTCGATCTCAGGGCCCCCGTACCTGCGCACGTGCATCATGCGCGTAGCCGAGCGATCGGCCAAGGGATGTTGCGCGATCAACTCCGGCGGCAGTAGGTAGTCGAAGTCCGAGACAAGCACAGGCAAATTATAGGAGTTACCCAGAACTGCATGTTTTGCCAGTTCAGTTGGAAGCCAAGTTTCGTATGCTGGAACCCAACACATTGACGAGTGTTGATATTCTCACTCCCTCATGTGAGGACTGACCTTTCGACTTTGCGAACTTTGCGATAGGATAAGCCAACCATAAGATGGCACTTAAGGGCCAGTGAGCAATGAAAAGCCTCGAAACGCAGAAGCTCGAAATCGTGAAGATTGGGCAGTGGCTACACACGAAGGGGTTCGTGGCAGCCATGGATGGCAACGTCTCCGTTCGCCTGAGTGGAGACACGGTCCTGTGCACTCCCACGTGTATCAGTAAAGGCATGATGGAGCCGGACGACCTCGTGCTGGTTGATATGCAGGGAAAGCGCATAGAGGGCCATCGCGAAGTCTCGAGCGAGATCCAGATGCACCTCCTGATCTACCGCATGCGTCCCGATGTTCGCGGAGTGGTACATGCACATCCGCCAACGGCGACGGGCTTCGCATCCGCCGGCATGACACTAGATTCAGCGCTGGCTTCGGAGATCGTCGTCGCACTCGGCGCGGTCCCGCTAGCAAACTATGGCACGCCCGGAACACCGGAACTCCTTGAGGCACTGGAGCCCTTCGTCCCTGATCACCAAGCGATCCTGATGGCCAACCACGGCGCCGTGACTTACGCGGAAGACGTGCTGCACGCCTACATGCACATGGAAACCGTGGAGCACTTCGCGAAGATTTCGCTCGTCACGCACTTGCTCGGACGCCAAGAGCTGCTCAGCAACGAAAATATGGACAAGCTGCGCGTCGTGCGTCAGAAGTATTTGGCAATGCAGGCAGTGGCGAACGAATAAATTTCTGTGAAGGACGAGAGGCACGGTGCGCCGTGCCTCTTTTCTTTTGCGTACGAACTATTCGCCACCGAAGCGGAAGCGTAATCCCGCGCGGAAGTTGAAGCCCAGCGACGGATACCCGACAACTTCGTTGTAGTAGTGGTTCAGCAGGTTCTCCATATTCACGTAGGCAGTCACGTGCGTACTCACCGTGTAATAGCCTGAAGCGTCGAAGCGCGCATAACCCGCAGCGTAGGAAATGGGTGCGGGAGCAAGGCCAAAATCGTCGTCGGCACGACGCCCCACAGCCACACCCGCGAGTTGCGCACCCCAGCGGCTACGCGAATAGCTCAGCATCAAGTTGCCGAAGTGCCGTGGTCGATGTAGCAGCGGGCTGCCTTCGCCAAAGAGACGCGGATCGCATCCTGCCGCCGGATCGCACGGCAGGGCACTCAGGATCTGCGACGACGTATACGTGTAGTTCGCGCTGACTGAGAGGCTCTTGTTCAGGCGCGCTTGAATGTCGACTTCCGCACCGTGTGCCAGGGCGCGATTGATGTTGCGGTATTGGCTGTTGAACGTGATTGGGTCAAAGTAGAACTGGATCTGGTCGCGGTAAATGCTGTTGTAGTAGGCCGCGTAGAGCGAGACCTTGTTCGCCAGGAAACCTTGCTCCAATCCGGCCTCAAACGAGCGTGCCTGCTCGGGCTTCAGGTCCGGATTCGGCAGCGTGGGAAACGTACCCGAGATGCCGAAAGTCTCTTCGAAACTCGGTTCTACCACGCCGGTACTATAAGAACCGCGAAGACGCGTGCCGCTGAAAATCTCGCCGCCGCGCAACACAACAAAGCTAAGGGCAGCGCGCGGAATCGCTTTATCGCCGAAGCTCTCGTTGTGCTCCCAGCGCAGGCCAGCGAGCAGGCTGAAGCGCTTCCAGAGCAGCATCTGCTGGCCAAACACAGCCTGGTTGTTACGCTGCCCAATTGTGACGCTGTACTCAGGGAATCCGAAGAACGAGTAGTTGCTGGTTATATTCCCGTTCTCTTTTTCGAAGTGATAGCCGATCGAAGTCCGCGTCCAACTGCGTGGAGAATAGTCCGACTGCCAATCAAAGCCTGCGCGGTTGTAAAGCGCCGCCGAATCGAAGGGCTGATCGAAATCTGCTGGACGGCCGGGATCAACGAAACTGTCCACATTGCGCCGGTCGTGGTTGTACTCAAAGCCGCTGAAGCGGTGCTGCCATGCGCCGGGACCCGCGATGGTGAGATCGAGATCGGCGAGAAAATTCGTCTGTCGCGCGTATTGATCGGAATCCGCCGGTAGGGCAGCGTCCCCGTTAAACCACCACTCGTTCGAGGTACCGCTCCAGCTGTTCGCATGACGCAGCCGGAAGCGCAGCTGCGCCCTTTGATTCACGCGATAGCCAAGATTCAAACCTTCGAGGCCGTTGGAATAGGCGTTGTTGAGTCCCTGGCCGTTGGTATTGAACTGATCGCCGAAAAGGTTGTAATCGAAACGCCGCCACGCGCCGGCAATGGAGAGAAATCCGTGTGCCGTGCCGAAGTTGCCGCCGTCGGCGCCGAAGCGAAACTCAGGGGTCCGCGTGGTTCCGGTGGCGCTGAACATCTGCACCACGCTGCTCATCGCGTCCGAGCCATAAACCGCGCTGTCGGAGCCGCGAACCACCTCGATGCGGTCCATTTGAGCCGTCGGCACAACGCCGAAGTCGAACTGGCCACCGGGTTCGTTCACCGGAACGCCATCCACAATTACGTGGTTATAGCGCGACTCTCCACCGCGCACGTTGACCGTCGTCAACGATCCGCGCTGGCCGGTGGCGGTAACGAGTACGCCGGGCATAAAGCGCAGTGCATCGCTGGCGGCGGTAGCCTGCTTCAGCGTGAGTTGTTGGGCGTCCAGAGTGGAAACCGCGGAGCCAGACTCAGCTTCCGATACGGGGCTGGACGTAGCCGTTACTACCACGCTCTCGGCGGCGTTTTCGACAGAAAGTGCAACAGTGGAATCGCTGCGTTCAGGAAGTTGGACCGGTTGTTCGGCTTTGGCGAACCCCGGCGCGAGCACCTGCACGTTATAACTGCCATCGCTCACGTTTGAGAAATGCGCAGCACCGTCAGCGCCGGTAGTGCGGACCTCGGAATGATTGCTGGAATAAAGCGCGACGTTGGCATTCACGACCGGACGCTGGTCGGGGTCAACCACATGGATAGTGAGTTCACCGGCGAAAAGCGCTGCCGGAAAAAGTAGGCAGCAAGATAAGAGCAGACGGCGCAAGGCTTCCTCCTTTGCACGCGAAAGGGGTGGATCGAGGTGTTCGCGCCGGTCTCCTGGCTCGCGAGTTTCGGCGTTGGCCGATAACTTCCGGAGGAGCCTTCCCATCTTGCGACAGTGGCTTAGTCCGATTGCTCTCGCTTACAGTTGCGCGGCAGCGCAGGCTTTTCACCTGCTTCCCAGCATCGCCCGGTGGGCCGATGCGCGCGAACGCTACTTGGAAAAGATCGCCCAACGAGTTGGGAGAAGCTTGAGAGTACGTTTCGGCGCTGGGAGTGTCAACGAAATGATTTTCTCCACAGGAAAATCGCGATTTTGCGTCCCGGCGCAGGAATGGCGAGGCTTCGTTGCTTACAATCCACTCGGCGTAACTTCAGCCCGTGAGGCCCGCTTTTCATGAGACGACTCGCTGCCTTCTTCTTCCTTTTCGCGCTTTTGGGTGTGCTCGGTTTCGCGCAAACCCCCGACTGGGAGAACCCTCGCGTTTTCGGCATCAATAGAGAAGCGCCGCGCGCGACCTTCACCCCATTTCCAGACGAGGCCTCGGCGCTTAAGCGTCGCGAGCAACCGTCTGTCTTCATGCAATCGCTGAACGGGATGTGGAAGTTCCACTGGGTAAAAAGCCCTGAAGAGCGGCCTCAGGATTTCTATCAGCCGAACTACGACGTGAGTGCATGGAAAGAGATTCGCGTGCCCGCGAACTGGGAGATGGAAGGCTACGGCACTCCGATCTATACCAACATCATTTATCCCTTTGAGCGCGATGCCCCGCGTGTGACGACCGCGCCCGCCGATCACTCCTGGACCGCATACCTGCAACGCGATCCCGTCGGATCGTACCGCCGCGACTTCACGCTTCCGGATTCATGGAATGGCCGCGAAACGTTTCTCGTCTTCGACGGCGTCAACTCCGCCTACTACCTGTGGATCAACGGCCAGAAGGTCGGCTACAGCCAGGACACCCGGATGATGGCGGAATTCAATATCACCAAGTACCTGAAGCCGGGCACCAACACCATCGCCGTCGAAGTCTATCGCTGGTGCGACGGCAGCTACATCGAGGACCAGGACTTCTGGCGGATGAGCGGCATCTACCGCAACGTGACGCTGGTCTCGCGCGCGCCGCTGCACATCCGCGACTTCCAGGTGCAAACGCCATTCGACGCGCAGTATCGCGACGCGATCTTGAAGGTCAGAGTCGATGTTCGCAATCTTGGCGCAAGCAACTCGGCTGCAACGCTTGAAGCGCAATTACTCGACGACAATAGTAAGCCGGTCTTTGCAATCCTTGCGAAGCGCGTGCAGCTGGAGCAGAACAAAGAAACTTCCATCACGCTCGAGCAGCTCGTGAAGGCACCGAAGCAATGGTCCGCCGAAATTCCAAACCTTTACCAGCTTCTGCTCACGCTCAAAGACGCAGATGGCAAGACACTCGAAGTGATCCCGTGGAAGATCGGTTTCCGCCAGTCCGAAATCAAAGGCGACCAGATTCTCTTCAACGGCAAGAAGCTGATGATCAAAGGCGTGAACCGCCACGAGTTCGATCCCGACCTCGGACAGGTGGTCACCCGCGAGCGCATGATCCAGGACATCCGGATTATGAAGCAGAACAACATCAACGCTGTCCGCACCTCGCATTACCCCAACGTTCCAGAGTGGTACGAGCTCGCCGACGAATATGGCCTCTATATCCTCGATGAAGCCAACGTCGAATCGCACGGCTACGACAGCGAAGCCCAGCAGCGTATCTCCACGGGCGAAGACTACACCGACGCCATTGTCGACCGCATCCATCGCACTATTGAGCGCGACAAGAACCATCCCTCAATCATCGGCTTCTCACTCGGTAACGAAGCCGGTTGGGGCCGCAATATGGCCGCCGAGCGCGATTGGGCGAAAGCGCACCACCCCGAGTTCTTCATCATCTACCAGCCGCACGACAGCGTTCACGGCGACGCCCTCTCGCCGATGTACGTGAAGCCCCAGGAAATTGTGGGCTACTACAAAGAGCACGGCCAAGGTCGCCCATTCTTCGAGATTGAGTACGCGCACGCCATGGGCAACGGCACCGGAAACTTCCAGCAGTATTGGGACGTCTTCGATTCCGAACGCTGGGCCCACGGCGGCTTCATCTGGGATTGGGTCGACCAGGGCATCCGCCGCAAGAACGCGCAAGGCCGCGAAATCTGGGCGTACGGTGGCGACTTCGGCGACAAGCCCAACGACGACAACTTCGTCACCAACGGCCTCGTGCTCCCTGATCGAACTCCGCACCCAGGTCTCACCGAAGTAAAGCACTCGTACGCCAACATCAAGGTCGAGGCAGTTGATCTCGCCGCCGGCGAGTTCCGCATTCGCAACAAATACAACTTTCGCGATTTGAGTTTTGTCCGCGGAACCTGGGTACTGGAAGAGAACGGGAACGCGATCAAGGCTGGCGAGATACCCGCAAGCAGTGTTGCTCCGCTCGCTACTCAGGAGGTCACAATCGATCTCAGCCGCCCAGCGATTCGCCCCACCGCTGACTATCTCGTGACGATTCGATATGAATTGAGAGAATCTACACCATGGGCGCCGAAGGGACATGTGATCGCGTGGGATCAGTTTGCGCTTGAGAGTGGAAGAGAACTCTCATCCGCGGTGCGCCGGGAGCGCGCGCCGACGCTCAAGATCGAAGACATGGAGCACCAGTTCGCCGTCTACAATGATCGCTTCTCGATCACCATCGGCAAAGAGAGCGGGTCCATCGAGTCCTTCACGCTCGACGGCAAGAACTTGATCACCGCGCCTCTCTCGCCGAACTTCTGGCGCGCGCCCACTGACAACGACCGCGGCAACGGGATGCCGCAGAGGCAGGCGATCTGGCGGCTTGCCGGCCAGAACCGTGAAGTGCAGAGCGTGAAGGCGGAACAGCCGCAGCCGAATCTCGTAAGAATCGCAACCGAGATGAAGCTACCCGCCGGAAACTCCACACAGAAATACACGTACACCATCCACGGCGATGGCACCGTGGAAATAGCCAGCACCCTCCACGCCGATCCCTCGCTCCCCGACCTTCCCCGCGTCGGCATGCAAATGCGCGTCCTAGGCTCTCTGCGCAACGTCGAGTGGTTCGGCCGCGGACCCGACGAAAACTACTGGGACCGCAACCTAGCCTCCAACGTCGGCCTCTACAAGAACACCATGGACAAAATGTGGTTCCCCTACATCGAGCCGCAGGAAACCGGCAACCGCACCGACGTTCGCTGGGTGACCTTCACCGATGACCAAGGCTTCGGTTTCAAAGCCACTGGCGAGCCACTCCTCAACTTCAGCGCCTGGCCTTTCCGCATGTCGGAGATCGAGCACGAAAAGTCTCCGGTCAACATCGGACGCAAGCACGCCGGCGACATCGAAATGTCCGACGACATCACCGTCAACCTCGACTACAAACAAATGGGCGTAGCCGGCGACGACAGTTGGGGTGCACCAGTCCACAAAGAATTCACGCTGCCTGCGAGCGACTACACGTATCGCTTCCGATTGGAGCCGGTCGGAGTCAAATAGGGCGCATTCACCGCCGAGGCGCAGAGACACAGAGGATTTTATTTCTCAAACCTCTGTGCCTCCTGGCCTCTGCGGTGAATACGATTTAAGACTTCGCGACGAGGGGTAGTTCAAACGTACCTTCCACCACCTCAAGAAACGTCCGCTCTTCACGCAGGATGCACCGCTTGCTCTGTGCAAACGCGAAATTGGCTTTCGCTTCCGCATCCGTCCGCAGTCGCGCGCGATAGGCTTCATAACTCGCGAGCGAGTCGAACGCAATCAGCCCCCACGCGATGTCGTTCGTACCTTCCAGCGGGAGGAAATATCCAATCAGCCGCCCACCGCAACGCGGAATAATCTTGCGCCATGTCTCCGCATAGGTCTGGAAGACTTCGCGCTGAAACGGATCAATCTGATAACGAATAAAGCAGGCAATCTGCATTTGCTTACCCTTCCCAATTGGCTTGGCGCTCGTGAAAGAAGCGAGGGCCGGCACCGCCGAAATTGCCGTCAGGATTTTTAGAAGTTCGCGCCGGTCCATACGCTCTCGAGTGTCGTGACCAGATGAGTATTCGCGCTTCGGCACGAAGACATTTCGTCGGCGATCAAATCATGGATGTGAGGGGTATCTAGGAAGTCTTGCTGAAGTGAATCGCAGCTCCGACCACCATGGCCCCGCCGAGCAGTGCGGGCCATCCAAGATGCTCATGCAGAACCGTGACGCCGAGTAATGCTCCCACCAGCGGCTCCATGTTCAGAAACACCCCAGCGCGCGACGCTGGAACCTTCGCCAATCCCCAGTTCCAAAGCAGGTAGGCGCCAGAGGTCGCGATAAACCCTTGGGCGGCAACCCCGATCCACGTACTCGTACTGAAATCGAAGCGCATCGGATGCGTCAGGACCGCCCAGGGAATCAGCATCAGGGTCCCGAGCACGATCATCATCGAGGTCACGTGCAGCGAATCGTGTCGTCCAATCAGCTTCTTCGTGATCATCACCATCACCACCGCGGCCAGCAGCGAGAGCACAACGAGGACATCTCCTACGACGCTTGCTTGCGGACTGCCAACCCCATTCCCGTGTGAGAGCGCAATCAGCACGGCCCCGAAAGTCGCGATTGCAAGCGAGAACCATTCCTGCCAGTGCAAACGTTCGCCGAGAAATATCACCGAACTCATCGCCAGCATGATCGGCAAGGTCCCGATCATCAACGACGCATGCGAGACGGTCGTGAGCTGCAACCCCTTGAACTGGATCAGGAACTGGATTGGCACACCGACGAAACTCGCGATCAGCAGGCTCACCCAATCGCGCCGCGTATAGGGCTGCCACCGCAGAAAAATGATCGGCAATAAACCCAGCGATCCGAAAATGAATCGCCACGCGACATTCTCGGTCACGCTCATTTGCTCGAGCGCGATCTTCCCGAAGAGGAAGCCCGTCCCCCAGCAGCACCCCGACAGCACCAGCGCAGTAATCGCGAGCGCCCCCGCAGAGCCACGGGTGGGAGCAGTGTTGACGGACGTCTGCGTGCTCAGGTTCACAATGCTCCCATCATGCAGACGTCGAGCTTACTTAAGGTGAGTGAAGTTCGTATAAATCAGGCGTTAGATGGTGACAAGCGGCTGCTTGGTCGAATTCGCCTGTTCATGCGCGTGATAGCTGCTGCGCACCAGCGGTCCCGACTCCACGTGGCGGAAGCCCATCTTCATTGCTTCTTCTTTCATGAAGAGGAATTCTTCCGGCGTGTAATAGCGCGTCATCGGCGCATGGTCTTTGGACGGCCGCAGATATTGTCCGATGGTCAGGATGTCCACGTTCTGCCGCGCGAGATCACGATAGACATGCAAAAGCTCTTCCGTCGTTTCACCGAGGCCGACCATCACGCCAGTCTTGGTCACCTGAGCGGGATTGATCTCTTTCGCCCGGCGCAGCAAGTTCAACGTGCGCTCGTAGCGGGCACCGGAGCGCACCGCGCGATAGAGCCGCGGCACCGTTTCGGTGTTGTGGTTCAAAATTTCGGGCTTGGCAGCGAGAACAATGCGCAAAGATTCATCGTTGCCCTGGAAATCGGGGATCAGCACTTCCACGCGACAGCCCGGCTTTTGCTCGCGGATCTGTTCTATCGTCTGCGCAAAGACTTGCGCTGCGCCAACGTTGTCATCGTCGCGATTCACGCTCGTGACAACCGCAAAGTTCAATCCCAGCGTTGCAACCGCTTCGGCTACACGGCGAGGTTCGTCGAAATCAATTGGCTCCGGACGCCCCTTCGGCACTGCGCAGAATCCGCAGCGTCGCGTACACAGGTTGCCGAGCAACATGAAGGTTGCGGTCTTATGGTTCCAGCACTCGCCAATGTTCGGGCATTGCGCCGACTCGCACACCGTGTGCAGGTTCATGCCGCGCGCCAGCTTCTTCAGGTCGTGGTAGTTTTCGCCCATGGGGGCCTTGGCGCGCAGCCACGAGGGCTTGGGCGCCGGCTTCCTGGGTTCTAGATCGATCTGGATGAGTTCGGGAGCCATGGGCAACTGTCTATTGTACGATGCCCCAGCCTCCCCGCGCGATTCAGCGCTTCACGGTCCGCAGGAGTTCGGCAATGTCGCTATAGCCGGATTGCACCGCCAGGGTGAGCGCCGTGTCGCCCCGCTGATCGAGTTTCTTCGCCTCCGCACCATGTTCCACCAGCAAACGCACTGCATCGAGACGCCCACGAGCCGCGGCAATCATCAACGCTGTCTCGCCCTGGTTATTCTTGAAGTTCGGATCGGCGCCATTCGCCAGCAGCAGATGCATCAGCTCAAGACTGTCCGAGTTCCTCGCCGGCCCGCACTCGCAAGCGGCGAACATCAGGGCGGTATTGCCGTTGTCGTCGGTGGCGTTCACATCCGGCCACGAGTTCAGCAGCAGGCGGATTCGCGGAACATCCCCTGCGAGCGCGGCATCGCGCAAGCGCTCCTCAAGCGTGGGTGCGGGCGTCGCAGACGCACCGACCACGAAAAGCATAAGAAGCAATGTCGCAAAGATTCGCCGGACGATGTCCATCGCCATGCCAGACCAGAATTAGCTCGTAAGCTGAGCAAATTGTGTGTCCGATTCAAGGCGGGTGCAAGCAGAATGCTGTCGCTCGGTGGAAAGCGGGATTGCGAAGTGAGTGATTCGCCTTAGATTACAAGGTTTCGCGCCACTTCCTGGAACCGCGGATCGTTCCGCCAACGTTTGAATGAGCTGTCTTTGTTCACGTCGGGGAACTGAAAACTGCCGCGTAGCTCCCATGCGCGTTTCAAATGGCTGATCGCCTTATCAAGATCGCCCGCCTCCGAGTACGCGCATGCAAGGTTGTACTCATAGCCGCCATAATCAGGATCGTTTTGAATTCCCTCTTGCAGCACTGCGATCGACTTCCCGTATTCCTTGCGCGTGCCGTACAGAATTCCGAGGCGCGTGTAGAGATCGCGCCGGTCCGCCATCTTCAACTGATGGTCTTTGCCATCCAGTTCGCGGGCCTTTTCAAGGCTCTCGATCGCCTGCGCATTCTTGGGAAAGAGCGCATACACGTGGCCTAACTCCAGGTACGCGAGTGCCCAGTTCGGCGAATCCTCGACCGCTTCTTTCAGAGCCTTCTCGGCGGCCACGGGGTTGTGGCGATCAAGAGCAACCATCGCCTTGTCGTAGTTTTTCTTCGACTTTTCTGTTTGTGCGAATGCAGCACCTGCGAGGAGAACGATGACGAGAGCGCGTTTCAGGAGCATGCGTTCCTCCGCGGTAAATTGAGCCGTAATTCGTCTCAGCACTACCGCTTCAGCAAATCCACCGGCTCATGCACATCGGTCACGCGGAAATACGATCGAAGCGACGGATGCTTGCTCGCGACTTCGTCATACATCTGCCAGGCCACATTGCGATACGAATAATGTCCTTGCGGCGTGGTGCGTATCTCCGAGATGTACACCACTTCGGCGAAATCCATCTTGAAGAGCGTACGCTTGCGATAGGCGAGCGGCAGTACGTACTGTGCTTTCTCATTGGCTTCGGCGATCGGTGAACCCGCGATCTTTGTGTAAGCATCAGCCGCGCGCTGCATCGTCTGTTGGTAGCGCTCATCGACCTCGGCGTCTGCCATTTCTTCCGGCATCGCGAAACCGTGGGCCGCCGTGTAGGGCTGGTGGACCTGCACGCAGCGGCGGTGCCGATGCATGTCGCGATAGCCGCCGACATCCATCAGGATGTCGAAGCGGAACTGCTGTCCGGCGTTGAATGCCCGGGAAAGCTCATCGTGCTTGCCGCGGTTCTGCACCCCGAGGTCGATAATCTCCTGGCGCTCGTCCGCCGTGAGCGACTCCACTGCTCTCCTCAATTGCCGATACGAATATTGGCTGCCTTGATAAAGGAGCGTGGTCGCCAACTCGATTTCCAGCGGGTCGGGCTCAAGCAGATCCACTTCCTTCGCCGGCTCAATCGCGGCACCCTTCATCAACTCGCTTGCAGCTTGCTGCAACAGTTTGCGGGTTTCGATTTCGTAGGCGTTGGCTTCAGCATACTTTACCAGTGTTGGTGAAACGCGCACCTCGCGTAGCAATTGTTCTTCGGCCCTCGCCGCTAAATCCGCGTCTTTCTCGCGGATCTCCGCAATCAATTCGCGCATGGCCGCGTGGTTCACGTTGTGCGAAGGCTCCCGCGCTGCGTCCTTGAGCTTTTGTGCCAGGTCGCGAACTTCTTTATGCGTGTGCGAAAGCAACCGCGAAACCTGCGTCTCCAGCGTGCGTGCGTTCACGATCTGGCCGAGCGAGGTGTTCGTTGCCAGCGGCAAAATGTATCGCGACAGATCAAACGCTCGTGCCCGCAACGTTCGTTCATAGGCGTCCTGCTTCATGTCGTCGGGCTTGGGGGTCTGCCCTTCAAGGTAACGGAACATGCCTTCCGAGAAATTCTCGTACTCGGCGAACAGGAAATTCACGGTGTCGCGATAGAGCGTCTCCGCCCCGGCATCTCCTGAAAAGTCAGGCGTGAAATACCCGCTCTTGCGGAAGTTCTGGTATCGAGTCGAACGTTCCTGACCGTCCCACCGGCTCTCGTCCACCACAATCGTTGCCGCCAGCAACGACAGACTCTCGATTGCCATCGCGATGTGGGCCAGGTCGGCGATTGACCGGTGCCCATACTGGAAATAGAACGTATTGAGGAACTTCTCCGCCTTCTGAGCGTTCAGCTCTGTCAACGACTCCTTCATCGAGAGCGCGGAGCGCGAATACTTCGCCATGGCGTAGGCCAGCACCTCAGGGTCGGCCCCGTGGATCGCGTACACCTGGGTTCCGGCTTGCTCTTCAGGCTTGGTTTGCTCAGCTTTTTCGGAAGACGTGCTCATAGGCGAGACCGCAGACGACATGTTCGCGATGATATCCAATCGCCGTCCACGATGCGACCTAAGTTTCAGCCCTCGCGGTGGAAAACTGGTGTACGCTCATTCACGTATGACCGACGTCGAGACCCGCTGGCTCGGTGCCGATTCCATCCTCTTCGCCACGGCCCACCGTCCATGGCCGCTGCCTTCCGCCCCGTGGGTCATGACCCAAATGTGGAAGGACCTGCTCTTCCTGCACTACCCAATCGACCCTGAGTTGCTGCGACCTCTGGTTCCCGAGGTACTGACGCTCGATACCTACCAGTACCAGGCCTGGGTGTCGGTGGTGCCGTTCGTCATTACGCGCTTGCGGCCCCCGGGCGTACCGGCGGTTCCCTGGCTCTCGTCGTTCCCCGAGTTGAACGTTCGAACCTACGTCACTTACAACGGCAAGCCGGGCGTCTACTTTTTCTCGCTCGACGCCGGCAATCTCTCGGCCGTCTGGGGTGCACGCGTCTTCTACCGACTCCCGTACTGGCACGCCGACATGAAAATCGGCGGCAAGGGTTCGCTCTTGATCGACTATCGCTCAAAACGAATTCACGGTCCGAGGCCGGCGGAGTTCATTGCGAGCTACGGACCAACGGGGCCGATCCGGATTGCCAAGCCCGGGTCGCTCGACTCGTTCCTCACCGACCGCTACTGTCTGTACGCCTGGAACCGCAGCAAACTCTATCGCTGTGAAATCCATCACCTGCCATGGCCGCTCCAGGAAGCGAAGGCGCTGGTGAACACCAATTCCATGGCGTCCGTTGCCGGCATTCCGATCGAGGAAGACGAGGCGCTGTGCCAGTTCAGCCGCAAACTCAAGGTCCTGGTGTGGGCACCGGAACGATTGAGGTAGCCCGCCCTCCCGCTCTGTCATGGTGAGCGGAGAATCCGGATACCAATCCGGATTCGGAGTCGAAACACCTCGATCACCCACCGCCTGCTTGCATTCGCAACAACCCAGCGTCCGGTGATCCACCTCACGTTGATCGCAGTCATCCGTCACAGCCACTTGCCCAGCACCCCCGTATTCTGCGCAGGTGGGGCATTTCCAGCAGCAGATCTAGTTCTTTGATAATTCGGAATACTCCGAAGTTGGAGCGACATGGGCAGTGCGTCGGGGTGTCGCACCTAACTCCAATGTTTTGAAGATTTTGCCTATAACTTATTTGTCTTGAATATTTTGCAGGGATTTGGTCGCTAAAATCTTGAAAACAAAGAATCGCATCGGGGTAGGGGTTGATTTCCCAGTAAACAATCGAAGGGGCTCGGAGAAGATTTTGGTCTAAAGCGTGTGCATGTAAGCAAGCACGTCTTGCAGTTGCTGCTGGCTCAGGACTGCGCTGAAACCGGGCATCTTCGGCTTGCCATACATAATCACATCGCTCACCCGCTCCTCACTCGCCTTCATTCCGCTGGGAAGGAACGGTTTTTTAAAGACGCCAACCATCGTGGGGCCGTTGAGGTCCTTCTTGCGATAAGGTTCGTGGCAGCCGGCGCAGCGAAGGTCGTAGATTTCCCGGCCGCGGATTTGCTGCGGATTCAGGCCGAGTTCGGCGTTGGAACGCAGGCGTTCCGGCTTGTCGCAGGCAGCAAAGGCGAACATCAGCGCCATCGTAAGAACGACGACGCCGAATAAAAATTTCTCGCCGGCGCGAGGGCTGTTCATTTCGAAATGAATCTCCGGAGTTAGAATACAACGCCAACGACGCCATGAACGTTCAGCTCAAACGCGCCTACGACGAACCTTCCGCCAGCGACGGCAAGCGGTTCCTGGTCGACCGCCTGTGGCCGCGCGGAAAGGCCAAAGAAGCTTTGCATATCGAAGCCTGGCTGAAAGACCTCGCGCCTTCAGACGAGCTTAGGAAGTGGTTTCATGAGCGCCCGGCACAATGGCTCCTGTTTCGGCGACGGTACCTGGCGGAACTCTCGGCGCCTGCAGCCGAAGCCGCCCTTGAGCAGCTCTATTCGGCGCTCGCGCCGGGAAGGCGTGTGACGCTTGTCTATTCCTCGAAGAACGAGGCACACAATAACGCCGTCGTCCTCAAGGAGTTGATCGAGGGGGCCCGTAAGCCTCCCACCGGCACTGGCCCGGTCCGCGAAGCCGGGCGCCAGCGTGCCCGCGCACAGAGATAACGTTCACTCCAAGATTGCGGCTTGGCAAAATTTGTGGTGGAATGGCGGCCACTCGGTCATGGCCAATTCAGCCAACATCTCGCAGGAGCTGTTCCAGGAATTCCTCGAACATATGGCTGGCGTGAACGAACTCGCGCCCGAGAAAAAACGGCAGCTGCTCACATCGTGTGCCGAGGTGAAGTTTCGCCTTCGCGGTGGCAGCCGGTGTCCGATGTGCAAGACCCATGTCCGTCACGTGATGCCGATCTATGCGGTTCACCTCGACGGCACGGAGCGCAGTTATCCCTGCTTGTGCACGCGCTGCTTTGAAGGCGAAAAGGGACTTTCGTCGAAGATGGTAGTACGGCTCGGGGCAACTTCTCTCGTCTACGATCGAGGCACGCGCGAGCGGTTCGATGTCAGCGTGCTAACTAACGTGCAGCGAGCTGCGGCGGAAGCGTAACTACTTCTTCCCGCTATCCACGACCGCCTGCACAATCGCGTCGATCGTCTCAATGGCATGCTTGTTGGTGAGGTTGTGGTTGTTCGACAGGATCGAGAACACCACGTGCTCGCCCTTCTCGGTAGTTAAATAGCCCGACAACGAATTCACATGGTCGAGAGAACCGGTCTTGGCGTGTACGCGGCTTTGCGCGGTCGACTTGGTAAAGCGTTCCACGAGCGAACCGTCCACACCTGCGACGGGCAGCGTATCCTCGAAGGTCGCGCCCCATGGTTGCTTGTGCGCGTAGGTCAGGAGCTTCACGAACGCGTGCGGCGTGGCGAGGTCCTGCCGTGAAAGACCGCTTCCGTCGTAGAGCGTGTATTCCTCGGGACGAATATCGGCGGAGGCGAGGAAGGCCCGCTCAACTTCGAGGCCGCCTTCGATCGTGCCGGCAGTTCCCTTCTCCTTGCCGAGCAAACGCAGCAGTAATTCGGCGTGAAGGTTCTGGCTGACCTTGTTGATGACTTTGAGATCGGCGGAGAGCGGCTGCGAATCGTACTGTCCGAGCACCAGAGGCAGGCGTGAAACCGGAGCGGGCGCGCGATCGGCGCCGCCTCCGGCTGAGGCCGTCGCGGTGATGCTGAACGTGGAGAGCGATGCCAACTCGGTGTGCTTGGTCTTCGGGCGTCCGTATACGGTGACGCCGCGCTTGTCGAGGAGTTCGCGGAAGAGCTTCGCGGTGAAGTCGGCAGGGTCTTCGATGGCAAGCGCTTCGTTAGCGCCCTGGTCATCGACCGGAATGTTCCCCCACAACGTGAGCTGGTTCGAACCCGGCTCACGGTTGATGTAGATCTTGCGCGGGCCGGTTCCCTGTGGAGTGGTCATAACGCGGTTGTCCACGCGGTAGTACGCCGGAAACGGAGTGATGTCCACAAAGGCGCGTTCGCCGACGCGATCGGCGGGCTGAATGCTGACGAAGATCACGTTGTCATTGACGGTCAGCGCTGATACCGGCGCTCCCCACTCCCAGACAAGGTCATCCTGCGCCCACCCTTCACCGTAGCGCTCGAAGGCGTAGTAGGAGTCGTCGGCAACGATGTCGCCATCTACGTAGCGAACGCCCTTTTGGACGAGCTGGTCGGCGAGGTTCTCGAGCGCAGCAATCGGCGGTTGCTTACGTTCGGTGCGCAGGTTGTAGGGCAGAGTACGACCGGAGAGGTTCGGATCGCCGCGACCCACAATGACGAGGTCAGAATCGAGGCGGCCACGCTTGTCGACTGTGCCTGAGGTCTCGACCGTGGTATGGAAGCGGAAGTCGGGACCGAGCAGCGCGAACGCTGTCGAGGTGGTGAAGAGCTTGGTGTTGGATGCGGGCGTAAAGAGCTTGTCGCTGTTGCGCGAATAGAGCGTTTTGCCGTTGTCGAGCGAGACGATCTCGATGCCCCAGAATGCGCGTGAGACGTCGGGCGCGGAGAGGACTCTGTCGATCTTCGACGAGAGTTTGTCGGCCGCAGGCGCGTACAGCGCGATGAGAACGAGGAAGAAGAGAGCCGGAATGGTCCGCGAGCGGGACATACTGCTGCTCTGGATTTTACAGCGGAAATAGCTGAGCCGATAGAGGTTCTTCGACTGCGAATCTGGAACGTCTCCCGGATTCGCCGCTCTGAATGACCGGGGGCATAGAATCGGAGGCCTATGAGACCGATGTATCAGTGGAATGTCGGCAGCCGCATTGTCGAGTTGGGTAAACGCACGCTCGTTATGGCCGTGCTCAACGTGACGCCCGATTCGTTCAGCGATGGCGGGCAGTTCCCGTCGGCGGAAGCGGCGGTCGAGGCCGGGCTGCAGATGATCGCGGACGGCGCGGACATTCTGGACATTGGTGGAGAGTCGACGCGGCCGGGAGTGAAGGTGGGATCGGACGCCGTGGTCTCAGCCGAGGAGGAACTACGTCGAGTGCTTCCGGTGGTTGAGGGTCTGAAGAAAGCGCGACCGGAGATATTGATCAGCGCCGATACGTATAAAGCCGAGGTGGCACGGCGCACGGTGACCGCTGGGGCGGAGATCGTCAACGACGTGAGCGGGATGAGTTGGGATCCGCAGATGATAGGAACCGTTGCGGAATTGGCTTGCGGCGTGGTGGTGATGCATTCACGAGGTACGCCAGAGGACTGGCGAGATTTGCCGGCGGAGCCGCGGATCGTGCAGGTCGTGCAGCAGGGCTTACATGAAGCGACACAGAAGGCCATTGCAGCCGGAGTGCACCACGAAAGGATTATCGTGGATCCGGGCTTCGGATTTGGGAAGCGGCTGGAGAACAACTATCCGCTGCTGGCGAAGTTGGAGGACCTCCACAGCATTGGGTTCCCGCTGATGGTGGGAGTCTCTCGCAAGAGTTTCCTGGCGAAGACGGCGGGGGCGAAGCTCGCCAGCGAGTTGAAGCCGCTGGAGAGATTGCATCCGTCGATTGCGGCGGCGGTGATTGCCGCGATGAAGGGCGCGCATATCGTGCGGGTGCATGATGTGCGACCGACGGTTGAGGCGATGGCGATCGTGGATGCGGTGATGCTGAGCAGCGAGGACATGAATCCGTGGTTTGAAGCCTATTCGTAGGAAATAACAGCGCCAACATTTGAACGAAACGAAAGCGCTGCGAAATTCCGCTGGCGCTCAGGTGTGCTTGCATCACAATGTTTGAATGCCAGCACTGGATGAGTTGCGATCGAATGCGCGTGTGACGGTGCGGCGGGCCGGCGAACCCGCGCCGAAGGGGCGCTGCGTTGTGTACTGGATGCAGCGCGCGCAGCGGGCATTCGATAATCCGGCGCTCGATGTAGCCGTGCAGGCGGCAAACGCGCTGAAGCTGCCGTGCGTGATCTTCTTCGCGCCGGTGCCGTTTTATCCGCATGCGAATTTGCGGCATTACGCGTTCCTGCAACAAGGTATTCCTGACATTGCGGAGATGGCGGAGGAACGCGACATTGGGTTCGTGCTGCGGCGGTTCCCGGAACATTCGCTGATCAAGTTTTGTGACGAAGTCAAAGCGGCGCTCGTGATCGGCGATGAGAACCCCATGCGTGAGCTGCGAGAATGGCGCGAGATTGCCGCGAAGAAGCTCAGGGTGCCGCTGTGGACGGTGGATGCCGATGTGATTGTGCCTTCGAAGCTGCTGGGGAAAGAACAGTATGCGGCGCGGATTATTCGCCCGCGGCTGAAGGCGCATTTCAAAGAGTTGCTTGTGCCGTGTGAAAACCCAAGAGCGCACGTGAAATGGCATGCGGCGCGCGGATTGCAGCAGTTGGACTGGCGCGGAACCGAGGACATCACCGAAGGATGGGAGATCGACCGCTCGGTGAAGCCGGTGGATTCGTTTCATGGAGGAACGCGGGAAGCGCTGCGGCTGCTGGATGAATTCGTGAAGCATGGGTTGACGCGTTATCCCGAACGGCACAATCAGGCGGATGAAAACGGAACGGCGCGGCTGTCGCCGTATCTGCATTTCGGGCATATTGGGCCGCATACCGTCGCGCTGGCGGTGGAGAAGTCAAAGGTTCCGCGGGAGGCGAAGGACGACTTTCTCGACCAGGTAATTACGTGGCGGGAGTTGGCAATCAATATGGTGCACTTCAATCCGTTGTACGACACGCTTGAGTGCGGAGAGAACTGGGCGCACAAGACGCTCGGTGAACATGCGAAAGATCCGCGGCCGATCCAATACACGCCCAAGCAACTCGAAGCGGCCGAGACGTACGACGATCTCTGGAATGCCGCGCAGTTGCAGATGGTGCATGCGGGCTGGATGCACAACTACATGCGGATGTACTGGGCGAAGAAGATCCTGGAGTGGAGCAAATCGCCGCAGGTGGCTTACAACACCGCTGTGTATTTGAACGACAAGTACTTTCTGGATGGGCGCGATCCGAATGGGTATGCGGGGATTGCGTGGGCTATCGTCGGAAAGTTTGATCGTCCGTGGTTTCCGCGGCCGATCTTTGGGACGATCCGCTACATGGCGCGCAGTGGAGCGGAAAAGAAGTTCGACGCCGAGAAGTACATTGCGCAGATGTATGCGTTGGCGGGGAGAGAGCGCGGGAAGGATAAGGAAGCGCCGATGCTTTTTTGAAGGTTCATCGCGAGGATAGGGGTCCTTCGACTGCGCAGCGCTTCGCGCTGCTTCGCTAAGGATGACCGGGTGGCTATAGCATCCCAGACCGACAGCAGATCCTTCGTCGCTGCGCTCCTCTGGATGACAAGAGAGGCCGATGTGGGTACCGAGAATCGTTTTGGCTCACGCTGAACGAACTTCCCCACCCTACGCTGCGCGTAGAATGGGGCACCCAAGTCAAAAACTAAACCGGGCGGGCGTGGGCGTCGCTTAGGACTTCGAGGAGTTTCTCCGGTTCGGCTAAGAATGCGTCGTGGCCGTGGGCGGAGATGATTTCGCGATAATCGCAGCTGGCTCCGGCAGCGATCATTTCTTGCGCGAGTTTGCGAACGTCTTCCGGTGGGAAGAGCCAGTCGGACGAAATCCCTACCAGCGTGATCTTCGCCTTGATGCGACTGTACGCGGCTTTGGCACTGCGGTATTTGCGGACGGGGTCGAACGTGTCCATGGTGCGCGTGATCGAAACGTACGAGTTCGCATCGAAGCGCTGGACGAATTTCTCGCCCTGGTGATCGAGATAGCCGCCGACATCGAAGCGTGCCTCATGGTGCGTGTACGGATCTTCGCCGTTGCGGTTGAGCTTGCGGCCATAGCGCTCGTCGAACAACTCCGCGGATTTGTAGGAGAGCATGGCGATCTGGCGCGCGATGGAGATGCCTTGGCTTGGCGAATTCTCGTGCGAGTAGGAGCCGGCATTCCACTTGGGATCGAGGCGGATAACCTGGCGCTGGATATGGTTAAGCGCGAGGCCGAGGGCGCCCAGCGGCGCGGTGCCGATGGCAATCGCCTGCTCGACGCGATCGGGATAATCCATGGCCCAGTGCAGGGCCTGCATGCCGCCGATCGAACCGCCGATGGCAAGCTTCAACTTCTTGATGCCGAGATGATCGAGGAGCTTCGCCTGGGCGCGCACGATGTCGCTGATGGTGACGAGCGGAAAATCTGCACCATAGGGCTGTCCGGTTTCGGCGTTGATGGAATTCGGGCCGGTAGAGCCGTAGCAGGAGCCGAGGATGTTGGTGCCGATCACGCAGAATTTATCGAGGTCGAGCAATCCGCCTTCGGCGAAGAGTTCGGGCCACCAGTCGTCAACCTTGGCGGATCCGGAGAGAGCGTGGCAGACGAGAACGACATTGTCGGCCTTCGCGTTGGGCTCGCCGTATTGCGCATAGCGAATGGTGACGGGCCGAAGGGAGCCACCGTTATCCAGGGGGAAGCCTTCATCGGCGAAGGTGAACGCGCCCTGGATAAGGTGAAGATTGCGTTGAGAGCGCGGGGCCGGAATCGGTTCACCCGCGCTCACGGTACATGTGCCTGTGCTCATCGTGCACTTCCTGCTGGTTGGAGTTGGTTGGAGACACCGGTTGCAACCTCAAGAGCCTGGTCGAGGTCGGCGATGATGTCGCGGACGTCCTCGATGCCGACGCTGAGACGAACGAGCTCGGGTGTGACACCGGTATCTTTCTGTTCTGCTTCGGATAACTGTTGGTGGGTTGTTGACGACGGATGGATGACGAGGGACTTCGAGTCTCCGATGTTAGCGACGAGGCTAAACAACTTCAGCGAGTTGATCAGCTTCTTGCCGGCCTCGAATCCGCCCTTGATGCCAAAGGTGAGCAGCGCGCCCTGGCCATCAGGCAGATACTTCTGCGCGCGGGCGTAGTACTTGCTCGACTTCAGTCCGGGATAGTTCACCCACTCGATCGCCGGATGCTCCTCGAGATGCTTCGCAACTTTGAGCGCATTCTCGGAGTGTCGCTGCAAACGAAGGTGCAGTGTTTCCGTGCCTTGCAGCAGCAGGAACGAATTGAACGGCGAGAGCGCCGCGCCGGTATCACGCAAGCCTTGCACGCGCGCCTTGAGGATGAACGCCAACGGACCGAAAGCGTCCCAGAAGCTGAGACCGTGATACGACGGGTCGGGGTTTACGAAATCCGGGAAGCGGCCGCTGGCCTTCCAGTCGAACTTGCCAGCATCCACGATGATGCCGCCGATGGTGGTGCCGTGGCCGCCGATGAATTTCGTCGCCGAGTTGATCACGATGTCGGCGCCCCACTCGATCGGACGCAGCAGCGCGGGTGAAGCCGACGTGTTGTCGATGATGAACGGAAGGCCGTTCTCGTGTGCGATCTTTGCAATCGTTTCGATGTCGGTCACGTCGAGCTTGGGATTGCCAAGCGTTTCCGCAAAGACCGCTTTCGTCTTCGGCGTGATGGCCTTGCGCAGGCCGTCGAAGTCGTCGGCATCCACGAACTTCACATTGATGCCGAGCTTCGGGAACGTGTAGTGGAAGAGGTTGTAGGTTCCACCGTAAAGCGACGTGGTTGAGACGATCTCATCGCCAGCATTGGCGAGGGTGATAATCGTCAGCGTCTCGGCGGCCTGGCCTGAGGCCGTCGCAAGACCGGCGGCGCCGCCTTCTAGTGCGGCAATGCGCTTCTCGAAGACGTCGGTGGTGGGGTTCATGATGCGGGTGTAGATGTTGCCGAATTCCTGGAGGGCGAAGAGGCGGGCGGCGTGGTCGGCGTCGTCGAAGAGGTACGAGGTGGTCTGGTAGATGGGGACGGCGCGCGACTTGGTAGCGGGATCGCGTTCCTGGCCGCCATGGACCGCCAGCGTAGCTAAATGCGGTTTCGGTGCTTCTTTTCCGTTATTGCTCGACATTGGGTGCTCCTGTCGTCTAGAGAAATTTTTGGCCAACGCTGCAAAAGCAAAAACCCACGATCCGGGGGACCGTGGGTTTAGGAACTTAGACTTCAGAACTGGCTGTTAGTCCGTCGCTCCTTGAACCCGCGGCCGGGCACACATGTGCATACACATGGCCATGGTGCTGAGCGGGCTGAAGCTGACGGACAACATAGTCAAACAGTATGCAGAAACCGCAGATGGTTGTCAAAACCGGAGTTGAAGGTTCACTAAAATTTTACTCGATGAAAACGGGAATCCCCACCCTCCCTGTGGGAAGGGTGGGGCACCCAGAGTTATTTGGTTCCGCCGCCGTATTGGTCGCGGAGGATGGTTTGTTTGGTGACCATGGGGACGTCGATACCGCCGATGAAGACGCGTTTTACTTCCGTTTTCACGTCGAGCGGGTCGCCATTCGCGATGACCACGTTGGCTTGCTTGCCGACGTCGAGCGAGCCGAGTTTGTCGGCTACGCCCCACACTTCGGCAGGATAAAGAGTGATCGCCTTCAGCGCTTCGTCATACGGTAGACCAAAGGCAACGGCGTATCCGGCGGCATAGGGCAGGTTGCGCGACTGATGTGCGTCGTACGAGGCGAACAGCACCTTCACGCCACGCTTCTGCAGTTCGGCGGGTAGCTTGTAAACGGAGTCGTAGCGCTCGTCTTCTTTGGGCATGTCGTAGATGGGGCCGACGATGACCGGGACCTTCAATGCGGCGATCTGGTCGAGCACTTGCTGCGCGTGGCTCAGGTGGTTCAATACGATCTTCAGCTTGAACTCCTGTGCGAGCGCGATGGCAGCGTCGAATTCGCTGGCCGTGTTGGCCTCGAGCACTACTGGCTTCTCGCCTTTCAAGTACGGCACGAGCGCTTCCAGTTTGAGGTCGCGCTTGATGTGCTCGCGCTTGTCGGCCGCCTTGGCGTTGTTCTCATCACCCTTGCGAACATATTCCTGCGCATCAATGAATGTCTGGCGGAGTTGCGCAGCCATGCCCATGCGAGTTTGCGGGAACTTCGCTTTGCTAAAGGATTCGTTGCGGCGTTGCGCACCGGTAAAGTTCAGCGGCATCGCGACGTCGCGGCCCAGGATCATGGCATTCGAGTTGGCGCCGTAGAGCTGGATGAACGAATCCTGACCGGGCAGCGTGTCCTTATCGTCTGGCGCAACAATGGCATTGGTGATGCCGTTGTAGCGCGTGACCGGGATCAGCGTGCTCTCCGCGTGGAAACCGTCGTAGACATGCATATGCGGCATGATCTCGTCGCTGGCTTCCACAAGGTCGTTGGTCATCTCGTCGGCTTGCACTTCGGTGAGACCGAGGTGGGTTTCCGAATCGATCAAGCCCGGGTAAACTGTGAGGCCCTTACCGTCCATGACCTCGGCGCCCGCGGGAACCTTTACTTCAGCCGCTGCGCCGACTGCGGTGATCTTCCCGCCGGAGAGAACAATGGTGCCGTTCTCAATGGTGCCGTGCGACACGGTGAGAAGTTTCGCACCTTTGACCACGACGGTCTTCGGAGCAGGCGCGGATTGAGCCAGCGTGAAAGCTGACAAGAGAAGCGTGGTACAGATCAGCTTTTTCATTTACTGGCCCTCCTCAGGATCGCTCTTGTAGTTCGGCATACCGTAGCCTGGCGTCGAGCGGTCGAAGAACAACTGACCGTCGATCCAGACCTTGTCGGCGAGTGCGTAGCTGGAGAGCGGGTAGCTGTTCCAGAGAACCAAGTCGGCATCTTTGCCGACGTCGATGGAGCCGGTCTTGTCGTCCACGCCGATGATCCACGCCGGATTGATGGTGATCATCTTGATGGCTTCGTCTTCGGTTGCGCCGCCGTAACGCATGGTCTTTGCGGCTTCCTGATTTAAGCGACGAATGTAATCGTCAGAGTCACTCTTGATCGCCACACGAACGCCGTGACGCATGGCCATGGTGGCGTTCCAGGGAATTGCATCGAAGGCTTCGTACTTGTAGCCCCACCAGTCGCTGAAAGTAGCGATAGCGGCGCCGGACTTGGCGATCTCGTCAGGAACCTTGTAGGCCTCTAGGGCGTGATGGAAGGCACGAATCTTATAACCGAACTCGTTTGCCAGCGCGATTTCGGTGAGGAATTCGTCAGCGCGGTAAATGTGGATCTGAACCAGGAGCTTGCCGCGGAGAACGTCGGCGAGGGCTTCGAGCTTCAGGTCGCGATGCGGCATCTTGGCGTCCTTGTCGCCCTTTTGCGCTTTTGCGTTGTATTCGTCCCACTCGCGGCGGTACTCCTGCGCCTGGATAAAGGCTTCGCGCATGACTTCGAAGTTGCCCATGCGCGTGGAAGGCAGTTGACCTTTGCTACCGAAGACGCGCTTGGGATTTTCGCCGCTGGCGAACTTAATGGATTGCGGCGCACCAGGGAAGAGCATCTGGTCGCGCGAGAGACCGAACTTGGTCTTGATCACGACGGCCTGACCACCGATCATGTCGGCCGACCCGTGGAGGAGCAGGGCGGAGGTGACGCCGCCGGCGAGGGCGCGATAGATCTCCTTGTCGGTGTAGACGAAGGCGTCCTTCATCATCATGTGCGGGACGACGGGGCTGGTGGCTTCGTTGACATCGTCGTCAAGCGCCATGTGCGAGTGTGGGTCGATGATGCCGGGGGTAACGAAAGCGCCGTTGACGTCGACGGCTTGTACGCCAGCGGGCGCAGAAACATCGGTACCAACAGCGGCAATCTTGCCGTTTTTTACGTAAATGGAGCCGTGCTCAATGCGGCCGTGCGAGGCCGTGAGGATGGTGGCGTTCTTGATGACGAATTCGCTGGACTGACTTGCCGGCCCGGCGCTCTGTGCAGAGAGCGTGGCAGCAAGCATCACCAGCGCAAAGACTAGAAGTAGGGTGCGGGACCATGCGGCCCTCGCGGCTAATGACATGCGGTGCTCCTTTATATGTTGCTGACCAGGGAAAGTACTAAACGAGCTACTTACAGATGCCGCCAATTGTAAGCACATTGTCGCAACTGGTAAAACGTTGGGGATGAGAACAGTGGTGCAGCGCGTTAGCAGGGCGAGCGTGACGGTAGAAGGCCGGATTTCCGGGGCGATTGAGCGTGGCCTGTTAGTGTTGCTCGGCGTGGGGCAGGACGACGCCGAATCAGAAGCGGAGTACCTCGCCGAAAAGATCGCTGGACTGCGCATCTTCGAAGATGAAAACGAAAAGATGAATCTGTCGGTGGTGGACGTGGGTGGCGCCGTGCTGGCGGTATCGCAGTTCACGCTCTACGGCGATGTGCGTAAGGGGAAGCGGCCGAGCTTCGATGCAGCAGCGCGGCCAGAACGGGCGAAGGAACTGTACGAGTACTTCGTCGCGCAGATCCGTGCGAAGGGCCTACGCTGTGAGACCGGCGTCTTCCAGGCAATGATGCATGTAGAACTGGTGAATGATGGGCCTGTGACGATCTTGCTGGATTCGAAGAAGGAGTTCTGAGTGCGGCGTCTGCCGCTGATGATCGCGGTGCTGGTGACGGCGCTTTGCGCACTGGCCGGAATTCTTTACCTGCGAAGTCGCCCGCGCGGGGTTGAGATCGTCTGCATGGCGGTGGATGGGCATGAGATCGGGCTCGGCCTCAAAGATGGCACGGCTGTTGAGATTTCTCTTCAAGATGGGTCGTTCCGTGAGGAGCGGCGAATAGCGCATTGCAGCGGCGACGGGATGAATGCCCTGAGTTACACGTCTGCGCATGAACTGGTGTGCAGCGGCGAAAAGCTGCGGACAGTGAGCCGCGGCGGAGCATTGCGTGACCTTCCCATTCCAAGTTCCCTGAGCGGAGGAGCGTTCGGCTCGGCGGCTGAATTTCGTGGAGGCCTGGCAGTTATAACGGCGACTGAGAACATACTGATGATTGATGCGTCCGGAGGAATCGAGAAGCAGATCGGCGCGCATACAGCCCTCTATGGAGACGTGAAGGCGAGTCGGGATGGCAAGTTCTTGGCGGCCAGTGGGCACACGCCTCATGTCTGGAGTCTGGACCTACTTGAGGAACGTGAGTTCGCTCACAGCGACTACACTTACGGTCCGGTGGCCTTCAGCGACAGCCGCCTCTATATGGGTAATCAGGATGGCTGTGTATATGAATGGAGTGTCGGCGACTGGAAGGCGTGGCCGCGCATTTGCATGGAGTCAGGCACGATTTCACAAGTCTCTTTGAGTCCCGACGGAACAGAACTCGCCATGGCTGGACGTGAGGTGGTACTGCTGTCCACCGACACCGCGAAATTGGGTGGACGAATTCCGCGTGATGCCCGTGGCGGGCTAGGATTTCTCGACAATTCGAAAGTCCTGACCAGCACAGGTTCGAGAGTGGAGATGTGGGAGTGCGCCGCAGGAGTGTGTACGCCTAAAGCGGCGATCAATGTTCGCCCATAAGAATTGAGTGAGTGCATGACCAGTCCAGACAAATCAAACGGCTATGAGCAGATTGCGGCGCGGTACATAGCAGGTCGTGGCACGGATCCCGATGAAACCGGTGCGGTGGAAGTTGCGGAGTGGGGACGAACACTGCCTTCTGGAGCGACGGTACTCGATCTTGCCTGCGGGACCGGCGTGCCGATTTCGTTGGCGCTGATGAATTGCGGTTTAAACGTATATGGGGTGGATGCGTCGCCGAGCATGGTGGCGGCATTTCGCGAGAGGTTCCCTGGCGTTCCGGTGCAGTGCTCGGCGGTGGAAGAGTCGGACTTCTTTGGCAAGAAGTTTGACGGCGTGGTCGCGTGGGGATTGATGTTTTTGCTGGAGCCAGAAACGCAGTATCGGCTCATCGCGAAGGTGGGCGCCCACCTGGTGAGTGGTGGGAAGTTTGTGTTCACGGCACCCTGGCAAACCTGCATGTGGAAAGATTTGATGACGCAAAGGATCTCGATTTCGCTTGGCCAGGAAGCGTACATCGACGCGATCGAAAATGCGGGGATGCGGGTGGTAGGACACAACACGGATGGCGGGCAGAATTATTACTATCTTTGCGAAAAGGATAGGGGCTGAAGCCCGAAACCGTGGCCCGATTTTCGGCACAACTCAAGTCGTGCCCTGATACAAGTCTTCGAATCAACACTTCTCCCGAAATAGTTTCGCAGCGTGTGCGGTTTGACACACTGGGCGCGAGCTCCCTGTAGTTCCAAAGCCTTACAGGGCACGAATTTGCGCGGCTCACCGAGGCAGCGGCTCGGCATCACCTTGCGTTGCTTTACAGCGTTAGGGGAGGCCATTACACTGAGCGTTTGACCCCGTACCCTTCGTGGTTGCGGATGTTCACTGTGGGTTCTCAGCAAGAATCCGAGTGGCTGCGGAAGGCATGCAATGCGACCGTCGTCCTATTCGGTTTATATCGATCAGGGAAGATTGCGCTTCGTGCGCGAAAGGAGATTTCGTAATCAATGGCTTCCGTAGAAGAAAAAGTAAAACAGATCATTGTCGAGCAGCTCGGTGTGGATGAGGGTGAGGTTACGCCCAATGCTTCGTTCGTGGACGATCTCGGCGCCGACTCGCTCGATACGGTCGAGCTGGTGATGGCTTTCGAGGAAGCGTTTGAAATCGAGATTCCAGATGAGGACGCCGAAAAGATCCGCACCGTAAAAGACGCGGTAGATTACATCACAGCCCACGCGAAAGGTGGCAAGTAGCTTTGACTCGCCGCGTTGTTGTTACCGGACTAGGGCTGATCTGCGGGGTTGGCAACACTGTGGATGAAGTGTGGGCCAATCTGCTGGCCGGCAAAAGTGGCGTTGCCCGAATTACCGAGTTCAACGACGACATAGAGAAGTACGCCTGCAAGATCGCCGCGCAGGTGAAGAACTTCGATCCGCTCAACTTCGTGGAAAAGAAAGAAGCGAAGAAGATGGCGAGGTTCATTCACCTGGCGCTCGCGGCGGCCCATGAGGCGATGGCGTCATCGGGACTGCAGGTAACGGACGACCTCGCGGAACGCGTTGGTGTCCACATCGGTTCAGGCATCGGCGGGTTCGACGTCATCGAGCGTGAGCACAAAGCTTGCCTTGAAGGCGGACCACGCAAGATCTCGCCCTTTTTTATCCCTGCTGCAATCGTTAACCTTGCTGCCGGTCACGTCAGCATCAAATACAACGCCAAGGGCCCGAACGAGGCCACATGTACGGCTTGCACGTCGAGCGCACACGCAATCGGCGATGCCTTCAAGATCATCCAACGGGAAGATGCCGATGTGATGATCTGCGGCGGCAGTGAAGCGGCTGTCACTTCGATGGGCGTCGGCGGCTTTGCCGCCATGCGCGCACTCTCTACGCGTAACGACGATCCGGAGAGGGCGAGTCGCCCGTGGGACAAGGATCGCGACGGCTTCATCATCGGCGAAGGCGCGGGCATCATGGTGCTGGAAGAGCTTGAGTTTGCCAAAGCTCGTGGCGCCAAGATCCTGGCCGAAGTCGTAGGCTACGGCATGAGCGGAGACGCCAACCACATCACGCAACCAGCGCCGGAAGGCGATGGTGGATTCCGTGTGATGCGGAACGCGATGCGCGATGCCAAGATCACTCCGGACCAGGTCGGCTACGTGAATGCCCATGGAACTTCAACGCCGATCGGTGACGTACTGGAGTCAGTTGCGATCAAGCGTGCATTTGGCGATTTCGCAAAGAAGCTTGCCGTGAGCTCGACGAAGTCGATGACCGGACACCTGCTTGGCGGCGCCGGCGGACTGGAAGCCGGCATTACTGCTCTGGCGCTGCGCGACCAGATCATTCCGCCAACGATCAACCTCGATCACCCCGATGCAGAATGCGATCTGGACTACGTGCCGCATACGGCACGGAAGATCCAGATGGAGCATGCGATTTCGAATTCATTTGGGTTCGGCGGAACGAATGGGTGCCTGGTGTTTAAGCGGTGGAGTGAGTAACAAACCGACAATAGAGAAAAGGCCCAGCTGATAGCTGGGCACTTTTTCTTTGATGATTCCAATTACTTCCGGGAAGACTCGAAGATGCAGAAGGTACCGTACTGTGGGTCAGCAACAACGGACATTGTGCCCGCGCCCTCAATCTTCATGTTCGACACGAAAGCGCGACCCCCGAGAGACACGGCCTGGGCAGTCTTCGCAGCGCAGTCGCTGGTCTGGAAGTACACACTCCAATGGGTGTGCGTTCCCGGCGGCAGGCTTTCTGAGGGCGGCATCCCGCCAATGTAGTCCTCGCCACTCTTGATGTGATAGTAGCCGTGGGCGGGGCTCTCATCTTCTTTCTCGATCGTCCAGCCGAAGAGCGCCGTGTAGAACGCGACAGCCTTCTCGCGGTCCTTCGTGAGCAGATCGGCCCAACAGAAAGCGCCCTCCTCCCCTTTCACCAAGTGGGCGGTGCTCTCTGCAGCCTGCCACAGAGAAAAGACAGCGCCGGTGGGATCGTGCATGACCGCCATGCGTCCCGCACCCATCACGTCAAAAGGCGGCAGGATAATGTTGGCGCCGAGCTCGGTGGCACGCTTGGCGGATTCGTCCGTATTGTTCGTCGAGATGAACAGGCTCCAATGCACAGGGACGCCGCGCTCGAGTTGGTCGGGACGCAACGCGTAACAAGCAGCCGCATCGTGGCCGTTGAGTTTGAACATGGTGTAGAACGCGTCCGGCCCCATGGGGACGTCATCGGAGGTCCAACCGAAGAGCGACTGGTAATACTTTTTCGCGGCGGACTGGTCGGTGGTGGCCAGTTCCACCCAGCAGAATTGACCGGGCTTTTTCACGTCTACGATCGGCATAGCGCGAGAGTATAAACCTCGGCGCTGAGCCTAAATGTCAACGCGGGTTGAAAATTCTAAGGTGCCCCGCCGAGCCACTGCGGGTTGTGAGCGGTGCCGTCGAAATTGCTCGAAGTCTTGTAGAGCTCGTACTTCCCTGCCATCGCAACCGGTGCGGTTTTCGCGCGAAGAGCTGCGACTTCTTTTTCGCTGGGCGGCTTGAACTCACGCGCGACCTTCAGCGCCTGATCGACGACTTGCATGGAATCGCAACCAGTGATGACGACGCTGGTCGGCAAGCTGAGTGCATAGGTCAGGCACTCGACGGGCGTGACGACCTTGCTCTGCAGGATGACGCCACTGCCCATGGGCTTCATACCGAGCACGCCGATGTTGTGCTTCACCAGTTCGGGCAGGACTTTGTGTTCGAAGCTGTTGAAGTGTGTGTCCATGACGTTCAGCGGCATTTGGACGGAGTCGGGCGTCCAATTGTGCGCGAGCGCCGTGCTCAACATCTTCAGGTGGATCTCGGGATCCTTGTGGCCGGTGTAGCCAAGGTAACGAATCTTTCCAGCCTGCTTGGCCTTCTGCATCGCTTCGAATGAGCCGTTGGCGGCAAAGATCCTGTCGGGATCGGTGGGCCGAATGACTTCGTGGAATTGCAACAAGTCGAGGTGATCCGTCTGGAGGCGACGGAGGGAGTCTTCGAGTTGTTTCGTCGCGGTCTTACCGTCGTGCCCGTCAATTTTGGTCATTAGGAAGGCACGCTTGCGATAGCCATCGCGCAGGGCCTTGCCCATGCGGACTTCGCTGCCACCGTCGTTGTAGTCCCAGCAGTTGTCGAGGAAGTTGATGCCGCCATCGATCGCTCGACGAATGATGCGGATGCTCTCGTCTTCCGAGCCTTGGATGCCGATGTGGTATCCACCGAGGCCGATGCACGAGACACGTTCGCCGGTGTGGCCGAGGGTACGGTATTGCACACCGGTCTTGTCTTGCGCGAGACCTGGATAGCCATTCATGCCGAACAGCATCGCTGCTCCGACGGAGATCCCGAGGAACTCACGCCGATCCAATTCGCGGTTCTTTTGCTCGTCGGTCATGCCGATTGAGAAGGCACGGACGATGTGTCCGTTGCCCGGCTATAGCTTCAATTTCCGCCAGAGCTCTTGGCGGGTTTGGTGGCCGTAGTTTGAGGCGGCAAAGGCGGCGCCGCACACTGTCGGGAATCAACCTTTACTTCGCTGGCGATAAAGAGCTTCGGAAGAGAGTCGCTGTTCTTTTCAGGAGCGATGCCGCTCGACTGCCAGGTGCCTTTCAGCATTACGTGATGGCCCATACCTGTCGCGAGATAGCTTGGGCCAACAACTGTAATCGGCGGAGAAAAGATATTAGAGAGAACGTAGCCACCGTTCTTTGTCCGAGCGGTCAGACAGCCGCCGATGGAGACCTGCTTGTCGTCGTCGGGCTTTGCTTGCACCGTCTGCGCAAACACCGAGCTCAACATGGGACAAACTGCGAGTGCAGTCAGTAGCGAATTGCGGAGCATTCGCCGGTACTGCGCCGGAATTGGCCGAATTGACACCATCCAAAGAACCCCTTTTGAGTAGGCTATTCTCGCTCGTGAGCGGCAGTTCTGTCTCGTACGAAATGAATTTTATGTAAAGGATACTTGACACGCGTTGATGTCAAGTGTACTTTACATCAACGCGAGGCTAACTTGGAACTACCTGGATGCGGTGGAGAATTGAATGCCCGGCAAAGGCGGGCGTACCTCCTGTATTGGATCTCACTGGCGCTGTATTGCGTGCTGCTGCCGGTGGCGGTTTTGCTGACGAAGCATTTCCACGCATGGCGGTGGAAGCCGCTGTTTATGCTGCTTCCGCTGGCGACCGTGGTGCTTATTCTGCGGGGCATGGCGCTGTACTTCGCGGCAGCAGACGAGATGCAGCGCAGGATTTTGGCGGAATCGTGTGCGTACGCGTTTGCGATTTCAGTTTTTGCGACTATCGCGGTGGGATTTTTTGAAGGCACGGTGCTTCCGCACATCGACTGGAGCGTGCGGTTCTCGTTCATGATGGTGGTGTGGGGCGTAGCCGCCATGATCACGAAGAAGAGGTACCAGTGAGGAACCGGGTGCGGGACCTGCGCTCAGAGCGCGCGTGGTCGCAAGCAGACCTCGCGGACAGGCTCGAAGTATCGCGGCAAACGGTGAATGCGATCGAGACCGGAAAGTACGACCCGAGCTTGCCGTTGGCTTTTCGAATTGCGGCCCTATTCAGGAACAGGATCGAAGAAGTTTTCTTCCCAGAGAAGTAAAACGGAGTGATTCATGCCGAACACAGTAGAACTGCGGGGCGTCACCAAGCGATACGACGAGTTCCTCGCAGTGGACCATATTTCGTTCGAGATCCGCGAGGGCAGCGTGTTTGGGATGCTCGGGCCGAACGGTGCGGGTAAGACCTCGACGATCCGCATGATGATGGGCATTACATTGCCCGATGAGGGCGAGGTGCTTTGCTTCGGGCAGCGCTTCGAACGCAAACATCTGGAGCGTATTGGCTATATGCCGGAAGAGCGCGGCCTGTACAAGAACATGAAGGTGCTCGATCACCTGGTATTTCTCGGGCAACTCAAAGGCCTGAGCGAGGCAGAGGCGAAACGCCGCGCGATGGATTGGGCGCAACGGCTGGACATTGCCGACTGGACGGGCAAGAGAGTCGAAGAGCTCTCGAAGGGCATGCAGCAGAAGATCCAATTCATCGCGACTCTGCTGAACGATCCGCCATTGGTGATTATGGACGAGCCCTTCTCCGGGCTCGATCCGGCGAATGCCGTCCAATTGAAGGACGTGCTGATCGAACTGAAGAAGAGCGGCAAGACGATTCTCTTTTCCACGCACCGTATGGATACGGTAGAGCGGCTTTGCGACACGATTTGCCTTGTAGACCACGGCAAGGTCGTTCTGATTGGCGATCTCAAGCAGATTAAGAGTAGCTATGGGAAGAACAGTATTCAACTGGAGTATGAAGGCGATCGGTCTTTCCTAAATGATAAGACGCTTGTCGAATCGTCGAACGATTATGGGAACTACGTAGAGATCAAGATGGTGAATGGCGCGGATTCACAAGCACTGCTGCGTTTGATCTCCGCAAAAGCTCGAATAAATAAGTTCGAACTCGTAGAACCCTCACTGGAGGCGATCTTTATCGATGTGGTGAGCAGAGATGAGGTGACCACCCATGCGTAATATCCTGCTGGTGTTCAAGCGCGAATACCTGGAACGTGTGCGCAAAAAGTCATTCTTAGTAATGACCGTTCTTGTGCCCGCGATTATGTTCGGCTCGATCTACATCCCTATAAAGTTTGCCGGAAAGGGCGGGCTAGAGAAGCGCACGGTGACCATTGTGGCGCCGACGCAGGAGTTGGCGGACGCGGTGAAGCAGCAGTTGCTCGAGATCGCAGGGCACGACGACGATCCATTCAACTCAAAGGATGGAGACAAGAAACCGGCCCAATCTCCGTACACGGTGAATACCAGCACCACCACCGACGATGCTGCGAAGCAAGACCTGCGCAACCAGGTGAGCGATGGAAAGATCAATGGCTTCCTGTGGATCAGTCTCGAGTCTCTAAAGGACCGGAAGTTCAACTACTTTTCGAAAGACTCGACGAACTTCTCGGAGCAGATATCGCTGCAGTCGTCGCTTCGGGCTGCACTGACCAGCCACGACCTAAGCAGCCGCGGATTGAAAGAGCAGGAGATCAAGGACGTTCTAAAGCCTGTGTCGGTGGATGCGGTGCGGGTAGAGAAGGGCAAGGAAAGCAGCACCAGTGGCATCGGCTTGTTCTTCGTCTCGTTCCTGATGGTTCTCCTCATGTATATGACGGTTTTGATTTACGGCATAGCTGTAATGCGGTCAGTGATCGAGGAAAAGGGTTCGCGCATTATGGAAGTGATGCTGTCATCCGTGACGCCGCGCGATTTGATGGCCGGAAAGCTGTTGGGTGTGGGTGCAGTCGGCCTGACACAAATTGGCATATGGATCACCTTGAGCGTTGTGACGACGAGCCCGCTGGTAGCGGCGGCAAAGAGCATGACCAACGGCTTCCACATCCCGGTCATGAACATTGTGTACTTCGTCGTGTTCTTCCTGCTGGGTTACATGCTCTACAGTGTGCTTTACGCGGCGATCGGGGCCATGGTGAACAGCGAACAGGAGGCACAGCAGATCCAGTTCGTTGTGATGGCGCCGCTGATCTTCGCAATCGCGTTCGTGCAGGTGGTCATCCAGCATCCGAGTGCACAACTGGCAGTGTGGCTCTCGATGATTCCCTTCTGCGCGCCGATGCTGATGTTCGTACGTATCGTGGTCGAGACGCCGCCATGGTGGCAGATCGCGATCTGTATCGGATTGATGGTAGCGACGATTTACGGACTGCTCCTGGTGTGCGCACGGATCTACCGCGTAGGTATCCTGATGTACGGCAAGCGTCCGACGCTGCCGGAACTGATGAAGTGGTTGAAGTACGCAGGTTAGGTACTTCTTCTCCCCGCCCCATCCTGCTCCTCCAGGGTGGGGCTTTTTGCTGCCGCTACAATGGAGCCGTGCCCGATCCCAAGCGTGATGAGCAGCCAAAATACTCGCTGGTGCAGCGAATCAAGTTTTCGCTGGCGGCGACAATCATCGCGGGATTCGTACGCCTGGTGGGGATCACGCTGCGGCACACGATGTCGTTCGATCCGAATTCCATTCAGCCGGACCTAAGCGATTTGAAGGGCAGGATCTTTCCCTTCTGGCATCGCTGCGTATTTCCTGCCATCTGGGTTTTTCGCGGACGCGATCTAGCGGTCATGACGAGCCGCAGCGCAGATGGCGAATACATCGCGCGGGTGATCGAAAAGTTTGGATTCCCTGCGGTGCGTGGCTCGAGCTCGCGAGGAGGGGCACAAGCCTTGCGCCAACTGCGCGCGATGATCGAGAACAAACGCAATGCGGTGTTCACGATCGATGGTCCGCGTGGGCCACGTTATGTCGCAAAGCGTGGACCGATCTTGCTGGCCAGCATGACGGGCGCACCGATTGTGTGCTTCTACGTCGCGGTAAAAAGTGCGTGGGTATTCAACTCCTGGGACAGGTTCGTCCTACCGAAGCCGTTCTCGCGGATTCACACGCACGTGGCAGAACAATTGACCGTGCCGGTAGAGCTCGATGACAATGGCATCGAAAAATACAGACTGGTGATGCAGGATCGATTGGAGCATGCGACGCGACTGGCGGAAGAGAAGCTAGGAGTGCCACCAGTCCCGGCCGGAGAGGCAAAGAGGGGCACAGTTTCCGAAGAATAAAAAAGCCCAGACGAGCCGGGCTTTTTCATTCAAACAACAACTTCAATTACCAGACGCGGCATGCGTTTGTCGGCGCCATGGGCGCGTCTTCCTTGCAACCGAACGCCTTGCGGAACTCGGGCATGTTGCGCATGACACCGTTGGTACGCCACTTGCCAGGAGAGTGCGGGTTGGTCTGGGCCTGCACGCGAAGGGCTTGTGGAGTCTGGTTCTCGCACCACACTTGCGCGAAGCCAAGGAACGCGCGCTGCTGGGCCGTGAAGCCGTCAATCTTCGCTGGCTCCTTGCCATTGAACGTGGATTCCAACGCCATTAGCGCGACGCGGAGACCGCCGTTGTCGGCAGTGTTTTCGCCGAGGGTCAGCTTGCCGCGAACGTGCACGTCGTCGGTGGCGATGAAGCTGTCATACTCGTCCACCAAACACTGGGCGCGCTGCTCAAAGGCTTTGCCGTCAGCTTCGGTCCACCAGTTGCGGAGATCGCCGCTGCCGTCGAATTCACGGCCTTCGTCATCGAACCCGTGGGTCATTTCGTGGCCGATCACAGCACCGATCGCGCCGTAGTTCACGCCATCATCGAGCTTATTGTCGAAGAACGGGGGCTGCAAAATGCCCGCCGGGAAGTTGATATTGTTTTCCTGCGGGTTGTAATAGGCGTTCACGGTCGGCGGCGTCATGCCCCACTCGGTGCGATCCACGGGCTTGTTGATCTTGTCGAGCTGACGTTGCGTTTCGAACTCGTTGCCGCGCATGGTGTTGCCCAGGAAGTCGCCACGAACAACGTTGTACCTGCTGTAGTCACGCCACTTGTCGGGATAGCCGATCTTGTCATTGATCATCGAAAGTTTGACGATGGCGGCCTTCTTGGTTTCTGCCGTCATCCAATCGAGGCCTTCGATATCGGTCTTCATCGAAGCCTCGAGATTGTGGACCATCTTTTCCATGCGGTCCTTTGCGTCGGGCGGGAAAGCGACTTTTACATATGCCTGGCCTAGCGCCTCACCGAGTTGATTGTCCGTGAACTGTACGCAACGTTTCCAGCGCGGACGGATCTCTTTCGCACCGGTGAGCGTCTTCCCATAGAACGAGAAATTCTCGTTCACGAAGGGCGTTGGGAGCGCGCGGGCAGCGCCGTGCAAAGTCTGCCAACGAAGGTACGTCTTGATGTCGTCGAGCGAGTTGCTTTGGACAACCTCGTTCAGCTTCGCAATGTAATTGGGCGAGTCGAGGTTGATCTTTTCGAACGACGGGGCATCGAGTGCGACGAGGTATTTGTTCCAATCGAAAGCCGGCGTCAACGCGATGAATTCCGCCTTCGTCTTGGGGTTGTATAGCTTCTGCACGTCGCGACGTTCGACTACGCTCATAGAGTTCTTCGCCAGCGTGGTCTCGAAGGTCATCACCGTCTGCGCGTCTTTCGCGGCCTGGTCTGCAGACTCACCGGCGAGTTTGAACATGTTGGTGATGTGTTCAACATAGGCCTTGCGAAGTTCGACGGACTTGGCGTCGTCACGCGAGTAGTAGTCTTTTTCCGGCAGGCCGAGGCCACCCTGGTCCACCGAAGCGCCCATCATTTTCGCGTTCTTGAAATCCGGCTCCGGACCGAACCCGAACAGCGGCTCGAGGCCGGTTCGGTGCAGTTTGCCAAGGAGCGCGGGCAATTCTGATTTGTCTTTCACCGCGGCGATGCTGTCGAGTGTCGACTTCAGAGGATCGAGGCCTTTGGCGTCGATGCCCTTTTCGTCCATGCAAGCGTCGTAGTAATCGCCGATTTTCTGGTCGATCGCGTCACGGTTGGCATTGGCTGCACGCTGTTTCTCGAGGATGTCGCGCAGGATCATCTGATTGCGCTCGAGGAGTTCTGAGAAGCGTCCCCAACGGGCTTGGTCGGAAGGAATCGGGTTGTTCTTGATCCAGCTACCGCATGCGAACTGGTAGAAGTCGGTACAAGGATCAGTGCTGCGATCGAGGGCGTTGATATCGAAGCCCTTCGTGCCCTTCTTGGCCGCGGTCTTCTCGGCCTGCTGATCGTTGGCTGGTTTCTGGGCGAAGCCCATGGAAACCGCCAGGACGGCAGAGGTCGCGACCGATAGGAATTTCTTCATGATTTCCTCTCTGAATGGGTGTTTCTTCACGTACAAGTGCCTGACACAAAGAAGCCCTGTCCTGCAGGGCAGGGTCCAGGGCTCGGATTGAAAACTGTCAATTTAACCACAAAATACGCGGGATTGGCGATGTCCGGCCCGCATCTCGTCCCAGCATCGAATAGGACGAGAGCGGGAAAGACTTACCAAACGCGGCAGCCCTGAGTGGGAACCATCGGTTGGCCTTCTTTGCAGCCGAAGGCCTTGTAGAAGCCCTCGAAGTTGCGGACAGTGCCGTTGGCGCGCCACTCACCCGGAGAGTGTGGGTCGACAAGAGCCAATTGGCGCGCTTGCTGAGGCGTTACGTTCTGGCACCAGACCTGCGCGAACGAGATGAAGAAGCGCTGCGAGGGCGTGTAGCCGTCAACCTTTTTCGAATCGTCGTTGTTGATCAGCTTCATCAGGGCAGCGTAGGCGAGGCGAAGTCCACCGTTATCGGCGGTATTCTCGCCGAGTGTGAGTTTGCCGTTGAGATGAACTTCTCCTTTGTCGTCCTTCACGGAGACGAAGCTGGAGTACTCATCGGAAACGCACTTGGCGCGCTCTTCGAAGGCCTTGCCGTCTTCCGCGGTCCACCAATCGCGAAGATTGCCCTGCGCATCGAACTTGCGGCCCTGGTCGTCGAAGCCGTGCGTAAGTTCGTGTCCGATCACCACGCCGATGCCGCCCAAGTTCACGGCGTCATCCGCGCCGCCGGCGTAAAACGGCGACTGCAAGATGCCGGCTGGGAAGTTGATGTCGTTGCGCGATGGATTGTAGTAGGCGTTCACCGTCGGAGGGGTCATTCCCCATTCTTTCTTGTCGGTGGGCTTGCCGATCTTGTTCCAGTTGCGGTGGACTTCAAAATAATCGGCGCGCTGGGAGTTACCGAAGAAGTCGTCGCGCGTGACCTTCACCGAGCTGTAATCGCGCCACTTCTCGGGATAGCCAATGTTATTCACGATGGATTCGAGCTTGGTGTAGGCAGCCTTCTTGGTTTCGGGCGTCATCCATTCGAGCGACTTGAGGTCGTCGTTCATGGCTTCTTCGATCGCCTTCACCATCTTCTGGGTGCGCTCCTTCTGCTCTTTGCCGAAGACCTTCTCGACATAGAGCTGGCCAAGGGCCTCGCCGAGCGAACCGTCGGTGTATTCCACGCAACGCTTCCAGCGCGGCGCGATTTCTTTCTGGCCGCGCAAATAGGCGTTGAAGAAGTTGAAATCCTCATTCACGAACTTATCGGAGAGCGCAGACGCGCCATCGTGCAGCGCCTTCCAGCGGAGGTAGACCTTCATGTCGTCAACCGGAGTGCCAGCGACGAGGTCGTTGATCTGCTTGAAGAAGTCCGGATTGCCGACGTTGACCTTGCTGAACTCAGGGGCCTTTGTGGTTGCGAAGAACTTGGCGAGTTCCAGGTTCGCAGCGTCCTTCTCAGCTACGGAAACTTCGGTCATGTGGTCGCGGTTCTTGGGATCGCGGCGCAAGGTGCGGTCCATCGAGGCCTTAGCCAGCGCAGTCTCGATCGTCATGACCGTCTGCGCTTCTTTCTTCGCAGTGTCGGAGCTGTCGCCGAGAAGTTCGAACATCTTCTGTACGTGTTCGAGATACTTGGCGCGCATTTCGACATTGGCAGCGTCATCCTTCAGGTAGTTATCGCGGTCGGGAAGAGTGATGCCACCCTGGTCGATGTTGGCAACCTGCGTGGTGGCGTCGTGCATATCGGCCGAGGCGTAGAAGGCCATCAAAGTTCGGACGCCGTTCTGCTGCAGGTTCGCGACTGCTTCCATGAGTTGGGTGCGGTTCGAGATCTTGGAGATGGCGTCGAGCTGTGCCTTTAGCGGCTCCGCTCCGCGGGCTTCGATGGTCTTAGTGTCCATACAAGCCGCGAAGTAATCGCCGACTTTTTGTTCGATGGGGTTGTGCTTTCCGGGCTTCGCGGCGCTGGTCAGCAATTCATAAAGAACCAGCCGATTGTTCTCGGCGAGCTTGTTGAACTGTCCCCATCGGGTCTGGTCGCCGGGAATGGGGTTGGTCTTTTTCCAGTTGCCACAGGCGAACTGATAGAAGTTCTCGCAAGGGTTAACGCTCGTGTCGATTGCCTCGACATCGAAGCTCAAGATTTTTTCGGGCGCAGGTGGCTTAGCTGAATCTGTGGACGTTTGGGCAAAGGCAGCCGCGCCGCACAGAAGAAAAATGCCAACGATCTTAGGGATTTGCATCGGAACCTCGAAACGGACTTGAAATCACGGCAGTAAATATATATCGCGCTGCGAACAGAGGGTATTCGCAGCCAGAAAGTGGTGCTTACCACTAGTAGCATAAAAAAGCGGGCCGTGGTGGCGGCCCGCCTGTAAGTTCCTGTAATCGTCCGATTTTGGACAACTTAGAAGACCTTCACGTGGAAGGTGAGGTACTTCTTCGGGTTCTCACGAATGGCCTGCAACAGGTGCCTCGTTTCGACGAGGGCCTGATCGGTGTTGTTATACAGCGCTGGGTCATTCATCAGCTTGCCGACGCTGCCCTCGCCATTGTCGATCTTGGCGGAAATACTTGCGAGATGCGACATCGTATCGTCGAGCTTCTTCGCGAACGCTTCGTCTTTCGCGAACTTGCCGAGCGCGCCCTTGCCCTGGTTGATGTCGCCGATCAACGAATTCGCCTTCGTGATCGTCTCGTTAGCGTTGTTATACAGGCTAGGGTCCTTCAGCAGCTTGCCAATGGTGCCTTCGCCTTTGTCTATCTCGTCGATGATCTTGGCGAGCTTATCGACGGACGCGTTCGCTTTGTTGTAAAGCTCGTCATCGTTGATCAGTTTGCCGATCGAGCCCTTGCCTGAGCTGATCTGGTTAACCATCGCTTGTACTTCGTTGAGCGTGGAATTCAGGCGGTTATACAGTTCCTGGTCGTAGATCAACTTGCCGATGGAGCCCTGGCCGCTTTCGATGAAGGCAAAAATGCGGTCGGCGCGCTGCAAGAGAACATCTACGTTTTGCAGGGTGCCTTGGGTGGATTTCACGACATCATTAAATGAAGGCTCATCTTTCGACTTGAGAATGTCGCCATCTTTAACCATGCGGTCCTTTGTTTGGCGGCTATCGATGTCTACAAACGTCTCGCCCAAAACACCAGCGGTCGCAAGCGTCGCCGTGGCATCGAGATGGACGAGCGGCTGGAACTTGCTGGAGATCTTGAACTTGATCTGGACAGGATCGGCTGGATGATTCGGATCGGTCACCACGCCGATGCTGGTGACATTGCCAATGTCCACGCCCTGCAGGCGAACCGGTGCGCCAATGCGCAGGCCGCCAGCGTTGTCCTGATAAACCACGAGCGTTACCTTCCGGGTGAAGATGCCGGAGGTCCCCGACATCAGGAAGATCAGGACGCAAAGCGTAGCTGTCGCAAAGATAACCGTAATGCCTACGCGAAGTTGCGCCCAACGGACTTGTTTCTGACTAGGCACAGATCCCCCGTCCCGGGCTTAGAGAGCCCGCTACTCACACTTTCGCTCGCTGCACAGATAAGGGACGAATGATATCAAGAACTTGTGGCTGAGTCACCTGCCACTCTGAATCAGTCTTCCAGGATGACGCTGGCCACCGCGTACTGCTCAGTATGGGAAACGGAGAGATGAGCACGGCGGCCACCGAGGCCCTGTGCGACTTGGGCTGCCTTCCCATGGAAAACCATGGTCGGCCGCCCACCGGGCTCGCGGCCTACCTCAAAATCGTGCCAGGTGACGCCGCCACGCATGCCGGTACCGATCGCTTTCATGGCTGCTTCCTTGGCGGCGAAACGGGCTGCAAACCGTTCTACTGCATTGGCTTTCGACTGGCAGTACCGGATTTCGGCGGGGGTGTAAATGCGACCCAGGAAGCGGTCGCCGAAGCGCTGAATGGACTGCGCGATGCGGGGGACCTCGACGATATCAATGCCAGTGCCGAGAATCATGCGACCAGCTTACCAAGTTCAGGGGGAAAGGGGGCTTGCCAAGACCCAAGTCCATCAGGCATTATGGCCGACGCTCGATTCGAAGTACCGACGCAGTCTCTGCCCGCCGCTTTGAAGACCCGAGCTAATCGCTACAGAAGGACGTTTTCGAAAAATGGAACAAGGAACTGTGAAGTGGTTTAACGACGCTAAAGGTTATGGTTTCATCAGCCGCCAGAATGGTGAGGACGTTTTCGTTCATTTTTCGGCCATCGAGTCGAAGGGCTTCCGAAGCCTTCAAGAAGGCCAGGCGGTCACGTTCAGCGTCGTCAAGGGTCCTAAGGGGTGGCAGGCGGAGAAAGTATCAGCTCTGTAAGCAGTCGTCTGAAATCCAAGATCGAGGGCAGCCGCGAGGCTGCCCTTGGTGTTTCCGGTCAGAAGAGCTGGCCGGCGTTGTAAATCAGTTCACCGTTCACCAGGTTCGCCTCCTTCATCAGAGTGTGCGGTTTGGGCGGATTGCCGTCCAAAATGTGCAGCACTTGGCCACCGTGGGCCACGTAGTAGTCCGAGACCATCATTCGGTGGCATTGGAAGTAGAGTTTCTCGGCGCACATGTAAGCGGTGGGTCGCTCGTCAGCGAGTTTCTTCACGTCGGCAGCGGCTTGTTGGAACTCCGGCGTCAGCATGTAATCCGCGTAGTTTCGGAAGGAATCGCTGCGGATCGCAGTGTTGCGGGACTCCTTCGTGATGCGTTTCCGTCGGCCCCCCATATGCGGTTCCCAAAAATAAGTGATCCCCGCGTGTGGCAGCTCGACTTCGAGCGACTCGCGGTTGAAGTACGGCAACCGGCGTGAGGCCGGGAACGCACGGATGTCCACCAGGTTCTTAATGCCATGAGCTTGCAGGACTTCGATGAGTTCAGCGAGCGAACGCGTGGAATGGCCGATGGTGTAGAAGGTCGTCACTGCTGCGCGAGATTCACCAGCGCCGCAAGGAGTTGTGCGTCTTGCTCAGGAAAGACAGTGCGCAGGTCGAGCATAACCCGTTCGTCTTCCACCCGGACGATGATCGGAGTTTCAGCGCGGCGTAGAGCGTCGGCCAGTTGATGAGCGCTGAAGCCATCGAACGTGACCGCCAGAACGAAGGTTGGGATCGTAGCACCGGGTGCGGACCCGCCGCCGATGGCGGTCCGGGCCTCGGTGACAGTAACCGCCAGCCGCGAAGATTGTTTCGTCAATTCACGTGCCAGTGCATCAGCTCGCTTACGAATCGCTTCCAAAGGCGTTCGCATGAACCGTAGCGCCGGAATTGCGTCATAGTCCTCACGCACATAGCTGAGCAGAGTGGCCTCGAGTGCGCCGTAGATCAGTTTGTCCACGCGCAGTGCGCGGAACATAGGATTGGAGCGGATTTTTGCGACCAGATCCTTGCGGCCGCTGAGCATGCCGGCCTGCGGACCGCCGAGCAATTTGTCCCCACTGTAAGTGACGATGTCCACACCAGCACGCAGACTATCGGCAATCGTCGGTTCCTGAGCGATTCCGACTTCTCGGAGATCGAATAGCGCGCCGCTACCTAAGTCCTCCATCACTGGAATACCGCGAGCTTTGCCAAGAGCAACCAGTTCCTCCAGCGACGGGGATTCGGTGAAACCAACGATCTGGAAGTTCGAACGATGCACGCGAAGCAACAGGCGCGTACGTTCGTTGATGGCTTTCTCGTAGTCGACGATCCGCGTGCGATTGGTGGTGCCAACCTCACAGAGGCTGGCCTGGCTCTTGCTCATCACGTCAGGGATGCGAAACGAGCCGCCGATTTCAACCAGTTCTCCGCGCGAGACGATGACCTCGCCGCCTTCGGCCAGAGAATTCAACGCGAGCATGACCGCCGCGGCGTTGTTGTTCACGACAACCGTAGAGACTTCGCGGTCAACGCTGGATAGCAGGCGCGAGAACAGGCGATTCACGTGGATGTCGCGCTTGCCGCGCTCACCGGCTTCGAGATCGAACTCCAGGTTCGAATAGCCGACGGATACTTCGCGGGAGTGCTCGAGCGCCGCGCGACTTAACGGTGCGCGTCCAAGATTCGTGTGCAGGATTACGCCCGCGGCATTGATCACTGGACGTAGGGAAGGCGTAAGCTCTTTCCTGAGCTGTCTTTCGATCGCGTCGCCGATTCCGTCAATCGCGAAACGCAGCCTTTGCTCATCGAGTGAGCCATTCGCGATCTCAGCCCGCAAATTAGTAAGTACATCGCGCGCTGCTGCGGTAACCGCACTCCGCCCATCGGCTCCAATTCGCTTGGCGACGTCTTCAAAGCGAAGAATTTCATCAACGCTCGGAAGCAGCCGATACAGCTCGGATTGTGCAGCCGCCTTCAATTCCCGTTCCTCGCCATGAAATCTTATCCCACCTCAACCAATCCGTAGCGACGGTTCCAATGTGTTCGGAGATGGGTCAGGACATTCTTGATCTCTGCTTCGGAGAGATCCGGATGTGGGCCGCTTGTCACGTAGGCGGCTTCGCGCTTCGCTAGTTCCAGCAATTCGCGATCGCGGAGGAGGTTTGCGACGCGGAAATCGGGCATCCCAGCCTGCTTCGTTCCGAAGAACTCTCCCGGCCCGCGCAGTTGCAGATCGAGTTCAGAGATCTGAAAGCCGTCGTTGGTGCTGACCATGGCGTCGAGGCGTTGTTCGGCTTCCGGCGACACTTTCCCGCCGGTCATCAGCACGCAGAAGGACTTCGCACTGCCACGACCGATGCGTCCACGAAGCTGGTGCATCTGCGAAAGTCCAAAACGCTCGGCATGTTCTACGACCATGATGTTCGCATTCGGCACATCAACGCCGACTTCGATGACCGTGGTCGAGACCAGCACCTGCACGTCGCCCGCCTGGAAACGGCGCATCACGGCGTCTTTGTCGTCGGAATCCATTCGCCCGTGCAGCAACCCGACACGCAGATCGGCGAATACATTCTTACGCAGCTCGTCGTACATCTTCATCGCGGCCTTGAGCTGCTTGCCGCTCTCCGCGTCTTCGTTTTCTTCGATTACTGGGTAGACGATGTAGGCCTGGTGTCCGGCGGCGATTTGCTTGCGCACGAACGCCCAGACCTCGTCGGCGCGCTCGTCGGAGACGCGGCGGGTGACGATCGGCGTGCGTCCAGGCGGAAGTTCGTTGAGGATGCTCACGTCAAGATCGCCGTAGAGCGTGAGCGCCAGCGTGCGCGGAATTGGCGTTGCGGTCATCACCAGCACGTCAGGCTCTGCGGCGTCCGTTTTCTTCATGAGTTTGAAGCGCTGCATCACGCCAAAGCGGTGCTGCTCATCCACGATGACGAGGCCCAGGGCGTCGAACTCGACCCCCTCCTGGATGAGCGCATGGGTACCAATCACAAGTTGCGCATTTCCTTGTGCGATGTGGCGGCGGATTTCTCGCTTACGGTCCTGCTCCACCGACCCAGTGAGGAGAACAATGCGGTAACCAGCGCCTTCGAGAATGCGTCTCGCTGAGAGGTAGTGTTGCGTCGCAAGAATCTCCGTCGGCGCCATGAGCGCGACCTGGTAGCCATTCTCAATCGCAATCACCGCCGCTTCGAAGGCAACAATCGTCTTGCCGGAGCCCACGTCGCCTTGCAGCAAGCGCCGCATCGGCGACGGCTGTTTCATGTCGGCGACGATTTCGCCGAGCACGCGCTTCTGCGCGGCCGTAGGGTGGAACGGCAGAATGCGCTTGATCGCTTCGCGCACCTGGTCATCCACACGAAACGGAATTCCCGCTTGCGCGCGCATCTTGCGCCGCTTGAGTTCCAACCCAAGTTCGAGGAAGAAGAGTTCTTCAAAGATAAGCCGGATGTGCGCCGCCGACCTTGCGCTCTGTAATCGCGTGAAGCTCTCGCCCTCGTCAGGCCAATGTGCCTTCGAGAAGGCTGCCCGGCGTTCCAGCAAATCCACGTGGCTCCGAGTTACCGGCGGTATGGGATCAGGGATCTCGTCAGTCAGATTTTCGAGTGCGCCGTAAATCACCCGGCGGAAATACTTCGAAGTGAGTTTTCCGTTTCCTGCAGTCTCGTAGATCGGAACAATTCTGCCAATCTCCAGAGTCTTCAGCTTGCCAGAATCAGCGTCCTCAGCGGGTTCGTCCGGATCGTGTAGCACCTCGAACTGCGGCTGAATGATTTGCAGTTCCCGGCGCCCGAACTTCGACTCCTCGACTTTGCCGTACATCGCCAACAGTTGTCCAGGTTTGAAGCGGTCTTTGAGATAGGCGCCGTGGAACCACAGACATTTCAGCGTCTGGTGTCCTTGCCCGACGGTGAGTTGGAACATCGGCCCGGCCCGGGTACGAAATAGCCCTGAGGTCCGGACCTCAGCCACAACACTGGCCATCTCTCCGGGCCGAAGCTCCCCTATCCCACGAGGATTCAGCCGGTCTTCATAGCGAAACGGAAGATAGTAAAGCAGGTCTTCGACGGTGCTGATCCCTTTGGTGGCCAGGGTCTCGGCGGTTCGGGGTCCGATTCCCTTCACGTATTGGACTGAGGTTGAGAGATCGAGCACGAAGACAAATGTAGCACCCCGGAGCAGCCCGGCGACGTGCCACGTCTTCCAATAGGATGTGCTCCGCAAGTGGTTGAAGGCATTGGCTGCTGTGGTACTCGGCAACGTCTTGTACTTTCTCGTTCTCCAACCCTATTTGCCACCAGCCGGACGGCACCGCCCCAACCAGTTGGACTGGGGCCTATTGGTGGACTTTTGGGTCTGTTTGGCCATGTACGGATTGGTCGACTTGAGCACGCGAAAATTGCAGGGCAAGACTCACTCTTAAGGTAAACTCTCTGGCATCTTGACTCCGCAGCAGGGCATGCAAAAAATCGCGATTCTCTACGACGCGAGCCAGGCGGTTCTCTCGACCTTCCAACTGGATGAGGTCCTGAATCAGATCCTGGCCATCGTGCGCGATTACTTCCATTTGGAAGGCGCGTCGGTCCTGCTATTTGACAAAGACCGAACCGTTCTACGCGTGCGACTGTCGTTCGGGAAACAACCTAGCAGTATGGAAGTTCCTCTTGGTAAAGGGCTTACAGGCGCGGCCGTGCATCAGAAGAGGCCCATCTACTCTCCCGATGTCACTAAGGACAAGCGCTATATCTGCGCCGTGGAGAGCACCCGGTCGGAACTTGCCATTCCCCTGATGGTCCGCGACGAAGTGGTGGGGGTGCTCGATTGCCAGAGCGATCAGGTGGACTTTTTCGATACGGAAACCGAGGACTTACTGACTCTCTTCGCGACTCAGGCGTCCATCGGCATCAGTAACGCCAAGATTTATTCACTGGAACAGAAGCGCGCCCTCCAAATGAGCGCGATCGGCGCCATCGCGAGCAAGGCCACGGCATCGTTAAAGTTGGAAGAGTTGCTGGTGCAGCTCTGTATGGCGATCGCGACGAACCTGGCGTTGGATGGGATCTCTGTTCTCACGTGTGAGCCCGATGGAACGTTAATTCTCCGCGCCCAGGAAGGGTCGTTGAAGCCGGTGATCGAAACCAGTCAGGCTTTGTTGCCGGAGGGGAATCCCGCGGAGCGCGCGCTGTCGCGGAAAAAGCCTGTCGTGCTTCACCCCGATCTCGACTCTCGACCAGTGCTCTACGAAGGCGCCGGTTCGGAGCTGATGCTGCCCCTGGTCTCCGCTGGGAAACCGCTTGGCATGATCGTAATGGGGGCAAGGAGCGATACCGGCTTTCCGGAAGAAGATATGCAGACGCTGGTGTCGGTGGCTGACATTTGTGCAACCGCCATCCAAAACGCCTTTTACTTCCAGCAAGTAGAAGCACTCGCTTACGTGGACGGCCTCACCGGCGTGTACAACCGCCGTTTTTTCGAGCGCAAGATCACCGAAGAACTCGAGCGGGCGGCCCGCTATGAAGGCACGCTTTCGGTGATCATGGTGGACATTGATAACTTCAAGAAGGTGAACGACGAGTTCGGTCACCTGCTCGGCGACGAGGTGCTCCGCACCGTTGCACAGATCTTCGCGGGTGCACTTCGCAAGCCGGACCACTGTTGTCGTTATGGTGGTGAAGAGTTCTCAATCATCCTTCCTGAAACATCGGGGCCAAAGGCTCTAAAAGTCGCAGAGAAGTTGAGAGGCTTGATAGCGGATTACGATTTCCCTGGCATTCCTCGCCGGATAACGATCAGCGCCGGTGTAGCGGACTTCCCGACCTGCGGTACAACCCGCGATGACATCGTCGGCGCCGCTGACAACTGCTTGTACCTGGCGAAGCAATCGGGACGCAATTGCGTGATGTCGCCCTACAACATGAATACGCCGAAGTTGTTCACTTAAAAGGCAACGGCGCAGCCGAAGCCGCGCCGTCCCATTCCGAAACCGAACTAGTTACTCTTTCGAATCTTCCGTGCAGTTCCACTGCTTGTGCAGATCCTGGAATTGCTTCATGGCTTTGTCCATGGACTGCTGGCCATTTTGGATGGCTTTCTGAATCTCGTCCTGATCGAGTTGCCAGTGGCCACCTTCCGAGTCGAAAGCCCCTTGCGCATCCGCAAAAGCCTTCAGCATTTCCGGACGGAGTTCGGACACTTCGAACTTGATCTCGTCAGGATTGATATCCGGAAGGTCCATCATCCACGAACTATCGCGCTTGGACGGAAATTCCATGAAGAAGTTCTGCTCGTGCTTGTCGCGCACTACGCCGAGCATGGTCTTTCCACTGCGCTTGTGGGTGAGGCGATGCCAGTCGCTCATATCGGCAATCGAATCCTTCTCGATTCGCACAATCACATCGCCGGCGCGCAAGCCTGCGAATTCCGCAGGCGAACCCTTTTCGACCGAGCGCACCATGACGCCATTGCCATTCTTCACCCCGAGAAACTCGCCAAGCTGCGGAGTAATATTCTCGACGAGCAATCCGCCTTTCGACGCCGCCTGAAGCAGGTTCATGCTCATGTCGGGCGGATTGTCGAAAAAGCCATTGCCCGAACGCGAGCGCGGCGACTTGGGAATGGCGGCATTCATCTGGCGCTTGCTGCCGGGCGTAACCGATAGCGTTTGCTGCTGGCCATTGCGGCTGATCACAATCTGAACTGAGCGACCGACGGGCGTCTCGTGAATCAAGCGCCGCAATTGTTCCGCACTCTCGACCTTCTGGCCGTTGTAGTTCAGGATCACGTCACCGAGTTTCATGCCGGCTTTCGCCGCGGGTGCGTCGTTGTCCAGTTCCGTGACTTCGACGCCGGAGTCATCCTTCAGTTTGAGCGCTTGCACGCGGGCCGGACTAATGTCGCGCGGCCCAATGCCAAGGTACGAATCGCCGCTCTGCACCTCGTCGCCGGACGACGCCATCGCCGGGAGGGCACCAGTCACCGTCACCGCTCCGGCAAGCAGGACAGACAGCATTACAGACTGCACAGATTTCAGATACTGCATGGTACTGCCTCCACTCATTTTGCAGATCATTTTGCAGACACCGCCGTGTTTGTCCGGTGGAACTCGATCTGCCCTATCGTCGTCCGAACTTTCAGGACCGGGCCGCCGCCATTCAGTGTACCCTCGGCGAACATCGACTTCGGTCCATATTTTCCACCTTCGGACGTAATCTTTATCTCTGGAAACTCGCTGCTGATTCCCGGGCCGCGCGTCATATCACTCGCGGCGTGGACGGTCATCGGCAGGCTGTCCGACACGTACACAATCACATCGCCAGACGAGGTGCGGATCAGCGAGTCGCTGAATGTCCTTGGCGATCCCGAAAATTCTACCGAAATCGCGCCCACGCCGGAATCCACCTGAACACCTCGCGCCACTCGATGCAATTCCACCGCGCCACCACCGGTTGCCGCCGTGACATGTCCTGCGGCGCTCGCGAGTTGGATGCGTCCTCCGCCAGTCTGCGCGAAGACGTCGCCGTTGATGTTCCCCAGCGTGATGCTACCCCCACCGCTGATCGCGTGCGTCTCGCCGTCACAATGGTCCACGCTGATGTTGCCCGCCAGTGTCTCCAGCCAGCACCAGCGCGCGCTCCCAAGCGATGTCGTACCACCTGCGGTCCACAACGTGGCCTTGCCACTGATGGCCCGCGCCTGCACATTGCCCGCGCCACTCTTCAGCTGGGCATCGCCAAGCAGCGTACCAGCGGTGATAAAGCCGCCGGAAGTGTGTGCCTTTACCGCTCCTGCAATCTGGTCGAGATCAATGTTCCCGGCCGACGTATCAATGTCGAGCTTGGCACGGATCGCCCTGACCGTGACATTCCCTTCCTTCGCATTTACCGCAACGGCGCTTACGCTCGGCGGTACTTGGACGAAAAGGTCGGCCATCAGATCATTCACGTCTTTGCCGCCTAGCCAGTCGCCCTGGATGATCGTGGCATCTGTCTTCTTCGCCGTGAAAACCCGGAACTGGTCGAAAATCTTGCGAGCCGCTTCCTGCGTGCTGCGCATGCATCGCTTACGCACGGTATAGCTGATCTCGTCTTGCCCGCCGCCTTCGATATGAATGGCCCCAACCGACATCATCACTTTCAGCATGTGCGAGATCGGTGCAAATCCGCTGAACTCTTCCACCCACTGCGCGCCTTGCTGATAAAACTTTGGGGCCGCCTGCGATTGAGCGTTCGAAGCTGTCGAGAGAAATGCAACGACAGCGCAATAAACGATGGCACGTTTCCCGCCGCTCAATTGTCGCTGGCACCACTCGGTAACTTCCATCCCTTGCTTTCCTAGTCCAATTCCGGAGCGGCCTGAAGCATGCGCTTCGACTCGCTGCGGATGTAATCGTTCGGATCTTCCTTCGACAACTGCTCAAGCGCTGCACGCACGCTCGTATCCGACTTCACCGGCTCGAGCAGATGGATAGCGCCGGAGCGCACGCCGGGATTGCTATCGTTAAGCAGCGCTTCAAGCACCGCGTTGCGGACCCGCACATCATCGCCAACATAAGGCTGAAGCGCTTCCAGCGCCTTGAGGCGAACACCCGGATTGCTGTCATAACGGAGCGAGTAGGTCAGCGTTTCGCGGGCTGCCGGATCATCGCCCTTCTTCGCCAGTACGCCGACGGAATCAAGCCGCACACCGGAGTTGTCGTTGTTGCGGGCCGCGTAGGCTAGCAGGTCCTGGATACGCTGATCGTTCGCGGAGCCTTGTACTCTCTCGGGCAGAACGCGATCGTAGTTGATTGTTACCTGGTCGGAATTCGGTTGCACTTCGATCGAGCGTACCGGCCCGATCGAGGCTTTCGCCATATCGTGTATTTCGCCACGCCCGATGATCGGTACTGCCGAATTCGGATGCAGGCTGTACATCGTTGCCAATCCGCCACCGAAGCCGAAAATGAAAATCGCCGCTGCCAATGCGGGGGCAACACGCATACGATGCAGCAGCGCCATCGGGTCGAGGATAAAGCGGCGCCAGCCACGCAGTTGCTCAGCCTGTTCGAGAGACTCCTGCAACTTCATGCGCGACGACGCCAACAGGTTCGGTGTCACTTCCGGAGCCGGCAGCTCCAACATCAGCTCCTGGAAGTTCTTCGCGGACTCAAGCTCGACGGTACACGCGTTGCAACGCATCAAGTGCGCTTCCACTTCGTGGCGCGCGTCGTCCCCGAGTTCGTTGTAGAGATAAAGGGTAACGTTCTGTTGTACCCAATCGCAGTTCATTGCTTACTTCCTCTTCATGTCGGCCAGGGCCGCTCGTAGTTTCTGCGTGCCCCGGAAGAGTGTGTTCTTGGCCGTCTCTTCCGTAGTGTTCAGGATCTCGCCGATGGTCCTCAGCTTCAGACCCTGATAATGCTTCATCTCGAAAACCATGCGTTCCCGAGGCGTCAGTTTCTCCAATGCCTTTGCAATGCGCGAACCTAACTCGCGTCGCATCAAGTCGCGTTCTGGAGACGCACCCGAGCGATCGTCGGCAACCTGATCGAGCAGGTCATACTCTTCGCCGCGCTGATCGGTCGCGACCGGAGCGTCTTCCTTGCGCACCTGGCGCTTGCGAAGAAGGTCCAGGCAAAGGTTGGTGACGATGCGGTAAATCCAGGTATAAAACGAACACTCAAAGCGGAAATTGCCGATGTTCCGATACGCCTTGAGGAATGCTTCCTGGTAAATGTCCTGGGCGTCCGACTCCGAACGCGTAAGGTGCAGCGCCAGGCGCAGCACCGCCGAATCGTACTGACGCACGAGTTCCTCAAACGCGGCATGGTCTCCGCGCTGCGAAGCACGTATTAGATCGGCATCGTTCACTCGGCTCAGGGTCTGCCCAACCACGTCCCCTCTCGTCGTTGAGGGTTTCTCAGAACCGCTCTTGCCCGGCCTACCGCTCGTCACGGTCGCACCGGGAATGCCAGTCAGCGACCGGACTACTGCTTCACTCGCCATCCAGTGCACCCGCCTGCGTGACGTTGAAAGAGCTAAATGTCGCCTTTCATTGCATTTGGACGGCGGCCGACCGGTTCTGTGAGCATTGATTATAGAGGCCACGAATCGCCAAATTCTGCATTGCCACCAACTTGCACCAGATTCGTTGCAATGTCTCTGGCTTGTCACCCCTTAGCCCTTGCGCCGTAAACCTACCGGCCCGCGTCCAAATGACTCATCCAGAGTGGGTTACAGGCAGCGTTTGCGGCCTGCACCTTTAGATTGTTGGCCGAAACGTTCTTGCGCGGGTTCTAAGCGTACGGTAGGTCGGTGTCCGATTTCGGAGCCGGAGATTTCGATTCCGGACACCGACCATTATCCTGTTTGGGTAAGTGGAAGCAGCAGTGATATTTAAGCCGACACTGGTTGGAACTTCGGATGCTACTTTGAAGGGTTCGAGGGACCGATGATTTCGTTTCGCGATCTTCGCTACGCCTGGCGCCAGTTGCGCCGCAGCCCTGGTTTCGCCATCGTTGCCATTTTGACTCTGGCGCTCGGGATTGGCGCCAATACTGCCATTTTCAGCGCGGTGGATTCGGTCCTCCTCCGGCCTTTGCCCTTCCCACATCCCGAGACTTTAGTTGCTCTCCAAGCCGATACCCCGTATCCGAAGGGCTGGGTGCGCGAATACCAACGGCAGGGCAGCGGGTTCGCGTTCGTCTCCGGGTACTCGCTGAATCAGGAGTACAACCTCGCCGGCACCAACGCCTCCGACCGCACTTACGGCAGTACGGTCAGCGTGAACTTCTTCGATACGCTTTCTGTGCAGCCGCTGCTCGGACGCTTCTTTAGTCCGGAAGAGGAACGCTCTGGCCAGGATCGCGTGGTAGTGCTGTCCTATGCGTTCTGGCGAAGTCACTTCGGCGCTAATCCGAGTATTGTTGGCTCGACGGTGCACGTCGACGGCATTCCGCGACAAGTACTCGGCGTCGCTCCCAAGAATGTCCGCTTTCCCGATAACGATACCCAGATCTGGCTACCGATTTCATTTGACGACTCCAAGCAGAACGATCCTTGGGCCACGTTTTTCAATCTCCGAGCGATCGGGCGCCTCAAACCCGGCGTGACCGCCAACGCGGCACAGGCACAACTACGCACAATTCACCCACAGATGTTGGCTCTCTTCCCGTGGCGCATGCCCGACAAATGGGCCGCCGACATCAGCGTGCGCCCGTTGCTGGACTCCATCGTCGGCGAAAGCGCACCGAAGTTCTATCTCCTGCTGGGAGCCGTTGGTTTGGTGCTGCTGATTGCGTCTGCCAACGTCGCGAACCTGCTACTGGCACGCGCCGCGTCTCGCCAACGTGAGATTGCGATTCGCAGTGCGCTCGGCGCGAGCATTCCCCGGCTCGTTCGACAGTTGCTTACTGAGAGTCTTTTGCTATCCGTATTTGCGGGAGTAGTAGGTGTGCTGTTGGCGTGGGCAGGACTGAGAATTCTCAAGATTATTCTGCCGCCGGAGACACCACGCCTTGCCGATATCTCTCTGCATCCCGGCGTCTTGATGTTCGCAGCCGCGGTCTCACTGTTGACCGGAATTCTCGCCGGCCTCGTGCCCGCCTGGAATTCCGCCAGCGATGTGCAGGAGAAACTGCGCTCCAACGCAAACAATGTCTTCGGAACCGCCAAGCGATTCTCCATTTCGCGCATGCTGGTGATTGGCCAAGTGGCAATCGTGGTCGTAGTGATCCTCGCTGCCGGCGTGATGTTGCGCAGCTTGTATCGTCTCGCGAGCGTGAATCCGGGATTCGAAGTGCAGCATGTGGTTGGTGTGCAGGTCTCGCTCGACCGCAAAGCTTGCGATATTCGCGGCAACTGTGCCAACTTCTTCCACAATTTGCTGGAGCGCGCGCAAGCGCTGCCGGGCATTGAGAAGGCCGCTATTGTCGATACCCTGCCCATGGGCGGCGACGATCTCTGGTATGTCTTCGACGCCGAAAACCATCCCCGAGAGGCGCGACAACCAGCTAACGTTTCGGCCGGGCGCATCGCATCCGACGGCTATTTCCGGCTGATGGGTATCTCACTGCTGCAAGGCCGATACTTCGATCAAAGCGACGCTTCGGGCTCCAGTCGCGCGGTGATCGTGAATGCCGCGATGGCTTCGCATTTCTGGCCAGGACAGAATCCGATCGGCAAACGCATCGTCCACACCGATAACGAATCCTCTCCCGGAGTGATCGATCCAGAAACCGCTTCGGTGATCGTTGGCGTCGTATCGGATACACGTCACGAGCGACTGGATCGTGATTCGGGATGGGAGGTCTACCTTCCACTCGCGCCGAATCGTGAATTCTCGACGATGAATCTTGTCGTGCGTTCCAGCACCAACGTGTCTGGTGTCGCGGGTTCCGTTCGGCAACTCGTGACTGAAATCGATCCCACCGCCACCGTCGCGCACGTCCGCACTCTCGACGAAGTGCTCACCGCATCCACCGCCAACTCTCGCTCACTCACCTTCCTGCTGGTCGCATTCGCCGCACTCGGCGCGGCCGTCGGGGGAATGGGCATCTACAGTCTTATCGCCTACACCGTAAGCTGGCGTACGCGCGAAATCGGCCTCCGCCTTGCGCTTGGAGCCAATAAACGTCAAGTTGCAATTCTGGTGTTAAAACAGAGCCTCGCGCTGAGTCTGACCGGTTCGGCAGTCGGGGTTTCAGCCGCATATCTGTGCCGAAATCTGATGCGCAGCTTTCTGTTCCAGACTAGCCCCACGGATCTGCTGACGTTCGTCGCCGTCCCGTTGATGGTGGGAGTTGTTGCTTTGGTCGCCTCATGGGTTCCGGCACGCCGGGCGATGAGGATTGATCCCATGCAGGCGCTGCGGTTCGAATAGAAACCTAGCCGAAAATCGGACCGGACGTGCTATCCGAGGCAGCGTCGCACTTTTTTTTCAAACAACTTAGCTCTATACTCGCGCTCATCCGCCGATGTGGAAGCGCTTGCTCATCGTGGCCATTGTCGCCGTGTCGTACCTCACCCTCTGGGTCGCACGCGTGCGCAACTCCCAGTCGAAGATGGAAAACTTCCCAGTCACCACCGTCTGGGCCTGGCAACGTCCCGAGAAACTCACCTTCATCGACAAGCACAAGACCGCCGTCGCGGTTCTAGCTGAAACAATCTCGCTTTCTCCGCTGAAATTCGAGCCACGCAATCAGCCCGTCTCAGCGCCCGATGGCGCGACCTACATCGCTGTAGTGCGAATTCAGGCGTCCGCAAATTCCGACCTTTCGGACGCCACGCGCGCAAGAGTGGTTTCTGAGATCACGAAATTTGCCGGCAATGCTGACACCGAAGCAATCCAGATCGACTTTGACGCCACCTCTTCCCAGCGCGACTTCTACCGCTCCCTGCTCAAAGATCTTCGCGCGAAATTGCCGAGAGATATTCCGCTCTCCATGACCGCGCTCGTCTCGTGGTGCGAGGGCGACGACTGGATCGCCAACCTACCGGTAGACGAAGCCGTGCCGATGTATTTCCGCATGGGAGTGGACGATCAGAACATCCGCCGCTCACACTGGGACGTCGGCAAACTTCGCGAACCGCTCTGTCGCAACAGCGTCGGCATTTCGCTCGACGAACCTTGGCCCCGCTTTGATTCCGCCGTGCGTGTCTACGCCTTCGCTCCCGCCGCATGGACAGAAACCGATTATCAGCACTTGCTCGAAAGGCTTGCCCGATGAGGACTCTGCAACGTACGTTGTTAACATTCTTACTGGCACTCGTTGTCGTGGTTCCGCAAAACATTTTTTCGTGTGGCCCGTTCTTTGAATTCGCTACATTCTCTTTCGATCCCCATCCCGACTACCCAATCAAGGACTACGTCGCCAGCAAACTCGGCGTCGTGAAGCCAACTTACTACCGATTGTTCCTCGTCGCGGCGTACCGCAATTTGAGCGGCCATCCCTTCACTCCGAAGGAGACCGCCTCCATCGATCGCCTGCTGACCGACGAAGCCCAATATGCTGACCAATACGGCTTGTATGGCATGGCCGATAACAGTAACCAGCCGACTCCGCCACCGCCGCCGTCCAAGGTCTGGGTCGAAGAGCGTTCGAAGGCGATGGGAGAACAACTTCCTGCGGATGCAAACGTCGAACCCAACAAACCGTTCGGCGATTATCAGACCTTCCTGAACTGTAACGACGACGCCTTCAGGACCGCCGTCCAAACACTGCACGATCGCCAGCAGAAATGGGGAGCCAACAGCGCCGACGTGAAAGCCTGGGTCGCCGGTCAGGACGCCGTCTTCGCTAACTGCTCGGGCAAGGTCTTCAATCAGCCGCCAGCCGTCGCAACCAACAACGCACTGCTCAAGCAGGATCGCGATTACCAAATCGCATCCGCACTCTTCTACAGCGGCAATCCCGATCAACTGGTTCAAGCGCAGCAACGTTTCGATGCCATCGGGCAAGACAAGACCTCGCCATGGCGACAGTGGGGACTATATCTCGGAGCGCGCTCGCTCATCCGCGCTGCGACGCTGAAGGGCACCGAACAGCAGAGGTACGACCAGAAATTGATGTCTGATGCCGAGCAAAAACTAAAAGCCATTCTCGCCGACAAAAGCCTCGCATCGGTACATCCAGCGACGTCGAAAATGCTCGGGTTCGTAGAAGCCCGTGTCAACGCCAACGCCTACACGCGCGAACTGGCGCAGCGTCTCAGCAACGGCACCAGCACCGACCTCACGCAGGACTTCATCGACTACCGCTACATGATGGACTTCGGCTCAGGCGACGCTACGAACGATGTCCGCAAAGACGATCTAACCGATTGGATCCGCACCTTCCAGGCCGGCGACAAAGAAAAAGACCACGCCATCGCGAAGTGGAAAGAAACCAGGTCCATGCCCTGGCTGGTCGCCGCGATCACTTCCGTTGGTGCAAACGATGCGGCTACAAAAGACCTCTTAACCGCTGCCGAAAAAGTCGACGCCCACGATCCGCGCCTCCTCACCGTGCTCTACCAGCGCATAGTTTTACTCCGCGCAATGAAGAACGATAAAGACGCCCGCACACTCATCGACGCCAATCTTGCCTATCTCGGCAAAGACGCTCCTATCTCCTCACGCAACCTTTTCTGGGGAAATCGCATGGCGATGGCCACCAGCTATGACGACTTCCTCCAGTTCGCGCCGCGAGAAGATGCCGAGGGCCATCACACCCAGGCCAACATCAAACAAGGAACCCAAGCTCCGCCAAACACGCCGAACGACGTTTACTTTGATACCGACTCCGCCTCCGTGCTAAACCGCGCCGTACCCCTAACGCTTCTTGATTCCGCCACGACAAAGTCGCAGCTCACCAAACCTCTGCAAGCGCAGGTCGCACAAGCCACGTGGGTACGCGCCCTCGTTCTTGATGATTCGAAGATTGCCAATTCGCTCGCTGCGCAGGTAAAGCAGAACACACCTGTGCTCGCCACTTACGCGGACGAATACGCCAAAGACACCACCGACGAACAGCGCCACCACACGATGCTCTGGGCAGTGCTGCACAATCCGGGGATGCGCCCCTACCTCGTACCCAACATGCAGCGCGACGCCGAAGTCGACAAGATCGACAACTATCGCGACAACTGGTGGTGCGAGGATGTCGGCGTGAAATCAACGACCACAAATTGGAAGGACGTCACCGGCGACAATCCGGAAGCCCCCGCGAAGCCCCCCGCGGCGCCCATCGCAGCATTCCTCAACACGGGCGAGCAGAAGCAGGCTGCAACCGAATGGGACACGCTTTCGAAGCTCAACGCAGCGCCCAGCTATCTAGGCCGCGAAGTGCTCACGTGGGCCAAGACCACGCCCGACGATCCGCGCATTCCTGAGGCACTACATCTCGTCGTCCGAGCCACGCGTTACGGATGCGGCGACGACAAGAATTCTTCCTACAGCAAGCAGGCGTTCCAACTGCTGCACTCGAAGTATCCGAAGAGTGAGTGGACAAAAAAGACGCCGTACTCTTACTGAGGCCTTAAATCCAGGGCCTGTTATCAACGCGGTCGGGCGGATACATGTTGATGTATTGCACCAACCGCGGCTTCTGCGCGCGATTAGGCCGGCTGCCGTGCGGAAGTCCGATATGCCAGATCACGAGGTCTCCGGCTTTTCCCGCGATCGGCACGGCTTCGGCGTTCAGGTCTTGCGTGCGTGGGTTCGCACCCGGGGGCAGGCTCGCCATCCACGACTCTAGCCGCCGATGAAAGCCGGTCACGCAGGTGAACGCGCCTTGCTCGGCGTCCGTGTCCGTCAAATAAAGAATTCCCTGCGTACCCAGTGGCAGCGGTGGCGAGAGACTGGTGTCCCAATGCAAGTGCGGCCCCGGAAAGCGAAATCCCGGCCGCTCCGGTGGATTGAAACCGCAACGGTCGTTGGTTGACACAAGATTGTCCGTTCCCCAAATCTGCCCAAACGCCCGCCGAATCCGCTGCGATTCGCGGGTGGCCTGGAGCGCGGGATGGTACACCAGCTCAACCATGATCGTCGCCTTCATGTCGTCCGGATACCATGTCTGCGGATTCGCGAGGTCCACATGCAGGTGCTCACATAGGAGGTCCGCCGCCGCTTTGCACTCGCCCGGCGTGACCGCGTCATGCAGCACCACGTAGCCATGTTCTTCCCAATGTTCCATCTCAGCGGCTGAGAGAATCGGCTCAACCCCTCGCGACCCGCCGTCTTCCGCTGCAGCCTCTCCTGCGAGCGCCGCATTGATCTGCTGAATACGCTCGGTGGTAAGAACCCCGTTATTCTTCTGGAAAATCCAATCCTCGAATTCTCCGAAATTTCTGTTTGAACTGTAGAGGTAGCGGAACGTCTCCAGAAGATTCAATCCGAGGGCGTGGATCAAAATTGGATCGAGTTCGCTGCCTGCGTTGGAGGCAGTTGTCCCAGAGCTACGTACGGTCTGCGTGCGTTCCCACAATTGCCGCAAGTGCGGTATTGGGATTCTGTCCGATTGAGTGTGGTCTGGATGCATTGCTTTTGGTTCGACGTCGCTAACGGTGGAGCAGCACCCACCCTATCACTAGCGCGAGAAGCAGGAAGAAGAGGATTTTCCAAATGTTCGAGCCCGTTCCCTGGCTGGCAAGCGGCGTGGGATCGTTGCCGGCAATGTATTGCGGATCTGTCTCAACGCCGCTCCTCCGCTTCGAATCGATGCTGACCACGACGTTACGGTCCGCACGCCCATCTTGTTGCTCCGCGTCGAGTCCGTCGAGGCTCGTGGGCAGCTGACTTCCAATCAATGCGGCAGTTTTCTCCCGGAGCTTCTCGAAAAGCTCCACCTTGCTTGCCGCCTCGATCGTCTCCATACCCGGGTCGTCAGAGATAGCCGCCCATCCCACTCCCGGCCGCTCTTCGATCCGGTACTTCAGCTTCAGATTGGTCGTTCTGCTGTCCATAAGGGGGATCTCGGGTGGCGGTAGTGTAGTTGTCCGGCCTAGTTCAGCCAAGCTATTTGTACCCAAAAAGAGTGGCAGGTCTTTTCGACCTGCCATTCGGGGAAACTGGTTAACTAGTTCTTAGGGTTTTGCGGGGGCTGCGAAGATTTATCGGGCGGCGCCTGCTGACCTGGCTGGCCGGCACCATCCGTTGCTTGGGGCGCGGGTTCCGCTTTCGGCTTCTCCGCAATCTTCACGAGTTCCACTTCGAAGACCAGCGTGGAATTGGGCGGAATGCTGGGACGGCCGTTCTCTCCGTACGCAAGCTCAGAGGGTATGACGAGCTGCCATTTTGATCCCACCGGCATCATCTGCAACACTTCCGTCCAACCTTTGATCACACCAGTGACCGGAAACGTAGCGGGCTCCCCGCGCTTGTACGAGCTGTCAAACTCTTTGCCATCGATGAAGGTGCCCTTGTAGTTGCACACCACTGAATCTGAAGCAGTCGGCTTCGGTCCTGATCCTTGCTGGATGACCTTATATTGCAGCCCATCCGGCAGCGTAACCACGCCCGGCTTCGCTTTGTTTGCCGCCAGGTAATCTACGCCCTGCTTCTTGTTCTTCGCCAGCATGTCGTCCCGCATCGTCTTCTGCAGGTTTACCAAAGCCGTACGCACTTCCTCGTCAGTTAGCAAAGCCTTCCCGCCTGCAATCCCATCCTTCAGTCCACGCTGGAGAAGCAGCAGGTTGATGTCGACCTTATCGTCGTGGATCTTCTTGCCGACGCTCATACCGATGGCGTAACTCGCCTTTTCTTTGTCGGTCGTGAGTTTCAACGGAGCGGCGGTTGTGCTCTTTGCGGTTGTGCCTTTCGTGGCAGGTGTGGCTGTTGCGGTCTTAGTGCCGGTGGCGGGTTTGGTGGAAGCAGCAGGTGTCTGCGCCAAGCCGAGTCCGCTCAGCGCCATTCCTGTCGCGAGAAGCACAAGGATGGAAGTTTTGGATGTTTGCATGATTGGTATTGTCCCATTCTGCCGCTCTGGTTGGCGACAGCGATATGAATTCTACTTTACCCGACTCAATCGCTCTGCCATTCTTCTCACGCATTCCAGACATTCCCCAAAGGACTCTCAATGCGTACGTTGCATCGTGGTCTCATAGTGCTGTTCGCGTTCAGCACATTTGCCGCCGCACAGGCCAAGCCGGACGTAACCGCACAATCCACTTCCACGTTCAATTATTCGAAAGAAACCGACGGCTCTGAAAACATCAACATTCGCAACGTGAGTTTCGAAATGGTGGATCTCTTCGAACGGGGCAAGGCCGGCAACCAGTCGCTGCTGCTTCGAAAAACCACGGCCTCAAAGCGCACCGCCGGCGACATCGGCGAGGAAGCCACGATCACCCTCGAAGCCTGGCCGCTCGGAACCGATCTCAAACAGAAACCTTTGTTCACCGTGAGCACCACCGGAACCGATGGACATACGCTCGACAATGCTCTGTTTGTGGCGTCCCGCGGAACCGAAGAAGTGGATTGGTGGTCTGTCTACAAACTGAAGAACGGTCAGCATCTCTTCGACACGTACTTGCCGTTGGTGAGCTTCTCGATATCTCGCGAAACCGTAGAAACGCGCTACCTGGGCTTACAAGTACCGGAAGACGAGGTGAAAGACGCGCGCTTGAAGAAGCCGGGTGTAGTTGTCGTGCTGACCTATGCATCGGCCGCCAAGATCATTCGTGAAATCCTGATCACTGCCGACGATGCCAAGCAAGCCGCCCAACTCCGCTCACTTGCCGACGAAACGCGCACACTGACCGCCCTCGACAGCTCAAAAGGAAAAGCGCCGAGCTACTCGCTCCATCTCACGTTCAGCCAGACCTATCCTTCACCGCCGAACCTATCCGAAATCGTGATCCCCGTGATGAAAGATGATCTTGACCTCGCCAACGCGAAGCTACCCGCAGGCATTCACGCTGCGGCGTTCTCTCGCTAAAGCAAGAAAGGCCAGCTCTCTCAGGGAGAGCTGACCCTTGTCGTCAAGCTTGGAGAATCCATCCTTATCCGCAAAGCGGACGGGACGGAGGCTTACTGCGCTGCGACTTCCGCTTCCTTCGCAACGTGTACCGGGATATCAACCGTCACGTCGCGGTGCAGCTTCAGGGCCACCTTGAAATCGCCAGTGGTCTTAATCGGTTCCACCAGCGACAACTTGCGGCGATCGAGCTTAAAGCCCTTGTGCTCGAGTTCTGTCGCGATGTCGGAAGTGGTAACCGAACCGAAGAGCTGGTTGCTTTCGCCGGCGCGGCGGGTGAACGTCACGGTAACTCCGTCGAACTGCTTCGCGAGAGATTCGGCATCCGTCTTCTCGCGCGCAATGCGGCGCACCGCGGCGGCCTTCATCTGCTCGATCACGGCCTTGTTCGCGGCCGTCGCTTCAATCGCGAGCTTTTTCGGCAGCAGGTAGTTGCGGCCATATCCTTCGGCCACCTTCACCACGTCGCCCTGGTGACCGAGCTTTTCTACGTCTTGCTTCAGAATGACTTCCATCGTCGTAACTCCGTCCAAATTTTGGTGCGCCGCGATCAGCCTACAATCAGGCGCGCAGCTCCACTGCTCACTCTTGTCATCCCGAGGAGTGCGTCAGCGCTCCGAGGGATCTGCTGTTCCCGCGGCCTATCGAGCGCTCGCGAACGGCAGCAGGGCGATGTTGCGCGCCTGCTTGATCGCGTCACTGAGCCGCCGCTGGTGCGGCGTGCAGACGCCCGTCAAACGCCGCGGAACGATCTTGCCGCTCTCGGCCACGAACTGCCCGAGCAGGCGCACGTCCTTGTAGTCGATCGCGTCAATCTTCTCGACGCAGAACTTGCAAACCTTCTTGCGGCGGAAAAACTTCCGTCCGCCATCGCGTCCCGAGCCACCCGGACGCGGTCCACGATCGCCACGAGGCCCGCCTTGCGGACGACCTTGGGGCGCACCGCCACCGCCAGTGCTGGGAGTTTCCGTGCCCGATGCTGCAGGCGTGCTTACTGTCGTTTCGTCAGCCATTTCCTTCTCCAATCTCTCTACCAAACTTTTGCGCCCCTTGTCATCCTGAGCGGAGCGCGCGCCGCGCGTGGAGTCGAAGGACCCCTATCGCCACGTAAATCTCAAACCCGTACGACTAGACAGCCGGCGCCGGTTCCGCACTCGCCGGCTCAGCCGGAGCCGCTGCCGGTGCAGCCGCTTCCGCCGCTGCAGCCTGCTCGGCCGCTCGCGTACCCTTGCCACGAACCTTCGTGTCGCGGATCGCCTTCACCTTCGCCAAACGCTTCTGCTCTTCGTCCACGCGCACGGTGATGAACTTAATCACCTGTTCCTGAACGCGCAGGCGGCGCTCGACTTCTTTAATCAGCGCGCCTTCGCCTTCAATCGTGAACAGGATGTACATCCCGTCCGTGAACGTGCTGACTTCATACGCCAAGCGGCGCTTGCCCATCTTGTCGACAGACTTAATCGTGCCACCCGCCGTGCCCACCTGCGTCTCCAGAGTGGAAACTAGCTTGTCCAGGTCCTCGTCGGTCAGATCCGGCCGAACGATGAACATCACTTCATACGTACGCTGCATTCGTTTTCTCCAATCTCTTCTTGTCATCCTGAGCGAAGGATCCCTATCGCTACGAATGACCCAATCTCTACTTCGCAGCCACTTCGCCACCACTCTCTGGCGGCTCAGGCTTCCGGTTGAACCGGTTCATCGCCGGCCCTGGACCTTCTCTCAGAATGACCTTCACGGCCTCGGCCGCGTCATCCAATGCCTGGTCCACTACCGGCAACTGCGACTTCTTCAACTGCGAAAGAACGTAACTGGCGCCGTCGCTCAACTTGAACTCAGGCGCAATCCCAATGCGGATCCGCAAAAACTCCTGCGTATCCAGGGCGCCGATAATGCTTTGCACCCCGTTGTGGCCTCCGGCACTGCCCCGCTCCCGGACCCGTATGCTTCCATACGGCAGATCGAGATCGTCATAGATCACGATCATGTCCTTAGTCCCGTCGATCTCAAGCTCACTCACGAGCTCTTGAACCGACGCGCCGCTGAGGTTCATGTAGGTCTCCGGCTTCGCCAGGACTACATCCACTCCCTCAATTACTCCGCGGCCGGTAAGCGCCTTGCAATTCCGGTTCGCCACCCGGATCCCGTACTTCTCGGCAATCCGGTCCACCGCCAGGAACCCCAGGTTATGCGGCGTGAACTGATACTGCATGCCCGGATTGCCGAGCCCCACTATCAGTTTCACGCCGTCTTTCCCCTGCTGTTCCTCGTAACGCTTCGCGCGAGCCAGCACGACTCTCGAACCCGCGACACCCTCTCTTGTCATCCAGAGGAGCGCAGCGACGAAGGACCTGCTGTTCGCGGCCAGAAGAAGAACTACTTCTTCTTCTCTGCCTTCTTCTCGTCGCCACCCTCGGCGCCCTCGACTTCCGTCTTGCCCTTCTTGATAACCTCGGGCTCGGCCGGAGTAGCACCCGCTTCCGCCGCAACCGCGTCGGGCGTAGCAACCACTTCTTCCTTCACGTGGGTCACGTGCGCGACCATCTGGTCTTCGTCCGTGATGAACTTCAGCTTGTCGCCATGCGCAAGGTCCTTCACGCGCAGGTTATCGCCATGCTTCAGGGGCGTGACATCGGCAAAGATCGCCCGTGGAATGTCGGCCGGCAAGCACTCGATCTCGACTTCGCGGATCAGCTGCTCAAGAATGCCGCCCTCGTTCTTCACGCCTTCCGCCGTGCCCTGCAGAATCACCGGCACGCTCACGCGCAGCACCTTGTCCATCGCGATGCGCTTGAGGTCCACGTGCAGGAGCTTGCCCTTCAGAGGCTCGTACTGCCAGTCAACGATCATCACCTTCTCGGCGCCACCGTTCACTGCCAGGTCGAAAATCGTGTTGTGGCCCGTCTCAGAGCGCAGGATCTTGCTCACTGCCTTCGGGTCCACCGTAACCGCCACGGGATCTTTGCCCGCACCGTAAACTGCAGCGGGAACCATGCCGGTTTTGCGGACGCGGCGAGCGTCATTCTTGCCGCCGGCCTTCCGCGATTGTGCTGTAACTGTGTTTTCTGTTATCGCCATAATCTCGTTCCTTTACAAAAACAGTTTGCTGACGGAGGTCTCTTCGTGAATCGACTGGATCGCGCGAGCGATCAATCCGGCAATCGAGAGCACCTTGATCTTGGGCTCGGCTTTGCCGGCATCCGTCAGGGGAATCGTGTTGGTTACAACTAACTCCTTGAGCACCGACTTCGAGATGCGATTAATCGCTTCTCCCGAAAGCACAGCGTGCGAGGCGCATGCGTAAACCTCCGAAGCGCCTGCATCCGCCAGGGCCTGGGCCGTCTTCACCAGCGTTCCCGCGGTATCGATAATGTCGTCGAGGATCAAGCACGTCCGGCCGTGTACATCGCCGATCACGTGCATCACCTCGGTCACGTTCATGTCGGTGCGGCGTTTGTCCACAATCGCCAGCGCCGAATCCATCTTCTTCGCAAAGAACCTGGCGCGTTCCACACCGCCCGCGTCCGGCGAAACCACGGTCAGATCGGGCAGTTCCAGCTTCTTGAAGTAGTCCACCAACACCGGTGATCCAAATAAATGGTCCACCGGGATATTGAAGAAGCCCTGGATCTGCGGCGCGTGCAAGTCAACAACGAGTGCGCGATCCGCACCGGCCGTCGTCAGCAAATCGGCGACGAGCTTCGCGCTCACCGGAACACGCGGCTTGTCCTTGCGGTCCTGACGCGCATAGCCAAAATACGGAATCACCGTCGTAATGCGTCGTGCCGAGGCGCGCTTCAACGCGTCAATCATCAGCAGCAACTGCATCAAGTGATGGTCCACCGGGTGACACGTCGGCTGCACCAGGAAGATGTCCCCCCCGCGCACGTTTTCGAGGATCTGGACATAAATCTCGCCATCCGAAAACTTGGTGAGCTTTGTCTGTCCCAGCGGAATTCCAAGGAACGCGCAAATTTCTTGCGCGAGCGGTTCATTCGCCGCCCCGGAAAAAATCTTGAACTTCGGATCCGGCGTCCGCGTCGGCTTACGATCGTTTTTCGGATCGGGTCCGGGGTTCACTTTTCGTTCTCCGCCGGTAACGATGGTTCCGACTTCCGCCGAACTGCTGTTCTGAGGTTGCACCGCGCTTGGTTTTGCAGCTGTGTCCATCTCATCCTCATCCTCGAAAGGCGTTGTAGTTAAAACCAGCCCAGTTTCTGACCAGTCACATCGCTTGCATACCGCGTTACAGCTTCTAAGTCATGTCATCCTGAGCGGAGTTTCGCAAAGCGAAACGGAGTCGAAGGACCCCTATCGCCTCCCTCACCCCTCAGGTGATCAAACTGGCTGGGCGACTAGGATTCGAACCTAGACAAAGTGCTCCAAAGGCACTTGACCTACCATTAGTCGATCGCCCAACACTTGATTACTGAAACATTTCCCGCCAGTACTGCTCACGCGGCAAGGTCTGTGTCGCCGTCGCTTTCAGCCCGCTCGAGTTCAACCGCTCCGCCGCTGTCGATGCTTCCGCAGACGAACGAAACAACCCATACAAGGTTGAACCTGAGCCGGAAAGCGACGCATACAAAGCGCCTTCGCGCTCGAGCGCACACTTGACCTCTCGTAATACGGGAATTTCTGGAAAGACAACGCGTTCGAAGTCGTTCGAAATCCCGGTTCGGACAAGGTCGAGAAGCAGCGTCTCGGCCCGGTCCCCGCTCAAGGCGGGAACACCGGATGCAGACAACCACTCGTAAACGAGATGGTTGAACTCATTTATTGTAACGGAGCCCTCCGGATGGGTCAATGAATCCCACGCCTTAAATGCCACCGGCGTCGACACTCCGACCTCCGGCGTCACGATCACCAGCGGCAGCGATGGCAAATCCGGCAGCGGCCAGACCTCCTCGCCGCGCCCGGTACCCAACGTTAACCCACCGTATAAGAACAAGTTAAGGTCGGATCCGATCTTCTCGGCAATCTCTGCCCTTTCTTTGGCCGAAAGCTCCTTCCCCAGCATCCGCTCCAGCCCAAAAATCGTCGCAATCGCATTCCCAGAAGCTGCCCCGAGTCCACCCTGTACCGGCAGCCGCTTCTCGATGGAAATCAATACCTTAGAGCGCAGACCGAGCGCCTCCAACACCAGCGCCGCCGCCTTGTGGCACGTATTCGTCGAATCGCAAGGCACCCGCGGATCGTCACACCGGATCTCGATCCCGTCGCCGTCTTCGACTTCAACCGAAACAAGCTCGTGCAACGCGATCGTCGTGTACATCGTGCGCAGATCGTGAAACCCATCCGCGCGCCGCGGCCCAATGCGCAGCCCAAGATTGATCTTCGCGTATGAACGGACAAAGGTGGACATCAAGGCTTCATTCTAAACACCAGGGGATTTTTCTTGCCTTATACCCTTAGCCCGCAGATCCTGCGTGCACCAAATCCGTCGTCTCTCGCGACACGCTCTGCTTTTCGATAGAGCCGGATTCCTTCTGCACGGCCACCAGCCGCCGATACAGATACAGGCATGCTCCAAGCGTTAGCAGCACCGCTGCCCATGGCACAACCGCAGAAACCCAACAAACGCGGTTGCAGAACCTCAGCAACACGAACCATGCAACGGTGATCCCTAGCGGCACAAAGATCGCCTGCGTGACGCACCGGCTTCGAATCCCACCCAGCCACATCGCCAACGCCTGGATCCCCAGCGCGAACGGCACCGCCACCAGAAGATCCACGCCGTAGTGCTCACCCGTCTCCAACGTCGCGTAGATCGTCAGCGCGAGCATCACTGCACAAAAAACACGAATCGCTGCCTTCGTGTCTCGCGAGTTCCAATACGCCAGCAGTACCCACGCAAAGTGCAACGATGGAATCGCATTTCTCGGCCCGCTGATCCCGACCGGCCCTGGAACCAGTCGTGCGATCTCGCCAGCAGGAACGGCCAACATCGGAAAGGTCTTGAACGCATACACCGGCCCCGTCGCTGGAAAGAGCAGGAAACACACGCACGCCAGCGGGCCCACAATCAGAAACGCCCAGAGCGCAGTCCGCGCACGACGCTCGTCATTCAATAGCGCCGCATACACCAGTGCCGGTGGCACGAGCACCACGTTGTAGACCATCGCCGACACAAAATGAGCCCCTGGATGGTGCGCCGTAAACTGCGCCAGCCGGAACGTCCACTGTCCTCCCAGGCTCGCGTCAAAGGAATACAAAAACAGGTCGTACATCTTCGTCTGCCAGAAGGCACTGCGCTCGATATAGAGGCCCGTAAATGCCACGCAAACGCCCAACCCTATTGCGGCCACAAAAGCCCGGTGCAACGCGTCTGCTTTCGCTTTGCCCCAAATCGCACGCCATCCCAGCACCAGCAAACTCGCCAACCCGAACAACGACAACACCGCCATCGCAGATGTCGCGTACCCAAGCAGCCGCAGGTCCACCTGCAGCAGCGCCAATCCAAGCACGACGACCGCGATAGCATCGCGTACCGAGGGCATGACTCTCAGTTGAAGAATAAGAATGCAGGCAAGCCCCACCGCGAAGTACGGCACGATGAGGAAGTCGTGATAAACGTACGGGTGCAGAGCGCAGCCGAACGCCGCGAAGGCGAGAGCCGCCGTCGCGAGGATCTTCTGCGCTGGGCCCAATTCCCGCGCAAAAAGGCCCGCGCTCACCGAAGCAGCTCCCTCCAGGAAAATAGCTACGGTCTCCAATCAATGATCGGCGGGAATCCTATAACGGTTGAATGCCGTATGTGCAGAAGAATTTTACGAAGGTACCCGAAGCAGGCAACAACTACATCCGCCAGGTCAGGCCTTCCGGAAAGAGGTCAAGCGGCCCGGAAACCTTCTTAACGTCCGTGACGACGTCGGTATCGGCGCTCGTGATCCAGATCTCGAATTGCGGCCCTTCGGGAAATAACCGATGAACAAGCGCTTCCGTATAACTCGAAATGCCAGCCTCGAGCTCTTTATTCACCACCAGCACGAGGATCGGATCAGCATTCTCAGGACGATTCGGCTGGTCGTTGGTCTCGCACAAATATGCCTCGGTCAGCCCCGGCAACTTACCCAGCGATGCGCCAAGCCGCGCCATCTGCTCCACGGGAATGTCTCCGGAAAACGCGCACAGATACAGCGGCGTCTCCTGTTGCTGGTTGTGCAGACGAATTGGCCGTGACATCAAACTCAAACTGTTTTCCTCGCGGCTAACTTTCCCAAATTTACTTCACGTCGCCTAGAAAAGGCTATCCTGCTTTTTGGGTGGCTTCATTTTGAAGTACTCGTACGCCAAATGGGTTGCCACCCTTCCCCTCGGCGTTCGATCGAGGAACCCCAACTGGATCAGGAACGGTTCGTAAATCTCCTCGATCGCGTCCGTCTCTTCTGCCAGCGATGCCGCCAGCGTGTTCAGCCCCACCGGCCCACCCTGGTACTTCTCGATGATCGTCAGCATCAGTCGGCGGTCCACTTCATCGAACCCATGCTGGTCCACTTCCAGCATTTCCAGCGCCTTCTGCGCGGTTTCGCGGTCAATCTTCCCTGCTCCGCGCACCTGCGCATAATCGCGGACGCGCCTTAACAACCGGTTCGCAATGCGCGGTGTCCCACGGCATCGCGTCGCAATCTCAGCCGCACCACCCTCATCGATCTCGACATTCAATATTTCGGCAGAACGTTTCAGGATGATCTTCAAATCTTCCGTCGTATAAAACTCGAGCCGCAATACGATGCCGAAACGGGAGCGCAGCGGTGCCGAAAGTAACCCGGCCCGGGTCGTCGCCGCAACCAGCGTGAACGGTGCTACATCAATGGTGTGTGTCCGCGCCGACGGCCCCTGCCCAATAATGATGTCGAGCTTATAATCCTCCACCGCGGAATACAGCAGCTCTTCCAGCGCCGGCTGCAAGCGATGCACTTCATCAATAAACAGCACCTGCTTATCGCGAACATTGGTAAGGATCGCCGTCAGGTCGCCCTTGATTTGCAGCGTTGGCCCGGATGTCTGCTGGAATTGCGCCTGCATCTCGTTGGCGATGATGTTCGCCAGCGTCGTTTTCCCCAGCCCCGGCGGCCCATAGAGCAGCACGTGATCGAGCGCCTCGCCGCGTGAACGAGCGGCTTCGATTGCCACCGCCAGGTTCTCTTTCACCTTCGGTTGCCCGATAAACTCGCGCAGCCATTGCGGCCGCAGCTTCAGTTCAAAGGAGGAATCGTCTTCGACAGGAATCGCCGAAACCAGACGCTCCCGCTGGTCGGATTTTTCGCCGTTTGCCACGCTTTTCGGATAGTAGCGGGAATCCCCCACGGAGGCAATCATGCCGCGATGCCGAGAGTAACCCGGCGTTCACCCGATGCATCTTCCAACACAACACGAGGGTAACGATGAAATTGACCGAACTGCTGATCGCCGATATCGAACGTGACGCTGAAGCCACCCGCAAAGTCCTCGAACGCGTCCCCATGGGCCACGAAAAGTACAAGCCTCACGAAAAATCCATGGAACTCGGCCCCCTCGTTTACATGGTCACAACCATGGTCGAGTGGACGGATTTCATGATCAATCGTGATGAACTCGACGTTGCGCCGAAGGGCGGCGGAAATTGGCCGAAAGTTGACGTCTCATCGCGCGAGAAGCTCCTCGAAGCCCACAGCGCTGCCGTCAAGAAAGCCGTCGCCGCGTTGCAGAAGACAAATGAGGAGCACCTGCAAACCCATTGGAAGCTACTCGCGAAGGGCAAAGTGATGTCCGAAGGTCCGCGTCACGTGATGATTCGCGACACCGTGCTAAACCACCTCGCGCATCATCGCGGGCAACTCACCGTTTACCTGCGCCTGCTCTCCGCTTCCGTCCCAGCGATCTACGGCCCATCCGCCGACGAAGGCCGCGAGATTTACGAATAGGTTTAGCTTTCCATCGCCAGGATCGCGGTCGCCGCTCTGCGCACTCGTTCGCGCAGGGCCGCCGGCTCGATCACTTTCACCGACGCCCCAAGCCCGAGCACCACGAAAGCCGCCTCTTCCTCGTGGTTGAACTCAAGCTCCATCGTCGTCCAATCGTCATCGTCTGTGGAACGCACCTCGCGCGCCGCACTCCAAGTGCGCATCCATCGCGCCGTCCGCGCGTCAAGCCGCAGCGTCACCGGATACGTCCTCCAACTCTCCGCCAACCGCTTCGCCGTCTCGCTCCAATAGCGCGCGAGATTAAAGTCTCGCGGACGCTTGCTCGCCTTCACCAACGGCGTCGCCTGCTCAATCCGCGATACCCGAAACGTCCGCAGCCCCGCCGACGTATTTGCCACCAGGTACCACGCGCTCCCCTTCGCCACCACGCCCAGCGGATCCACCGTCCTCTCGCTGCGCTCTCCATTCGGCTTGCAATACACCATGGTCAACTTGCGATCGCGTGCCACTGCGTCTTGCACCAGCGGCAGCATCGCCAAATTCTCGAGATGCGGACGCCATCCACCCGTATCCACATACAGCCGCTCGCGAATCGACGCCGCCTGCTCCCGCAACGACGCCGGCAGCGCCGCCATCAGCTTCTCCAGCGCCCGCTGCGCCGCCGATGCCAACTTCGCGTCTCCCACTACCCGCGGCTGCGCCATCATTAATCCGCGCAGTTCGGCTTCGTCCAGCCCCGGCACCTGCGTGCGCCAGTTCTCCTCAAGCTGCCACCCACCCTGCGCCCCGCGCACCGCATATACCGGCACTCCCGACGCACTCAACGACTCCATGTCCCGGTGCACCGTGCGCTCCGACACTTCCAGCCGCTCCGCCAGATCCCGCCCGGTCATTCGCCCGTGCGCCTGCAGCAGCAACAACATCGAGAGCAGCCGGTCAGCCCGCATTTGCCATTCGTCCCACGAGAAAAAGTATGCGCGGCTAATTATGACATCAGATGTCATATATGGCCGGCTAATGTCATCAGCGTGGTTCGAAAGGATGGCAGAACATGAAACTTACGGAACTCTTCATCGCCGACATCGAACGTGAGGCCGAAGCGACCCGCCACGTAATAGAGCGCGTCCCCGAAGGACGCAACGACTGGAAGCCGCACGAGAAGTCCATGGAACTTGGCCGCCTCGCCGTGCTCGTCGCTACCATGGTCGGCTGGGTGGAATTCATGGTGAACATCGACGAGTTCGACATCGCGCCCAAAGACGGCCCCGGCTATCAACAGCCGGAGATGGAATCGCGCGCACAACTTCTTCAAATGCATGAAGAAGCATTGCAGCGAGCGATCACCGCACTCCGCAACACTACCGACGCGCACCTGGAGACGAATTGGAAATTCATGGCCCGCGGCCACGTCATCACCGATCGGCCACGGCACATTGATATTCGCGATTCAGTGATCAACCACCTGGCGCACCATCGCGGTCAGCTGACGGTTTACCTGCGGCTGACCTCCACGCCGGTCCCCGCCATCTACGGCCCCACCGCCGACGAAGGCAAAGAAGCCTTCGCGTAAATCTGGAAGGTGAGTGTGGAAGGGAAAAATGTGGGTGCCCCACCCTTCCGGCTTTAGCCGGAGGGTGGGAGGCGATACTGCCCGGGCATCACAGCACTAAAGAATCGCGAACGCCTCTCTCGCCGCCGCCACCGTATCGTCAATGTCCTGCTCGGTGTGCGCCGATGACAAGAACGCCGCCTCGAATTGCGCCGGCGGCAGCCACACCCCTGCATCCAGCATCGCGCCGTGAAACTGTCCGAATTGCTTCGTGTCGCAAGTCGCTGCCGAGTCCCAATCGGTCACATGCTTGTCGGTAAAGAACCAGGTAAACATCGATCCCACTCGGTTCGCCGTCAGCGCGACACCTGCTTCCCGCGCCGCATCGAGCACACGATTCACAAGATCTGCGCTCAGTTGATCGAGTCGCGGATAGATCTCCATCGCGTTATCGCGTAGATGGCAGAGCATTGCCAACCCCGCCGCCATCGCCAGTGGATTCCCCGACAGCGTTCCCGCCTGGTATACCGGCCCCAACGGCGCAATCTTGTCCATGATGTCCTTACGCCCGCCATACGCCGCCACCGGTAACCCACCGCCGATGATCTTCCCCAGCGTGACCAGGTCCGGCTTCAGTCCATACAGTTCCTGCGCGCCGCCATACGCCACGCGGAATCCCGTCATCACTTCATCCACGATCAGCACCGCACCTTCGCGCTTCGTGATGTCGCTCAACGCCTGCAAATAATCAGCGGCCGGAGGCACACAGCCCATGTTGCCCACAATCGGCTCAACAATCACGCATGCAATCTGTCCTTTGAATTTCGTGAATGCCTGCTCGACAGCCGCGACGTTGTTGTAAGGCAGCGCCAGCGTCAGTTGCGCCAATTCATCGGGAACGCCCGCCGATCCCGGGATCCCCAGCGTCGCCACGCCCGAACCCGCCTTCACCAGCAGCGAATCGCTGTGCCCGTGGTAGCAGCCCTCGAACTTCACAATGTACTTGCGCCCGGTAAATCCGCGCGCCAGACGAATCGCCGACATCGTCGCCTCGGTGCCCGAACTCACGAACCGAATCTTCTCGATCGCCGGCATCGCATGCACCACGGCTTCCGCGAGATCGGCTTCCGTCGGCGTCGACGCCCCAAAGCTAGTGCCCTTCTCCGCCGCCTTCTCAATCGCATTGATCACCGGCGTGAACGCATGCCCCAAAATCAACGGCCCCCACGACAATACGTAATCGATATACCCATTGCCATCGGCGTCAAACACCCGCGCCCCTTCGCCGCGCACCAAAATCGGCGGTTCGCCTCCCACGGCGCGGAACGCACGCACGGGTGAATTCACCCCACCGGGAATAAGGGCTTCAGCACGTTTCTGGAGTTCGCGGGAACGATCGAGTTTGCGCGACATAAGAGTCCGTCCTTCGAAGAATTCCAAGTATCTTACAAGTCCGGAGTGCAGCGATTTTGTGAGGAGTGTCACAGCGCTGCCTTGTATCAGGGCAGCGCTTCAGCGCTGCCGATTCACGCCCGCTAAAAGCAAGGGGCTTTAGCCCCTGCCTCCCCCGCCCGCGCTGTTAAAATAATCAAGCAATGATTCTCCCCTTCGTTCGCGAACTCTTCGCGGACGTGGAAAAGTCTCCTGAATTTCTGCGTGCAGCCACCCAGGTAAAGAGCGGCACGGGGCGGATACGTGTCTCCGGACTCACCCCCAGTGCTCGTGCCCTGCATTACGCCCTCTTCTCGAAAGCCACTCTCAAGCCGCTGATCGTCGTCGTCCCCAGCAACCGCGCTGCGGAAGAACTCCTCCCCATCGTGCAGGCCTATTGCGAGCTCACCGGTACCGCGCACGCCGACGCTGTCGTCATGCTCCCGGCCTACGACGTTCTCCCCTACGAGAACCTCTCGCCGCACCCTGAGATCCAGGAAGCCCGCGCCGCCGCGCTCTGGAAGATCGTCTCCGGCACCGCGCGTTTTGTCATCGCGCCATTCGTCGCCACGGCCATGCACTACCGCCCCGCCGAGTTCTACTTCGACCTCACCAAGGTCATCAACCGCGGCAACTCCATCGACTCCGACGAGCTCCGCGCCCATCTCAATACCTCCGGCTACAGCACCGTAGACGTCGTCGAAATGCCCGGCGAGTACGCGCTGCGCGGCGGCATTCTCGATATCTATCCGCCCGAATCCGAGCACCCCGTCCGCATCGAGCTCTTCGGCGACGAAGTCGAGTCCATTCGCAAGTTCGATACCGAGACCCAGCGCTCCGCCGGCGCCACCGACGAAGTCGTCCTCCTCCCGCTCTCCGACACGCCCGTCCGGGAAGACATCCTCGGCTCCATTCACGCCAAGCTTTCCGGCCGCCGTCTCGATGCCGACGAAGAAACTCTCGAAGCCATCGCGCGCGCCGAAGGCGTCACCGTTTTCCCCGGCTGGGAGTACTACGCCGGAGCCACCGCCAACCAGCGCCTCTTCGACCTCCTCCCCAATGCCGCCGTCCTCCGCGACGACCCAGTCAAGATCGAGAGCGACTTCGAAGCCTGGTGGGAACGCGTACAGCAGAGCCACGAACGCAGCGGCGTCGGCCACCTCGTTCGCCCCGAAGATCTGCTCGACTCACCCGACACTTGGCAGCAACGCATCGCCTCGCTCCCCGGCGCCGACGTCGAACAACTCGGCATGTACAGCGAGTCCGGCGAGCAGATCGCGATCCAGTCGCAGTCCACGTCGAAGTTCCACGGTTCCGTCCCCGCGATGGTCGAAGAAGTCAAAGCCCTTCTCACCGATGGCCGCCGCGTTCTCTTCGCTGCCGCCAACACCGGCGAAGTCGAGCGCCTCGCGGACATCTTCAGCGAATACATGGTGCCCTTCCGCGTCGGTAGCCGCTCCACGCGCCCCGGCCAGGAAACCTACATCGAGGAACAAGGCTTCTTTGCCGAAGACCTCTCCGCCACCACGGTCGTCAAGGCCTACGTGCCCGAAGGCGTCGCGATGCCCGAATCGCGCTTCGTCCTCTTCGGTACGCGCGATCTCTTCGACGAATCCGAAGTTGCCTCGGCACAGCAGCCCAAACGCTCGCGTTCCAAAGTATCCGCGTTCCTCTCCGACTTCCGCGATCTCACCATCAACGACTACGTCGTCCACGTCGAGCACGGCATCGGCCAATATCAAGGCCTCAAGGAAATTGCCCAGGGCGATGGCGAGCCCGCCGAATTCATGATCCTCGAGTACGCCGAGGGTGCGCGCCTCTACGTTCCGCTCACGCGTCTCGACCTCATCCAGAAGTACCGCTCGTCGGAAGGCGTGAAGCCCGCGCTCAATCGTCTCGGCACGCAGCAATGGGCCAAGACGAAAGCGCGAGTAAAGAAGGCCATGAAAGACATGGCCGACGAACTCCTCAAGCTTTACGCCGCTCGCAAAACTGCCAAGGGCCACGCCTTCAGTGCCACTGGCCAATTCGAGCGCGAGTTCGACGACGCCTTCGAATTCAACGAGACCGAAGACCAGGAAAACGCCATCCGCGATGTCCGCCAGGACATGGAGTCCGACACGCCGATGGACCGCCTGCTCTGCGGCGACGTAGGCTACGGCAAAACCGAAGTCTCCATGCGCGCCGCCTTCAAGGCCGTTTCCGACAACAAGCAAGTCGCGGTGCTTGCACCGACGACAGTCCTCGCGTTCCAGCACTTCGAAACCTTCAAGCGCCGCTTCTCTGCCTTCCCCGTGAAGGTCGAGATGATCTCGCGCTTCCGCACCGCCAAGCAGCAGAAGGAAATCGTCGAGCGCGTCAACAACGGCCAGGTGGACATCCTCATCGGCACCCACCGCGTGCTCTCGAAAGACATCCACTTCCCCGACCTCGGCCTGGTCGTCATCGACGAAGAACAGCGCTTCGGTGTCCGCCACAAAGAGCGTCTCAAGCAATTGCGCAAAGAAGTGGACGTGCTCACCATGTCCGCCACGCCGATTCCGCGCACCCTGCACATGTCGCTCCTCGGCCTGCGCGACATGAGCGTAATCGAAACGCCGCCCAAAGATCGCATGGCGATTCAGACGGTCGTCGCCAAGTGGGACGAGAAGCTCATCAAGAGCGCCATCGAACAGGAACTCGATCGCGGAGGCCAGATTTACTTCGTGCACAACCGCGTCGAGAGCATCTACGAAATCTCCGACAAGATTCACGAGTTAGTGCCGAAAGCAAAGATCCTAGTCGGCCACGGTCAAATGGGCGAAGGTCAGCTCGAAGACATCATGCTCAAGTTCATGCGCCATGATGCCGACATCCTCGTCGCCACCACCATCATCGAGAACGGCCTCGACATCCCGCTTTGCAACACCATGATCGTGAACCGCGCCGATCGCCACGGCCTTAGCGAGCTCTACCAACTCCGCGGACGCGTCGGCCGCTCCAATCGCCGCGCCTACGCGTACTTGCTTGTGCCTCCAGATCGCGAACTCACCGAACTCGCGCGCCGCCGGCTCGCGGCACTGAAAGAATTCAGCGACCTTGGCGCAGGATTCAAAATCGCGGCACTCGATCTCGAACTCCGTGGTGCCGGCAACCTTCTCGGCGGCGAACAGAGCGGACAGATTGAAGCTGTCGGCTTCGAGCTCTACACCACCATGCTCGAGCGCACCGTGCGCGAGATGAAGGGCGAGGTGCAGGAAGAACAGGCCGAGACGCAACTCAACCTCGGCCTCAACATCCGCATTCCTCCCGAGTACATCAAGGAAGAAAACCAGCGCCTCCGCATGTACAAGCGCGTCGCCGGCGTGGAAGGCGAACCGCAGCTCAACGATGTTGCCGCCGAACTTCAGGACCGATACGGCGCGCCACCCGCTCCCGTGCGCAACTTGATCCAGTACGCGCGCCTGCGTTTGCTCGCCGAGCGCATTGGTATCGCCGGCATCGATCGCCAGCGCGACCAGATCAATATGCGCTTCACCGAGAAGGCGCAGATCGATCCCGAGAAGCTGGCGAAGTTTGTCGGACGCACCAAGGGTGCGAAGTTCACGCCCCAGGGAATCTTGAAATTCGCATTGAAGGCCATCACGGCCGACGAAGTCCTAAATGGTCTGCTCGCGTTATTGCAGCAGCTTTCGGATGCCGCGGTAGCTAAAATACAAACGCCTTCGTCGTAAAGCGGGCCACACGCATCTTACGTTTTTCGTATTCGCCCTTATCGAGGACCTCATGAAGACCATCCGCAAAGCCGTCTTCCCCGCCGCTGGCTTGGGCACACGCTTCCTTCCCGCCACCAAAGCGCAACCCAAGGAAATGCTCCCGATCGTCGACAAGCCGATCATCCAGTACGGTGTGGAAGAAGCGCTCGACGCAGGTTGCGACCAGATCATTATCGTCACTGGACGCGGCAAAAGTTCCATCGAAGACCACTTCGACGTCAGCTACGAACTCGAGAAGATGCTCGAAGAGCGCGGCAAGACCGAACTCCTCTCCATCGTCCGCAAAATTTCCGACATGATCCACGTCGCCTATGTGCGCCAGAAAGAAGCGCTCGGCCTCGGCCACGCCGTGCTGATGTCGAAGGAGCTTGTCGGCGACGAACCCTTCGCCGTCCTCCTCGCTGACGATGTCATCGATGCCGAGCCGTCTTGCCTCAAGCAGATGGTCGAGGTCTTCAACGCGACGCAATGCTCCGTCATCGCCACCCAGGTTGTCGAAGGCAAAGCGATCTCGTCGTATGGTGTGCTTGACGCTAAGCCCGTCACATCCGGCCCATTCGCCGGAAGGCTCTTCGAGATCAGCGATCTCGTCGAGAAACCGAAACCCGAAGAAGCTCCTTCGAACCAGGCCATCATCGGCCGCTATCTCCTCACGCCGACGGTCTTCGATTGTCTCCAGAACATCCCCACCGGCGCAGGGGGCGAGATCCAGCTCACCGATGGCCTTCGCGCCCTGCTCAAGCGCGAAAAAATCTACGGTTTCCAATTTGAAGGCAAGCGCCATGACGCCGGCGACAAACTCGGCTTCCTCAAAGCGACTGTCGAATTCGCATTGAAAAACCCGGAACTCGGTCCGGGTTTTGCGAAGTACCTTCGCGAATTGAATGTAGAAGAGTTCGCTATGAAGTAAAGCTCGAGTGCCTTGGCGTTTCTTATTTGCGAACTCGGCGGTCCGGCGTAAAGTCCGGGTCCTCCGACACGTGTTGCGCCTCATATACCAGGCGAAAGCGAACGCCTTCAGCGCACACTTTGCAAGGTTGTAACGTCTCCCCACGCAACGCGACCACTGTATTTCCCGTAGCATCCGCGTGCTGCGGCGCATGGAGAACTTCGTAGATCCCGCTTCGTTCCACGATGGCGCCGCAACTCAGCAGCTCTCCATCTCCACCGAAGCCGTCATTCTTCCTCGGTATTTCTATGACCTTGAATTTGCTCTTTTCCATGCCCTTTGATAAGGCAGATGGCTTGCCAAATCGGCCCATTGAAGGCAGGACACTTGCACCCCAACTCCGTCCAGCAGCTTGGAAAATTTACCGTTACCCGAACCCGTGCAAATTTTCCCCAGTAAATAAACCGACCCCGAATCCATCCTTTCTCGTGCAAGTTGAATCGAACCGCGCAGATCGGCAGTTTTTACTTGAGGATTTTGCCGGGCCCCTTCATGGATGTAGGCAAGCGCTCGAAAAGGCAGTTGTTCGCAGTGAAAAAATCACTCTCACCAGGAGACCAGGTGGCCCTGAGCGGCGTCTATCGCGTGGTACACGCGGAGCACCGCCATGACCATTTTGTGATCGTGCTTGCTGGCGACGTCTTGCCGGCCTGCCGAGTCTGCGCCGGTAAAGTCACCTTCCACATCGAACAGACTCTCGACTACGCGCCCCACGACTGGGACCTCGCCGGCCCGCTCTCGAACTCGAAAGCCGCCTCCGAATAATCCAAAAACAATTTTGATTGGCTGCCCCACGTCTCGCGATTTTCGAGACGTGGGTGGGTTTCGACAGGTGGGAGAAACTACTTCTTCGCCGATTCCTTCAACTTCTTCGACTTCTCTTCCACGCCCTTGGCCAACTTCTCTTTGTGCGCCACGAGTTTCTTCGCAACGCCCGCATCATGCGTCCCGATGATCTGTGCCGCGAGAATGCCGGCATTCGTCGCACCCGGCTTGCCGATCGCCACGGTCGCGCAGGGAATGCCCGCAGGCATCTGCACCATCGCTAACAGCGAATCGAGGCCGAGCAGCGCCGTGGATGGAATCGGCACGGCAATTACCGGCAGGGTCGTCTCAGCGGCAATCACGCCTGCAAGGTGTGCCGCGCCACCTGCGCCGGCAATCACAACCTTCACGCCACGCGAAACCAGCGCGCGCGAGTATTCGCTGGTGCGTGCCGGCGAACGGTGCGCCGACGTGATGTCAATTTCATACGCAATCCCGAAGCCCTCGAGCGCCTTCGCGGCTTCGTTCATGATCTCCAAATCGGAATCACTGCCCATAACAATGGACACAAGCGGTGTATCGGACATGTAAGAACCTCTAACTGGAAATGTTCTGGAAACTGCGAGTAGATAGTTAAATTGTAAATGAAATCTGGCAAATCTTCGGGTGCCCCACGTCTCGCGATTTTCGAGACGTGGGATCACGCTGCTTCGTATCAGCCTTAGCCTCGCGATTTGTATCAAACCTTCGATTCGAGCGCTGTATCAGGCCCGCGCTTCGCGATTCGTATCAGGCCCTCGTTTCGAGCGCTGTATCAGGCCCGCGCTTCGCGATTCGTATCAGGCCTTCTATTCGAGCTTTGTATCAGGGCAGCGCTTCAGCGCTGCCGATAGACGCCTCTCTTGATTCTGGGCTTTAGCCCCTGCTAAATCTTCCTCAACTCCACCTTCTGCCCGTGCAGCGCCGGATCCGGTTTTTCCGCCACAATACAAATCCCCGCCGCATCCGCGGCATCAATCACCGCCTGACCATCCAGCAGCAAACACTTCCCCGCATCCAGCGCCAGGCACGTCGCGTTCGCCTTCCTCATAGTTTCAACACTTCGCAACCCAATCACCGGCACATCGAAGCGCATATCCTGGTTCGGCTTCGCGACTTTCACCACCGTCAACTCGCGCCCGAGCGTCGACGGCTTCTCGCCCAACGACGGTGACGTTAGCAACTCTCCCGCGCGCAGGATGGTCGCGTCCGTCCCTTCCATCGCCTCCACCGCGACGCATGCCGCCTCGGCAATCACCACCGTCTGCCCAATGTCGAAGCGCGATAGATGATGTGCCACCGCGCGTCCGTAGGTGATGTTCGTCAGTTCCTGGTCGGTCGGCTGCCGCGTCGTCAGGACGCCTTCTTTCGCTAGCAGCGGCTCTAGCAACGACGTCGAATCCAGCAGCGTGATGCCCTCGTCCGACAGCACCTTCGCCACCGCGCCGATCAGCGAATCCGTATTCCGCGTCCCCAGCGACATCAGCAGCTTCGCCAGCTTCCAGTCCGGCCGGATGGAGCTGAAGATCTGCTTGTGCTTCACCTGCCCGGCCATGATCGCTTCGCTCACGCCTTCCTTTTGGAAGGTCTCGATCAGCTTGCTCAGTTCGCCCAGCGACATCCAGTGCACCGCCGCGGCCCCGTGCTGCTCGATCTCCGGAAACGTCTCCTCTTTGATTGCCGCAACCACCACCTCGGCGCCATGGGCGCGGGCGGCATCGAGGATCAGGATCGGGAACTTGCCGTTGCCGGCGATCAAACCGAGGCGCTTCGGAAAACTACGGTCGTTCATGGCCTCGTCAGTCTAACCCAGCATGAATTCCCCGGCGTCAGTCCACTGCGTGGACAATCCATGTCGCTTCCAAATCCGGAACCTACTGTTAGAAGTACCGGATGCGTACTGAGGGAACCGCCCCTATCGTGGGGTGCGGAACCGCGGAAACTCTGCGAAAATAGAACGTAACGAAGTGGGGATTGTAAAAAAGTCTGCGAGGGACCAATTCTTTGTACCCGGTTCTCGCAATGGACGTCTAAACCCTTTAAGGTGAAGACTGCCTTACGGATTGCGCCCCCGGACAAAGAATGGCCATACTCCAGATCACGCCTTCCCGAGAAGAAGAACAGGACAAGCACTTCGAGGATGTTGCACGCGCTAACGAAGGTAAAGCCAACTTCGTGGAAGAGGCGTTCACTCCCGTTGTGCTCATGGACTTGCGCGACGAGCTCACTCGCTCGCGCCTCCGGGAAGCCGCCTGGATCTCGATCATCGCCCACCTCGTCGCGATCATCTTTCTTAGTCTTAGCCCCAAGTGGATGCCCAATCTCTGGGGACATCCCGTGAAGGTCGTGGAAGACCGGTTGCGCGACAAGGACACCACGTTCCTCGCGCTTCCTCCCGACGCGCAAAAGCTGGTACAGAAGCCACACACCAACGTTCTCTCCGATAAAGACCGCGTCGCGACTTCGCACAATCCTGATCCGAAAGAGTTGAAGAAACTCCTCGATCAGCGGCAGCCAGGCCCACCCGCGCATCCAGCAGCGCAGCCCAGCGTTCCCGCGCCGCCGCAAATGGCCCAACAACAGCAGCAGTCGCCGCAGCAGCAAAACCCTGCTACGCAGCAGGGACAGCAAACGGCGATGAACAATCCGCCGCAGTTCGAGAGCCCAAACATGCAGCCCAAGATGACGCTGCCCAAGGCGCAGCCCAGCTTCGGCGCCGTCGCGATGTCGGCCGGCTCAGCGATCCAGCAGGCGGCGCGCGCATCCTCCGGATCAGCCGGTAAGCTCGCCGTTGGCGGTGGTATGGGACTCGGCCGCGGCCCCACCGGCGGGCAAGTTCGCGACGCGATGGAGATCACGACCGATACCCAGGGCGTGGACTTCGGCCCCTATCTCGCACGCATCAAGCAGACCATCGAAGCCAACTGGTACACCGCAATGCCGGAATCGGTTTATCCGCCACTGCGCAAGAGCGGCAAGGTCGCCGTCGAATTCGTAATTCTCCCCGACGGCAAAGTACAGGGCATGCGCATCTTCTTCCCGTCAGGCGACGTCGCACTCGATCGCGCGGCGTGGGGCGGCATCTCAGCCTCGAATCCATTCCCGCCACTGCCCAAAGAATTCCACGGACCGTACCTCGGCCTCCGCTGCTACTTCCTCTACAACCCGACGACAAAAGACCTCGAGCAATAGTTCTTTCCTCGCAAATTAGGCGGCCGTTTTACGCCTATATCTGTGAGAACCTCCCCATGAAACGCCATCTCGCGATCACTCTTCTCGCGCTGCTTGCTTTTGTCTCTACCGCGCTCTCCCAACAATCGGCCGCAAAGCCGCCGCAAGACTGCCGCTCGTTTGTGCAGCAGTTCTACGAGTGGTATGCGCCGGCAGCAGCGCACGATCGAGGCCGCACTTGGGAGACGGCCGTGAAACGCAAACCTGCCGAGTTCTCGCCTGAACTGGCGCAAGCCATCGAGCGTGACTCCGCCGCCCAAGCCAAGACCTCCGACGACATCGTCGGCCTCGACTTCGACCCGTTCCTCAGCAGCCAGGATCCGAGTGGACGCTTCACGCTGAAACAGGTCAAGGAACAAGGCAACACCTGCTCCGCGACGCTCGTCAGCGGTCCCGCGAACAGAAAGGGCGAAGACGTAACCGCCGTGCTCGAACGCGTTGACGGCAACTGGCGCTTCGCCAACTTCCAGTACAGCAATGAGCAGATGGACCTGATGCAATTGCTCAAACAGATGGAAGCCGACCGCAAGGCCGACGGGACCCAGAAGAAATAACCCAACGCCAGGCCGATGCGCGACTGCGACAGACACCTACCAAAGATCTTCAGCAGGTTCCCATTTCACTGGCTCAACGCCACCAGCCTCGCCCCCGACACGAACACGACATAGCCGTTCGCGGCAGCACCAAACCCACCGTATGGATACCCGCTCGTCCACGTCGCTTCGCCCGTGCTCGTTGAGAGGATCTGGTTGTAATCCGAGGAATACACGAGTCCACTGCTCAGCGGCTGGACCGGCATCGTAAACGCAGGCAGCAATGGAGTCGCAAGCGCCACCCCCGTCGGCGAGTAGATCGTTGCCCCGACCGAACTTCCGTTTTGCACAAGCAGATGCGAGTCATCGAGCCACACGATCGGGAAGCCCGGCACCGCGGTCACCGCCACCCCGTTGTTATAGATCGTCGTCACCGATGCCCCATGGCTGGTGTCGCTTGGAGCCGCAATCAGCGTTCCACCCGGCGAAAGCTGCGGTATGGCTGCTTTCGACAGCGTGTCCGACCAAAGCACGGTGCCGCCGGTGACCGCCGTCACCTGTCTCGTGTAGTGCCACACCGACCCGTCGAACGTCCCGGTTACCTGCCCCACATTATTGCCGGATGCAGCTAGCGAGAAGCCCAGGAAGTCCGTTCCGCCTGGATACATGTAGGGCCACGTATTGATCAGGGCCGTGCCCGGGAGCGCATAAATATTCAACGTGCGGTCCGGCTGATACTGCGAGTCCACGCGACTTGCCGCGGCTGCAAGAACCGAACCGTCCGCCGAGAATCCCACTTGTGAAGACGTGAAAGGGATCGTCTGCAACGGTGTTGCGCTCGTCGGATCGAACTGATAAATGAATCCGTTCGCATCCGCGACTGCCACACTGCTCAAACTCCCAGACATGCTCAGTACCGCGCCGTTGGCAAGGAACCTCGGAGTAGAAGCCAGGCTCGCTCCGTCCACCACCGTCCCATGGACATTGCCGACCAGCCACTGAGTTGGTGAGAAAGCGGTGTAGGCGTTCACGTACGCGGCAGGCAAAGCAACATCCGTGGAAGTCGGCGTGGAGGTGGACAGATCAATCACCTTCACCGACGGCGTGCCATACGGCGACAATCCCAAAGTATTGCCCGAGGCCACCAATTTAGCGAGAACTCCGTTCGAGTAGGTCGCCACCGGAACACTACTCGATAGCGAATAAAGGTTGACCGGATAACCTGGCGTCGAGGCCTGGTAGGTCCACAGCCACTCGCCCATGCCGCCGATCTTCTCCACCGACGGCAGGGCCAGGAAACTTTCCTCCACGCTCGCTTTCGAGTACACCCAGGCATTGGTCGAAAGCGTCGTGATGTAACGCTCGCCATCTACAAACCACCCGGCGAAATTCCCGGAGAATGCCGTCCCGAGCGTCGAAGTACCATCCGCGGTTGCCACCGTTTCGATCAAGCCCGTCCCCACAGGACCGAGCGCGATCCTCAATTCACCCGGCGCGGCAAAAACCTGCGCCGCCGAGTAATCACCATCTCGTGCGAGCAGTACAGCGCCCGACGTCGACCACACCCAGAGATTTGTGCGCGTTCCCGCGCAGAGGTAACTGCCGTCCGTCGCGAGTTTGAACCAGTTATCCGCGGTAGTCCCGTTCACGGGGTTGATGAACGGCGACGCCACCAGCGCGAGCAGGCTTCCGTCGCTTGCCGACCGGATCTCGATCCCGTTGTTCACGCCGATTGCCAGCGTCGAGCCACGGAGGTCCACCGGCCAAGGACCGCCGAAAGATATACCCGTGGGTGGCAGTTGGTCGCCGTCCGCGACCTCCGTCCCGCCGGCGTAGTCCACCAGTGTCCAATGACCCGATGCGTCCTGCGCGATCACGCGCGTCCCCGAACTCAAGAGCGTGGTAATCGCCTGCGTTGTCCCGAGTTCGAATAATGTTGGCAGCGCTGGATCCACGCCAATAGACAGCGTCGCCGTCGCACTCCCGCTAGGGTTCGTTGCCGTGACGGTGTAGTTCGCCTTTGCGATTTCCGCGGTCGGCGTGCCGTAGATCCCGCCTGAAGTCGCGTCGAGGAACACTCCCGCCGGCAGCGCTGGCGAGACACTGAAAGACGGAGGCGTACCGCTCACCGCCGGAATGTTCGTCGCAATCGGCTGTCCCACTTCGCCGCTCACGCTGCTCTGCGGATAGGTGATTTTGCCCGGAGGAACCACCGCTGGATTCACCGTGATCTGGACCGTGGCCGTTGTCGAACCCGCCGCGTTGGTTGCTGTGACCGTATAGGTCGCCTTCACTGTCTCTGCCGTCGGAGTTCCTGAGATCGCTCCGGTAGTGGCGTTCAACGCCAGTCCCGCCGGCAGGGACGGACTCACGCTGTACGACGTAACTGTGCCGGTTACTGTCGGCGTATCCGTTGCGATCGCGAGACCGACATTCGCGACAATGCTCGTCTGCGGATAAACCAGGTTCGAGGGAGGCGCGAGCGGCGCGTTCACCGTGATCTGGATCGTCGTGTTCGCGGATCCCGCCGAATTCGACGCCGCAATCGTATATGTGGTCTGCGGCGTTGCTGCCGTGGGCGTCCCTGAAATCACCCCGGTCGAGGCGCTGAGCGCGAAACCGCTGGGCAGCGCGGGACTCACCGCATAAGAAGTCACCGTGCCGGTAACACTCGGCGTCAGTGCGGTGATCGCCACTCCCACAGTGGCTGTGAGGCTGCTCTGCGCGTAGGTCAGGTTCGACGGAGGCGTCTGAGGAGGAGGCGTGGTTGAGGACGAACCGCCACCGCCACAGCCGCAAAGTACGGCAAGGCAGAGACTCACGATAAGCAAGGAAACTCTCGAGCACACGCGTTGGAGCCGAAGCATGAATACCGCCCACTTTAGTGACTATCGATGTGGATTATCGCACCCGGAATCGCCCTGACCCAGCAAATTGAGAAACACGTCGCCGTCAGCGGCTACTTCGCAGGCCACGTGATCATCGCCAGGATACGCTGCGCAAACGGCGAATACAGCAGTGCCGCGCACGCGGCAAACGCCAGCCCAAGGCCGATGCGCGGCTGCAGCAGGAAGGGCGAGAATGCCCAGATCAGGTCGAGCACATAGACCAGCGGAATCAGCTTACGGAACTTCGCGCCGAGCAAGCGGTAGTTGAAGCCCGTCGCGCTCAGCGTGTACAAGCGCAGCGCGATCCCGATGACTGCCGTGACAAGCACGAGCGCTTCGATTTTGCCACCGGCAACGTGGAAGTGGTCTTCGGCGATGTCGCCGATCTCGTCGAGCCGCCACAAGCCGCAGGCGTAGAAGATCAGGTACATCAGCTGCAATCCGCCGAAGAGCAGCCGGGTGATGCGGTGATCGGCTTGCGGAAGCTCGGGCTCCGCGATCGTGGCGATTGACGGTTCGGTTTGACGAGAGGGGTCCTTCGACTCCGTCGCGCTTGGCGCGGCTCCGCTCGGGATGACAGAAGGTTCATTCCATTCGACGGGGGCGATGAAGCGATAGCCGCGACGCGGGAGCGTCTCGATGAAGCGCGGGTTCGATGCCGTGTCGCCGAGCACGTCGCGCAATTTGTTGATCGCCGTGTTGAGGCTGTGATCGAAGTCAACGAACGTGTCGGCGGGCCAGAGCTTTTGCTGGATCTCTTCTCGCGTTACGACTTGCCCGGCGCGGTCGAGTAGCAGCGCCAGCACCTGAAACGGCTGCTCCTGCAATTTCAGCTTGGCGCCGTTCTTGCGCAGCTCGCCGCTGGCGAAGTTGGCTTCGTAAAGCCCGAACTTGGCGCGACGCTCCGGCGTTCCCGTTGTTGCCGACATTCGAACAAAGTTTACAACGCCGTAGAATGGACGCGTGGAACCGAAGCAGCCAGACCGTTGGCGCGGAGAGCGCATGAAGATGTGGGGCGTGATGTTTGTCGTGCTCCTCATCATCCTGTTTCTCCTCGTGCGCCATGCGCTGGAGCAGCCGCGATGAGCGATCCACTGCTGTTCGTACTGCTCGGCCCGACTGGTTCCGGCAAGACCTCGCTTTCCATCGCGCTCGCTGAACGCTTCGGCGGCGAGATCGTGAACTGCGACTCGGTTGCGGTGTATCGCGAGCTCGACATCGGCACCGCCAAGCCGACGCACGAAGAACGAGAGAGCGTGCCGCATCACCTGTTCGACGTGCTGCCGCCGACCGAGCCGATGACCGCCGGCGAATATGCACGTCGCGCCCGCGAAGTTCTGAAAGACATCGCGTCACGCGGAAAGCTGCCAATCGTGGTCGGCGGCACCGGTCTCTACCTGCGCGCGCTGCTCGACGGCCTGTTCGCGGGGCCGGAACGCTCCGAAGAGTTGCGCGAACACCTTCGGCGGCGCGAACAAGAGCGTGGTCCGACGTACTTGCATCGCATCCTGAGCCGCATGGACCGCGTTGCCGCGGCGAAGATCCATCCCAACGACGCAGCGAAGCTCATCCGCGCAATCGAAGTCTGTCTGGCGGCGCGCAAACCCATGACCGAACTCTGGCAGCAGGGCCGCGATCCGCTGACCGGCTTCCGCATCCTGCGCATCGGTCTCGATCCCGATCGACCGGCGCTTTACGACCGAATCAATCGCCGTGCCGCCGAGATGTTCGAGCAAGGCCTGGTGGAAGAGACGCAGGCTTTGCTCGCCAAGTACGGACGCATCGGCGGGCCGCTCGATTCGCTCGGCTATCGCCAGGCGTTTGAGCTTCTCGACGGAAAGCTCACCCGCGAACAGGCGGTTGCCGCAGCCCAGCAAGGCCATCGCAACTACGCCAAGCGGCAGATGACGTGGTTCCGCCGCGAGCCAGAGGTGCGATGGCTGAAGGGGTTCGGCGATGACGCCGCCATCGTGGGGGAAGCGATGCAGATCATCAAAACGTCGTAAACCCAAGGCCTGCCGACGGAGAGCCTCCGCCAGGGCCATAAAAGTATTTCGATTTTCAAAGATAGGAAGTCGCCGCAGCCCTCTAGGCCGCCAATCCCTTTTGCATTGTCCCTATATATTTAGAATATCAAACCAAAAGGACAACATCGCTCTGCGATGTACCTTGTAAAGCCACGCCAGTCAACGGTTTCAAGCCATATCCCACCATTGGGGGTCTTGACAGCCGACGTTTGTGGGATGGGTTTTGGCGGTTTGACTATCCAACAAAGGTGGGAAATTTCCCCAAGATATGACGCTTTGGTGGGACGATGAACCGGCTGAGCGGGAGCGAATTTTCGGCAGCGCTGAAGCGCTGCCCTGATACAAGCCTCCGTTCACCAAAACAAAAATCGGCCCCGCGGAGCGCTCCTTTTGGAAGCGATCGCCCGGCGGGGCCATTGTGGAGATCTCTCGGGGTGCGAGAGGTTTCGTTGTTGCGCAACTTTGAGACTTTAGTGTGCAGCCCCGGCGGTGGCATTCACGGCGGACGTGAACGTGAGCGAACCGTTCTTGAGATCGATGCTGTCGAGCGACTTGCTGCCGCTATCGGTCTTGGTCAACGCCATCCGGACATCGGAGTTCTTCTTAACGACGAGCGTGGCTGGCGCGACGGCGATTTGCTTGTGCGCTTTCGAGAAGGAAACCTGGACGTCGGAGCCATTGCCCGAGTAGGCGACGTCATAGGTGCCGGGCTGGAGCGTGGAAGAACCGACGGTGACCGGTTCATAGATGTGAACGGTCTCAGCCTTCGCCGCAGTGGCAAACAGTGAGACGGTGAACAGGATGGCAACGAGCAGCGATGGCTTTTTCATGTGATCTCTTCCTCAGTGTTTTTTGGTGTCGAACTACAAGTGTCATTGAAGCATTGAGGAGAGAAAGTGAAACTTAAGTATTGTTAAGATTGCCGCGCTACGCGCGCGCGGTTTCACCCGCGAACGACGCGGCTTCGGCGGGCAGTTCGATTTCCACGCGCAAGCCGGGATTGGCATTGCTCGCACGGATTACGCCACGATGAACTTGCACCGCGCGCTTGGCAATGGAGAGCCCGAGGCCGACGCCACCGCTGTCGGCATCACGCGCTTCTTCGGTGCGGAAGAAGGAGTCGAAGATCTTCTCGACGAATTCTTCGGGCACGCCGGGGCCGTAGTCGCGGATGGAAATGGTTGCGATCTGCGCGTGCAGGCCGAGTTCGACATCAATCGCAGTGCCTTCCGGAGCGTGGCGAATCGCGTTGCGCAAAACATTTTCGACGGCGCGCCGCAGAAGTTCAGAACTTCCGACCACGACGACTCCGGGCGCGGCAGCAAGGTGGATGCGGCCTCCGCGTGCCTCGATCTCAACCGCACAGTCGCGGACGGTATCGGCGATGAGGTGGTTAATGGACACTTCTTCAAACGCGCGATAGGCGGCGCTGCCTTCAGCGCGAGCGATCTCAACCAAGCTGGAGACGAGAGTGGTCAGGCGATCGATGTCGCGCTTGACGCGATCGAGGGCGGCGTCGCGGTCAGGCGCGGTACGCGCGAGCTTGACGGAGAAATGCAGGCGCGCGAGCGGAGAGCGCAGCTCATGCGAGATGTCGGCGAGCAGGCGCTGACCGCTCAAAAAAATGGTTTGAATGCGTTCGGCCATGCCGTTGAAGGATTGCGCGAGGCTGCCGATTTCGTCACGGCGGCGGACCGGCAAACGAACCGCAAGATCGCCTTCGCCGAACTGGCGGATTCCGGCGGAAATACGGCGGATGGGCGAGACGACATACCAGGCTGCGAGTCCGCACATGAGGAGACATGTGCCGAGGATGAGGAAGTTGTAGTGATAGAACGGGAGGTCCTTACGGTGATAGGGGCCGACGACGACAAACCAGTATTTGCCGTCAGCGGATTGGTGCGCGATGACGAACTCTCGCTGATGGGTCTCCCGCGCCTTGGTGAGCGGCGGCTTGGGCAGGTATCGCGAAAGGCTTTGGCCTGAGACGACATCGTTGCCGCGGGCGTCGAGCAGGTAATGCGAACCGCCGAAGACGGAATCGAGGCGGTGCATGTAGACCGCGACGGCGGGCGGTCCCGTGGTCTGTAGCTTATCGGCGGCTTCTTGCACGGAGACTTCGTCCATGTCGTCGAAGGTGGGGTTGATGTAGTCGTCGATCATCGCCTGCGAGAGGGCCTGGCTGCCGACGATGGCAATGCCGAGGACTGCAATGGTGGCCAGGATGATCGCAATGTAGAGGGATTTCACAAGACCTGCCTTCGGCTGCCGGTGAAGACGTAGCCGACACCGCGGACGGTCTGGATGAACGGCGCGAGGGTCTCCAATTTACTGCGGATGTGGCTGATGTGAACGTCGAGCGAGCGATCGTGCGACATGAGGCGGCGTTCGAGAATGGCGAGCGAAATTTCTTCTCGCGTGAGGACGCGTCCGGCAGAACAGACCAAGAGGTACAGGATGTCAAACTCGACCGCGGTGAGGTCGATTAAGTCGGCCTTCAGCCAGACTTGCCGGGTACGCGCGTTGATGCGTACGTCGTCGAAGGTGAAATCGAAGAGAGCGTCGGCGGGTGCCTGGGAAGCACGGCGGAGGACGGCACGCACGCGGGCGAGGAGTTCATCGGGATCGAAGGGCTTGGGCAGATAGTCGTCGGCACCGGCCTCGAGGCCCTGGATGCGGTCATGCGGGGCGGTGCGGGCGGTGAGCATAATGACCGGAACCGGGGTGCGGCGGCGGAGCTGGCTCAGCAACGTGAAGCCGTTCATGCCGGGGAGCATCACGTCGAGGATCACGAGATCGTATTTGGTTTCGGCGGCGGATTTCAGGCCATCGGGGCCGTTGCGAATGCAGTCCACGGAGTGGCCGTGCTGGACGAGGAACTCGCTCATCATCTCGCAGAGTTCGGCGTCGTCGTCGATGAGGAGGAGCGATAGGCCGGCGGATTCGTCGGAAGAGCCCATGGGTGAAGTGACGGGAAAATTATGCATCATGGGACGAACTGCGCGGTGGAACTTAACAAAACTTAAGACTGGGGTAGGGGTCCTTAGACTGCGCGGCCTGTGGCTTCGCTCAGGATGACAGGGGGAGTGCCGGCGACTCGTCCCAACTGGAATCTGACGTGGAACTTCGTGGCGCGGGATTGCGTAGCTTCAGGGCATGAGGAACTTTCTTGTCTTTTTGCTGCTGAGCGCGGGCGTGGCGATGGCGCAGGTGTCGGCGCCGGGGACGGCGGAACAGGCATTCGCATCGGGCGGGTCGGTGCGGTTGCGGCTGGAGGCCGGCGAGTACGTGATTCGTCCGAGCGATGCGGAGAAGATCGTGGTGACGGTGTCGGCCGAGACCGACGAATACGTGAAGCAGGCGAAGATCGCGATTACGCTGAATGGACCGTATGCCACGGTGCGAGTGAGTGACACGCCGTCGAACCACAAATTCAAGGCGGTGATTGAAGTGCCGCGGCGCACCGACCTGGAAGTGCATATGTCGGCGGGCGAATTGCGCGTGGAACCGGTGGAAGGCAGCAAGGACGTGAACCTGCGCGCCGGCGAGGTAATCATCGAGGTGCCGAACCCCGAGCAATATGGGCATCGCGAGGCTGGGGTTTGGGCGGGGAGCGTGGAAGCATCGGCATTCGATATTTCGAAGGGCGGGCTGTTCCGCTCGTTTGAGCAGTCGGGGCCGGGGAAGTATCGGCTGCACGCGCATGTGATGTCGGGGGAGATACAGCTGGTTAGGTAAGTTTCTCTCCGGTTTCCGAATGACGTACCCGAAGAATTGTTTCGAGGATAGGGGTCCTTCGACTCCGTCGCGCTGCGCGCTCCTTCGCTCAGGATGACAGACAGAGGCTAATGCAGTCGCTCCTACGTGCGGCACATCTGCTATCTTTTTCCACAACATGATTCGCAGAATCCTGGCCCTCTTACTCACGCTCACTACCCTCTTTCCATCGGCGTTTGCCAAAGACAGATTTCAGCAGCCGGGGCCCGTGCATCTGGACAAGGACGGCGAGAAGTGGGCCGATAAGACCTTGAAGAGCATGTCGCTCGAAGAGAAGGTTGGGCAGATGTTCATGATCTGGTCGAAGGCCCAGTTTGTGAACGTGCAGAGCCCGGATTTTCTCAAGCTGCGCGACACCATGGCGCGGTATCACCTGGGCGGGTTCGGCGTGACCGTGAATTTCGAAGATGGGTTCCTGTTCAAGACCGAGCCGTACGAGGCCGCGATGATGATCAACGAGTTGCAGCAGGGCTCGGAGATACCGCTGATCATTGCCGCCGATTTCGAGCGCGGGCTCTCGATGCGTCTGAAGGAAGCCACTGATTTCCCGCACGCGATGGCGTTTGGGGCGACTAACAATCCGGCGTATGCGAAGGAGTTTGGGCGGATCACGGCGCTGGAGTCGCGCGCCATTGGCGTGGAGTGGAACTGGTTTCCTGATGCCGACGTGAATTCGAACCCGGCAAACCCGATCATCAATACGCGCTCGTTTGGCGAGGACCCGCAGGCGGTGGCGTCGATGGTGAAGGCCTACATCGAGGGCGCTCATGCGGAAGGCCTGCTCACGACGGTGAAGCACTTCCCCGGTCACGGCGACACCGATACCGACACACACCTGGCTACAGCGCGAATCAATCAGCCGCTGGAGCATATCCAGAACGTTGAGTTGGTGCCGTTCAAGGCCGCGATTGATGCGGGCGTGGACTCGGTGATGATCGGACATCTCGTGGTGCCGGCACTCGATCCCGATACCAATCGGGTTGCGACTATCTCGCCGAAGATCGTGAACGGCACTCTCAAGAAAGACCTCGGGTTCCAGGGGCTCGTCGTCACCGATGCAATGGAGATGAACGGGCTGGCGAAGCTGTTCGGCTTCGGGCCGGAAGGCTCGGCGCGAGCGGCCGTAGCGGCAGTGAAGGCCGGTGATGACATGCTTCTGCTGCCGTCGGACCTCGACGGCGCGTACGAAGGGCTGATCAAAGCGGTGAAACGCGGCGAGATTCCGGAGTCGCGGATTGACGAGTCGGTGCGGAAGATCCTGCGGATGAAGGCTTCGGTGGGGCTGAACAAGGCCAAGCTGGTAGACGTGGAGCAGATGAAGAACCTCATCGCGCGTCCGGATAGCCTGTCAGTGGCGCAGGAAATCGCGGATTCCGCGGTGACACTGGTGCGCAGCAACGACAAAACCCTGCCCCTGCGGGCGAAAACAGTGGGAACCAGCGGGCCTCATGCAACGTATGAGAAACCAGAGGGAGTCCGGGGAAGGCAGCTTGCGGTCATCATAACGGATGATTCGCGGAGCGAGTCGGGCCGGATCTTCGATCAGCAGATTCGGCGGCGATCGCCGGAGATGCGGACCATCTGGGTGGATGATCGCAACGCCGTGGGCATGAGCGACACCGTATTGCAGGCGGTACGCGAGGCGGAGAAAGTTGTGGTCGCGATTTACGCGATTCCCAGCGCCGGACGCGTGAAGGTGGAGAACGGCCAGTTCAAGGCCTCGAGCGACATGAGCGATGCGCCGGCGGCGCTGGTGAAGAACATTTTGCGCGTAGCTGGGAGCCGCACGGTGGTGGTCGCAATGGGGAATCCGTATCTGGCGCAGGATTTCCCGGAAGTGCAGAACTATATGTGCACGTATTCCAATGCGCAGGTTTCAGACGTAGCGGCGGTGAAAGCGCTGTTCGGCGACATCGCTATTCGTGGTCACCTGCCGGTGACGATTCCGCAGTTCGCCGAGCGCGGCGCGGGGATCCAGCTACCGGCAAAGTAGTGGAGGGCAGGATGAAACGGATTTTGTTAGTGGTCTCGATTGCATTGCTGCTGATGTTTGCGGGATGCAAGATCAGCGAGCGGGGCGAAGACGGCAAGGACAAGAAAGTTGATATCAAGACGCCGTTCGGCAGTTTGAAGGTGGATGAGGATGTGAACCCGAAGGACACCGGGCTGCCGCTGTACGCGAATTCAAAGCGCTACCAGAGTGGCAACGATTCGCATGGCGCGAATGTGAACATCTCGAGCGGACTGTTTGGTGTGAAGGTTGTCGCCGTAGAGTTCACCACGCCGGATGCGCCGGATAAAGTGCGCGCTTACTACGAAGATGCGCTGAAGACTTACGGCAAAGTCGTGGTATGCCAAGGCACCTACAACAACAACGTGAATGTTGACCGCAAGCCTGATGATGCCGATCGACCGGTGGATTGCAGCGAAGGCCACTCGGACAATTCGGATGGGGTACAACTCAAGGTCGGCACGAAGGCGCGTCAGCACGTTGTGGCGGTGAAACCGGACGGCAGCGGGACGCGGTTTGCGCTGGTGTATGTGAATGCGCGCGGGAAAGAAAGCGGAAGTTAGGCGTTCGCGGGCGCTGCCGGCGAACAGCAGATCCCACGTCGCTTCGCTCCTCTGGATGACAAGAGGGGGGAGTGGAGAGATCGGCCTTATCGTGGGCTGACGCGACGCAGGGCAATCGAAACAGAAATGAACTAGGGCAGCCATAGCGGCTGCCCTTGGTGTTTAGCGAGAGATTACTGTTCCCACGGCAACTCGGGTTTGCCGAAGTGGCCGTAGTTGGTGGTTTGGCGGTAGATGGGGCGCAGCAGGTTCAGGCGCTCGATGATCGCGGCGGGGCGGAAGTCGAACGTCTTGACGAATTCGACGGCTGCGGCGGGATCGCCCGTACCGAAGGTTTCGACTTTCACCGAAACTGGCTTCGCAACGCCGATGGCGTAGGCGACCTGGATTTCCGCGCGCTTGGCTAATTCGGTCTTCACGACTTCGCGAGCGACGTAGCGGCAGAAGTACGCCGCGCTGCGATCGACCTTCGACGGATCTTTGCCGCTGAAGGCACCGCCACCGTGGCGGGCGAAGCCGCCGTAGGTGTCGACGATGATCTTGCGTCCGGTGACGCCGGCGTCGGCCGCGGGACCACCGTTTTCGAAGCAGCCGGTGGGGTTCACGAAGTAGCGAATGCCATCGTGCGCCCAGTCGGCGAGGACGCGCGGAGCGAGTTGCGTCTTCACATATTCGGCGATCTGTTCCTGCTCGATGGCGGCGGAGTGCTGCGTGGAGATAAGGACATCGGTGACGGCGACGGGCGTGTTGCCTTCGTAGAGAACTGAGACCTGGGATTTGGCGTCGGGACAGAGCCAGTGAACTTTGCCGGCCTTGCGATCTTCGGCGAGGCCACGGGTAAGGCGATGGGCGAGCGCGATGGGCAACGGCATCAGCGTAGGCGTTTCAGCGGTAGCGTAGCCGAACATGATGCCCTGGTCGCCCGCGCCCTGTTCGTGCTCGGTGTTGGTTGAAGTATCTACGCCGAGCGCGATGTGCGCCGACTGCTTGGAGAGGAACTGGTGAACGGTGACGCCGTCGGCGTTGAAGTCATCGCAGGCGCGGGTATAGCCGATCTCTCGGATGGCTTCACGGGCGATGGCTTCGTGGTCGATACCCTTCGCCTCCGAGGTGATCTCCCCGGCTAGGACGACATTGTCGCCCTTGCAGAGGACTTCGCAGGCGACGCGGGCTTTGGGATCCTGCGCGATGTGGGCGTCGAGGATGGAGTCGGCGATGTAGTCGCAGACTTTATCGGGATGACCTTCCGAGACCGATTCCGAAGTGAAGGTGAAAGTGACGGGGGCTTCGACGGATGGATTGGTTGCTCTTGCGGGAACGGCGTGCGTTGACATGATGCATGTCTCCTTAAACTGGCGGCATGCATCAGGAGTACAGACAGAAAAACCACCCCAAAATAGCATCGAGGGTGGCGACTGTCGGGAGACATCCTTTCGGACTTTCGTCCGCACATTGAGTCTTGCGACTCGTGGCACCGTAGCGTCTCCAAAGCTCGGTTGCCGGACCTGGCTTAAAGCGGCCAGGACACTCCTGATGCTGGAAATAGTATGCCGCGACGACGTCACAAGGTCAAGTGATGTGGCTCTGGTTGCGTCGATTGGCAGCGTTGTGTAAGGTGCAAACGTGGAACATCCGTGCCATCGCTGTAACGCCATGATCGAGGACAGCGCCCCGTTTTGCCCTAAATGCGGTGCGCCTCAGATCCGCGTGACGGTGGAAGAGGGCAATCAGGCGGTGACGCCGCCATTCGATCATGGGACGCCGGGAGGGATCCAGCCTCCTGCTACGCCGGTGTATCCGGCGGGATGGAATCCAGCGCACGCGTTGAACCCGCGCAAGATCAATTGGAGGATGGCGTTGCCGGGGGCGGCGCTGGCGGGGATCATCGCGGGCGTGCTGATGATCCTGCCGTACTTCAATGTCCTGTTTTTCGTCTGGATTTTCCTGGCGGGATCGGCAGCGGCGCTGGCTTATCGCAATAAGTCGGGAAACCCGATCAGCGGCGGGATGGGAGCGAAGATCGGCGCGCTGGCGGGGATGTTTGCGTCGATCCTTCCCGCTATTGGATTTGCCGTGATGACGCTGGCGAAGCCCGACGAACTGCGTACGCAGTTGCGTCAGGCGCTGGAGAACTCTCCGCGGAATTCGGACCCGGCGACGGCAAAGGCGATGCAGGACATCATGCAGAGCGCCACGTCCCCAGAGGGCTTGGTGGTGCTAGTGATTCTCTCGGTGATGTTGATGATCTGCTTTTTCGTGATCGTGTGCGCGGTGGGCGGCGCGGCGGGATCGACGTTGAAGCGGGAGCGGCAGTAGGCAGGGGCTAAAGCCCCTCGAGGAAAGAGATGTCCTTTCGGCAGCGCTGAAGCGCTGCCCTGATACAAACCTGAAGCGCTACCCTGACACAAACCTGAAGCGCTGCCCTGATACAAACCTGAAGCGCTCCCCTGATACACATCGGTAGGCATTGCCGCGGGTGTGACCGGACGCTTATCATCGTGGGGATATGAGTCCCACGAGTTCCGCTACCTTGCGCGACAAGGTGCAGTTGATGTCGGCCTCCGAGATCGAGCGCACGCTGGTGCGTCTTGCCCACGAAATTGTCGAGAAGAACAACGGGGTGCAGAACCTCGCTCTGGTGGGGATACGCCGGCGTGGCGTTCCGCTGGCCGAGCGGGTTGCGACGATCCTCGAGCGCATTGAGAAGACCCCGGTTCCAGTGGGCACGCTCGATATCACCCTCTACCGTGACGACCTCTCTACCGTAGACGCGACCCCCCAGGTAAAACCGAAGGCGTTGGAGTGCGACATAGTCGGCAAGGATGTCGTGCTGGTGGACGATGTGCTTTACACCGGACGCACGATTCGCGCCGCACTGGATGCGCTGATTGATTGTGGGCGTCCGCGGCGGGTGCAGTTGCTGGTGCTGGTGGACCGCGGTCATCGCGAGCTGCCGATTGAAGCGACGTTCGTCGGTCGGCGCGTGCCCACTACAGAAGACGAAGTGGTTGAGGTGAAGCTACAGGAGCTGGATGGCTCCGAGAAAGTGATGCTGGCGGAACGCATCAACCCATAGACCGCGCATGAAATCGAAAAAGCCCCGCTCCCTGCTTGGCATCGAAGGCATGGAGTCCAAAGAGATCAACGCCCTCCTGAAACTCGCCGCCCGTATGGAGCCGACGAGACGCCGCAACACCCTTCGTGGCAAAACCGTTGTCCTTCTCTTTTACGAAAATTCGACACGTACGCGGTCTTCGTTCGAACTAGCCGCGAAGGTGCTAGGAGCAACAACGATCCTCATCACAGCGACGGCGTCTTCGATTGAGAAGGGCGAGTCGCTGATTGATACCGGCTACACCGTGCGGGCGCTCGGCGCAGATGCAATCGTGATGCGACATCCCTCCTCTGGGGCACACTGGCTGCTGGCGGAGCACCTCGATATCCCGATCATTAACGCTGGGGACGGTATGCACGAACATCCGTCGCAGGGATTGCTCGATGCGCTGACGATCTTGCAGGCGAAGAAGAAGTTCAAAGGGCTCAAGATCGCGATTGTCGGAGATATCTATCATTCGCGTGTGGCGCGTTCGAATGTGCACCTGCTGCCGAAGCTGGGAGCGAAGGTGGTGCTGTGCGGGCCGCCGGATTTGTGTCCGGATGAGATGGCGAAGATCGCGTCGGGAATTGAGGTATCGCACAACCTCGATCACGCGCTCAGTGGGGCCGATGTGGTGATGTCGCTGCGGGTGCAGAAAGAACGGCTCGTGGGACGGCAGATCGGCGTGGAAGATTACATTGCCAACTACCAGATCACGCCGGAAAAGCTTGCGCTGGCGAAAAAGGATGCAGTGTTGATGCATCCGGGGCCGATCATTCGCGGGATGGAGTTGACCAGCGAAGTCGCGGACGGGCATGCGTCGAAGATCCTCGCGCAGGTTCACAACGGCGTGAAGGTGCGGATGGCGATACTGCAGACGCTGCTGGCTAAAAACTAAGGAAGCCGTTGGCTCGCCCCCCTTCAATATATTTTAAAATATATATCTCGCGACATCATATCTTTAAAAATATATTACTTTGATAAATCTCTCTTTTCAGGTTTATATTTTATAAGAGCTATTTCAATGGAATATATCTTTAAAAATATAGGAAGTCTCATTCGCGCGGAGCGATTGCGGCGTGGGCTGACCCAAACTGAATTAGCCTCGCACGTCCGCATGCCGCAAAGCCAACTTTCCCGCATCGAGAAGGGCGCAAATGTAAGCCTCTCGACGTTAGCGGAAATATCGCGAGCGCTCGACCTTGAGCCAATGCTCATTCCCAAGCGCCTGTTACCGGCGGTCAACCACATTATTGGATATACGACATCCGGTGACCCGGAGGCACAACGACCTCCCTCCCTGGTTAGCCATGAAGAAGACTAGGGTCGCCGACACTCGCCCAAGCACGTTGCTTGTGAAGCTTGGCGACACCGCGGTGGGCACGATCACACAGCTTGGGGGCTTCGACAGAAATCTGTTTGCATTCGACGCGGCCTACCTTGCCGATGCGCAGCGGCCGACGTTAAGTCTCAGTTTTCTGGATGTGGAGGGGCAACCGAGAATCACGGAACAACTCACGCGAAGCAAGGTCCCACCGTTTTTTTCCAACCTGCTACCGGAAGGGATGCTTCGTGAGTACCTGGTCGAACGAACGGGAATACCGTCGGAAAAAGAGTTCCTACTGCTGTGGATGGTGGGGAGGGATTTACCGGGAAATGTGATCGTCGAGGACATGGAGGGCCGTCCATCGCCGCCTCTTTCGGAGTATCTCGGCGGCAGACTATCGCTCACTGCGAACCGTCGCGCTGCCCCTCTACCCCGCTTTTCCTTAGCGGGAGTGCAAATGAAGTTCGGCGCGGGGAAGCACCCTGGCAATCGGCTCAGTATTCCGGCGCGGGGACTTGGCGGAGATTGGATCGTGAAGCTACCGTCTCCACAGTACGATTCGCTGCCTGACAACGAGTACTCGATGATGATGCTTGGCAAAGACATCGGCATCGACGTGCCTGAGTTTGGGTTAGCAACTACGAAACGTATAGAAGGAATTCCGGAGGGATTTGCGAATCTCGATGCGAATGCCTACTACGTAAAGCGCTTCGATCGGACGCCCAAGTCGCGGATTCATATCGAGGACTTCAATCAAATCTTCGGCCAGTTCCCCGATCAGAAATATGGGAAGCAAAGTTACAACGCTATCGGAAAGAACATCTTCAGAATTCTGGGTGAAGCGGATTATCGGGAGTTTGTGCGACGGCTGGTTTTCAGCATCCTCGTCGGCAACATGGATATGCACCTGAAGAATTGGTCCGTGGTGTACAAGGATGGCCGAACACCAAGGCTCTCTCCGGCTTACGATCTTGTCTCGACAATTGTGTACCCTGGGATCGACAAGGCGTTGCCGCTCTCCTTCGCGGGCACGAAAGATGCGCAGCAGGTGGATGAGGATTTGCTCGTAAGCTTCGCCGCAAAAACCGAGGCCCCGCGCAACTACGTACTCGAAACGGCGACCGAGACGGTACGCAGCTTCAAAGATGCGTGGTCCGCAAAAGCAAAAGACCTGCCTTTGCGAAAAGAGTGGAGAGAGATGATTTCGGCTCGCCTCGCGACCCTGCCAATCGCCAACCTGGGATCGCAGGAAACCACCAAGAAAAGACGACGAGGAAGGCCGCGGCGCGGCGCGTGAGAATAGCCGCAGCTTTACGAACTTCGGTTTTCCCCGTTCGATTCCGGACAATCTACCTGCAAATCCGAACAGCTCGCCCCTTTTTGCAAACTACGAAGGTCTTCGTTTCGTAGTAGTTGGCATGCGCAGCGGTTGGCCGTGAACCTGCTGCTCCTACGTCAACTCCGTGCGTGGTGAGGTGTGCGTTATGGGGACCCTGCTTTCTGACCTTCGATTCAGCTTTCGGCAACTCGTAAAGAACCCCGGCCTGAGCCTGACGGCAATCGTTTCCCTGGCATTTGGGATTGGCGCGACTACGGCGGTGTTCAGCGTGGTGTGGGCGATCCTGATGAACCCGTACCCCTATGCGAATAACGACCGCATGTACCACATGCGGCTATGGGACATCCACGGCCGGCAAACGGGATTCGGATTGACGGCTCCGCAATGGCAGGAGCTGAAGAAGTCTCCGGTGATCGAGGATGCGTTTCTGGTGGGCGGCTGGAACCTGACGGTCACTGGTAGCGACGTGCCCGAGGATCTGAACGGCGTTTACATGTCGTCGAACAGCATGAACTTTCTTGGAGTTCCGGCGCTGCTCGGCCGTGGTTTGATTCCCGCCGATGCGGTGGACGGGCAAGATCCGCAGCCTATCGTGGTACTCGGGAACAAGTTCTGGCACCGGCACTACAACGGCGATCCGTCGGTGATTGGGAAGAACATCCAGTTGGTGCGGAAGAACTACACCATTGTGGGTGTGATGCCGCCGCGCTTCACCTGGGAAGATGGCGACGTCTACACGCCGGAGAAGATCACGCAGGATCCGGTAAAGGCGTATTACGTCGGCATACGACTGAAGCCGGGCGTGACGCGGGCGCAGGCCAACGCAGCGCTCGAGCCGCTGATCGTGGAATTTCAGAAGCAGAGTCCGAGCCACTTCGGCGCCGATAAGTTCCGCTTCACCGTGGTCGGGCTGAACGACGACTTCCTCAAAGATCTCGGGGGAACGCTGGCGCTGTTGATATGCGCGGTGGGATTACTGCTGGCGATTGGCTGTGGCAATGTTTCAATCCTGTTACTCGCGCGCGGCACGGCACGACAACATGAGTTCGCGGTACGCAGCGCGATTGGCGCGAGCCGTCAGCGGATTGTTCGCCAACTCCTGACGGAGTCGCTGATGCTGGCGCTGACTGGAGCCGCGCTGGGCGTGCTGCTCTCGTGGAAGACGATCCAGGTCATCACCGACTTATTGCCAAAGTATTCGTTTCCGCACGAGGCGGAAATTCGGCTCAATGTGCCGGTGCTGGTGTTCAGCGTTTTGATTTCGATTTTCGCGGGCGTGTTGTTTGGAATGTGGCCGGCGTTGCAGTTCTCACGGCCGAACGTGAGCGAGGTGATGCAATCGAGCACGCGGAAGATCGTGGGCAACGTGCGCGGACGCGGCGTGTACAACGCGCTTATCGGCGGGCAGATTGCGTTGACGATGTTGTTGCTCGCCGGCGCGGGCGCGGCGATGGAAGGCTTCTTGAAGATGATGCACGCACCGCTCGGATACGATCCGCACAACGTGATGAGCGTGGGCATCCCGGTACACGATGGGACGTACAAAACGTGGGAGTCACGCGTGGCGTACTTTGAGCAGCTGCAGAAAAAAATTGCCGAGGTTCCGGGCGTAAAAATGACTTCGATAGCGCATAACGCGACGCCTCCGGCGAATGGCTTCGAAATGAAGGCCGAAGTGTTGGGCGAATCAACACAGAGCGAGCGGAAGATTCGTATCAACCTGGTAGATCCGCAATACTTCCCGATTCTTCGGGTGCCGCTGGCGCAAGGCCGTATTTGGAATGAAAGCGAAAACCACAATGCTGCGCATCTCGCGGTGATCAACGAGACGATGGCGAAGCAATTCTTCCCCAATGGCGACGCGATTGGGCACTCGATCAAGATGGCGGAACTGAAACCCGAGCCACCATACTTTGTGGGGACGCAGGGTTCCGACGACTGGATGCAGGTTGTTGGCATTGTTGCGGACAAGAAGAACGATGGTCTGAGCAAGCCAGTGAAGCCGGAGGCGTTCATTCCGAACACGATCGCGATGGGAATGTTCACGCAGATCCTGGTGCGGTCTGACGCGTCACCGCTGACACTGCTGCACGCGATCAAATTGAAAGTGAGTTCCGTGGACCCGGACCAGCAGGTGAATGGCCAGGTAGACGATCTGGAGCATTGGATTTCCAGCCAGCAGGAGTGGCAGAACGAACACTTGATTGCGTGGCTCTTCGGCGCGTTCGCGGTTCTGGCGCTGTTGCTGGCGTCGGTTGGACTGTACAGCGTGGTGTCGTATTCGGTGGCACAGCGGACGAACGAATTCGGCATCCGAGTAGCGCTGGGGGCTCAGCGCGGACATGTGCTGAAGATTGTGTTCTCTTCAGCGATCGGTGCGGTTGCGGGTGGGATGGGCGCGGGACTGGTGCTGGCGCTGGCGTCAAGCAAACTGCTGGCGCATTGGTCGGAGCACAGCGTGCGCGATCCGTTGATTCTCGTCGGGGTGACGGTGGTGCTGGGGGTCGTGGCGTTGCTTTCGTGCGTGGTTCCGGCGCGGAAGGCACTGGGAATCGATCCGATGACCGCGCTAAGGTATGAGTGAGTTTGTGGCGAGCCGAACAGCAGATTCTTCGTCGCTTCGCTCCTCTGAATGACAAGAAAGAGTAGTGGAGACGGAAGCGGCTTCGCGGGCTGGCCGCTAGGCAGGGCTGGGCGCGAAACATTGAAACACCGGAAACATCGGGCTGGGTCGCTGACGCGATCTGGCCTTTTCTTTTAGAATGCCTGTTCGCGTTTGATAGCGGAAACAGAGGCATTTATGACACATCAACATGGGCCGATCGCCTTCCTCTTCCCGGGGCAAGGGTCGCAATCGGTGGGTATGGGCAAAGAATTGGCGGCACTGTATCCCGTGGCGCAGGAGACCTTCGACGAGGCCGATGCGGCGCTCGGTTACAGACTTTCGCAACTGTGCTGGGAGGGCCCCGAAGACCAGCTCAAGATGACCGAGATCACGCAGCCAGCGATTTTGACCGCGTCGGTGGCGGTGTGGCGCGTGCTTCAGTCGAAGGGGATTAATCCGCAGTACGTCGCGGGACATAGCCTGGGCGAATACTCGGCACATGTTGCGGCGGGAACACTGGACTTCAAAGACGCGGTGCGGACGGTACGCAATCGCGGCAAGTATATGCAGGAAGCCGTCCCTGTCGGCGTGGGAGCAATGGCCGCTGTACTGATGCTGCCCGCCGACGAAGTGAAGAAGGTCTGTGAGGAAGCGGCGCAGGGCGAAGTTTGCCAGGCAGCGAATTTGAATTCGCCGAACCAGACGGTGATCTCCGGAAGCAAGGCTGCCGTCGAGCGGGCGGCGGAACTGGCTAAGAAACGCGGAGCCAAGCGCGCCGTGATGCTTCCGGTCAGCGCACCCTTCCATTGCGCGCTGATGCAGCCGGCGCAGGATCGGCTTGCCACGGATCTCGCGACGCTGGCGTTTCATAATCCCGAAGTGCCGGTGCTGTGCAATGTGGATGTCGCGCTGATCACCACCGCTGATGCCGCGCGCGATACGCTGACGCGCCAGGTTACAGGCGCGGTGCAGTGGGATGCGTCGATGCGAAAGCTGATTGAGCTGGGCGTGAAGACGTTCGTCGAAGTTGGACCGGGCACGGTGCTAAGCGGATTGATGAAGCAGATTGAGAAGACCCAGACCTGCTTCAACGTGGAGAACGAAGATTCGCTGCAGAAGGCGATGAATGGACTGCTGTCGAACGCGGGACAGCAGGGATAAGCGCATTCGCAGCCGCTAAAGCCGGACAACTCTTGTGAGCGTCTTCGGCACGACTGAAGTCGTGCCCTGATACAAGTCTGTCATCCTGAGCGAAGAGCGCGAAGAGCGCGAAGTCGAAGTACCCCTATCCTCGCGATGATCTACTGCGGTTCATACTCCCGAGGCGGGAAGCTCATCGTCTTATCTTTTTTCTCAACCCACACGTTCGCCGCCTGTGAGCGGCCGTTCACGATGACCACCACGGTCACGCCGGTGCCGCCGCCGACCGTTGTATAGATCTTGTGTTCTTTCACCAGGCCCCATTCGCCGCCTGGGCCCCAGTCGAGATAGAAGTTATTGAAGTTGTATTGCTTGTGCTGGTCGGGGTGCTGCTTCCAGTCGGGGTCGTTAAACCAGACGCCGTAGGCCTTTTCGTAGTCCTTCTGTTCGAGGGCCGAAAAGAACTTGTCAGCGACGTGCTCGTAGGGCCAATAGCGGTAATGCCAGATGAGCACTCCCAGCACAATGACGACAACGATGATGGAGATGACGATGACGCGCTTTTTGCGGTCTTTGGACGGATCGTATTCTTTGGCTTCGAACAGGGTCATGGGCGTGCGATGTCGGCTACCACTGTACTATTAGACACCGCACGCCGCCAAAGAGCAGCCTACAAAGTCCGCTTGAAGAGAGGAATTGCCGCTGCCATCGTGATCACGGAGAAGATCACGAGGAAGGCAACGTCGTGCCAGATGGCGCTGAATCCGGCATCCTTCAGGAGCACCATTTTGAAGCCGTCCACGGCGTAGCTGAACGGGTCCGCATACGCGATTACGCGCAGCCACTTAGGGAATGAGAAGATCGGGTACACGGCGCCGCTCGGGAAATAAAGCAGCGTGTTGAGCACGCCGAACATGGCGCGCGGCACCAACGGATCTTCGATGCGCACCATGAGCAGGAACATCATGGTGTTGAAGGCCATCGAGGTCGCCAGGATCATCAACAGCGCGCCGAGAATGTTGGTCAGATGGAACGCCGTGGAGAGTCCTGCAATGAGCGCTCCCATCACGGTGAGACAGACCCCGGAAATCACCGCCTTGATCGCTCCGGCAATGTTGAGACCGAAGACTAATTCAGCGCGGGTAATTGGCGTGACGAGATAGCCTTCGTGCACGCCGCGGGCCTTGTCGTCGATGTACAACATGCCGCCGCCGATCATCACTGAGATGAACATGGCGAGCGTGATCGAGCCCGGCAGCAGGTACTTCATGTACTCGATGTACGGGTACAGTTCGACAACCTCGAGCGCGATCTGCTGCTGGACGCGCGGCTGCACTGCGGGCTTGTTCAGCGCGTCGACCAGCTCCTGCATCTTCTGCTCGAGTGAGCCGGCGATGAAGTTATCGGTGTTGTCGACAATGACGCCGATGCGCGGATGGTTCTCTTCGTAATACTTGCGCGAGAACTCCGGCGGAATGACGACCGCTGCCTGGATCTTGCCCTTGCGTACGTCGTCCTTCGCCTGCTGATCGTTGTCGTAGTAAACGACGTGGAAGGTATTCACGTTCGCTTGGATCGCCGAGAAAGCTTCGCGAATGCGCACCGACTGGGTGCCGCGGTCCTGGTCAACCACGCCCATCTTAGCTTCGCGGATTTTGCCGCCGAAGGCGTTGCCCAGGATGATGAGTTGCACCAGCGGCATCACCATGGAGACGAGCATCAGCGTGGGAGAGCGCCGGTACTTGCGCATCTCGCGTTCGACAATTGCCCACATTCTGTTCATGGCCGCATCCCCGGACGGTCAGGCATTACGAATCCGAATGCCTTTACCTGCTCGTCACGCAACTGGCGCCCGGTGTAGTGCACGAAGACGTCGTCCAGCGTGGTGTTCTGTACGTTGAGCGATTTGATCTGCACGCCCGATTGCACGGCCATTTCGACGAGTTGCGTTGTTGTCTTAGAGCCGTTGGCGGTGAGCACGCGATACATGTCGGCGCCCTCGTGATGGACTGAGGTCACTTCGTCCAGCTTCTCCAGTCGCGCTTGCCAATCGGCGGGCGCGTTGAGGAACTGCGCCTCGATCACGTTCGATCCGGGCACACTCATCTTCAACGACATGGGAGAGTCGAGCGCGACGAGTTTGCCGTGGTCCACGATCGCAATGCGATCGCACAGGCGGTCGGCTTCGTCCATGTAGTGCGTCGTGATAAGCACCGTGAGATTGCGCTCATCCTTGATCTTGGTGAGCATCTCCCACACCGCTACGCGCGATACCGGATCGAGGCCGGTCGTCGGTTCGTCGAGGAAAAAGATCTTGGGGCTGTGCACCAGGCCGCGCGCGATTTCAAGACGACGGCGCATACCGCCGGAGAGCGTTTTGGTCTGCGCACCGCGCCACTTAGTGAGATCTACGGCGTCGAGCAACTCATCAATGTTCTTCTTGCGCTGTGCGCGCGGGACGCCGTAGAGCTTGGCGTAGATGTTCAGGTTCTCTTCCAGCGTGAGATCGATATCGCTGGTCATGGCCTGCGGGATCACGCCCATGGCGCAGCGCGCAGCATCGGGTTCTTTCGCCACGTCGTGCCCGTTGATGTACGCGAATCCGCCGGTGATGGGAATGAGCGTCGTCATCATGCGGATGAGCGTAGATTTTCCCGCGCCGTTGGGGCCGAGGAGACCGAAGATTTCGCCCTTCTCAACGGCGAACGAAACGTCGTCCACGGCGGTGAAGTCGCCGTACTTCTTCACGATGTGGTCGACCTCAATCGCGGCGTTAGGATTGGGTGCGCTATGACCGTCCTTCACCATCATTGGCCACCCTGTTTGCTCTTCGGCACCAGCACTTCGGCGGTCATGCCGGGCACGAGCTTGCCTTGTTGGTTGTTCTGCACGCGGACCTTGATGGCGATGGTCTTGATGTCGCGCTTGGTACGGCTCACGTCACGCTGGGTGGCGAAGTCGGCTTCGGCGGCTTTGTAGATGACCTTGCCCTGCTCCGTCGCGTTCCACGGATAACGGACGGTGAGTGTGTCGCCAAGATTGATGCCGCCAGAATCGGTTTCCGGAAGCGGCGCATAGACCCAGGTGTCGCCGTAATCCACGACCGTGACGATCGCCTGCCCGGGATTGACGACCTCGCCTTCACGCGCGGCGCGCACGTTCACGACGCCGGTTACCGGAGCGACGACCTGCGTGTAGCCGAGACGCGTCTCCGCTTCGGTGAGCTGGGCTTCAGCGGTCTTCACATCTTCCTGGCTGCCGGCCAACGTGCTCTGCGCGGCTTTCGCCTGTTCGAGGCGCGCCTGGTAGGTTTTCACGTCCGATTCCGCAGCGCGGATCTGGTCGGATGCGTTCTGTACCGCGGCTTGCGCCATCTTGAGTTGCGCGTCGGAACGCTCCTGATCGGCTTTCGAAGCCACGCCCTGCTTTGCCAACTCGATGAGGCGGGTAGCGTCACTCTTCACGCGATCTAGATCAGCTTGTGATTGCGCGTAGGCGGAACGTGCGGCCTGTAAGCGTGCTTGTGCGGTGGTGAGTTGGCTGGCGGTTTCGCCTTCGGCTTGCGTAGCGCCGGCGCGCGCCTGGGAAACTCGCGCGCGATAGCTGGCGATGGTCGTTTCGGCGGCGGCTTTCTGGGCCTGCAATTCCCCGGAGTCAATCACGGCAATCAGGTCGCCCTGCTTCACGGGGGTACCTTCATCCACGGCGAGGCGCTCAATGCGGCCCATGATTCTGGAGCTGACGACAACATTGTTGGCGTCCACCACTCCGATCAGGACCTCGTCGCCGGAACGGTTGGTAGTAAGGAAATAGAAGGCTGTCGCGAGAATTACTAGTACACCGAGAAATATGAAGAACTTGTTTGGCTTCACAGCGTCTTTCCTCTTGCGGGCGTTGTGGTATCAGGGCGCAGGATGGCAGATACGTGGTCGATGAGTGCGGCGCGGCGTTGGTGGAGCGAGTCGGGGATCAGGGGATCCTGGCGTCCGACGATGCGTGCCACGGGAGTACTTACGAAATAGAAGACCACCAACCCGATCACACTGGTGATGGCATTGGTGGGATCGATGGCGCGAATCTCACCGCGACGAATGCCGTCAGTCAAAACAGCGAGGAGCGATTCCATCATCTTGCGGAAATACTTGTCGCCGAGGTATTGCATGTGCGGCGATTTGCCGACACTGGCGCGCATCAGTTCGCCCTGCACCAGGCGCGACTTGTAAGGCGCCTCCGCGATGTAGTCGAAGTGAGTTGTGGCGTACTTCACCATTTTCTCGAGGGAGTTGCCGGGCGCCGCGAACACGGGGCGGACGCGCTCCATAAGGCCGGCGAATACGGTCTCGAGGCAGGCGCGGTAGAGGCCTTCTTTGTCTTCGAAGTAGTAATAAAGCAGGGCCTTGTTGACGCCGGCGGCCTCGGCAATGGCGTCGGTGCGCGCGCCGGCGATACCTTGCGTGGCGAACTCGGCCATGGCAGCGCCTAGGATCGCCTGGCGAGATTCTTCCGGACGACCGCGCGATCCCGCGCGCGAGGGCTTACGTGGCGCAACCGGCGCCGGTTTCTCTTGATGCTTGACCATGGTCATGGCAGGTCCCCAGGTAGCTGAATGTCAGCACGGCTAGTGCTGCAGACGTATGGTTTCAGTGGATATTGCAGCCGTATCGGGCAATTCGGCGAATGTCGCGACACGACCGGTCAATCGCGCTTCCTTACTATAATTAACTGGTTAGTTAGATGTTGGCAAGGGGAAAGTGATTCGCGTTTTCTTAGTTGTCTGTCCCTGTGACGTGTCACCCGTTGTCCAGCCGTTTTCTATCGGCGTTCATCCGCGTTAAAGTGGGACACAGGAAACGAGATGCAAAAAGGTTTTACGAGACATCCCCAATCGAATGAGCCCGCGACCCGCGTCAAGAACTACATAACGCCGGGCGGGCTCGAGCGCCTGAAAGATGAGCACCGGTTTCTGCTCACCCGGGAGCGTCCGGCGGTGGTGGAAGTGGTGCAGTGGGCTGCCGGCAATGGCGATCGCAGCGACAACGCCGACTATCGCTACGGCAAGCGTCGGCTGCGGCAGATCGATGGGCGGATCCGTTTTCTCTCGAAGCGAATCGAAGCGGCGGAATTGGTGGACCCGGAGCGTCCGAGAACGGGGCAGGCAGCGACCAGGGCTTTCTTCGGAGCGACGGTGCGCTATGAGAACGCCGCGGGCGTGGAGCGAGTGGTGAGCATCGTGGGCGTCGACGAGGTCGACCTCAGCCGCAACCACATCAGCTGGATGTCGCCCCTGGGGCGCGCGCTGACCAAGTCGGCAGAGGGCGACAGCGTAGTCCTAAAAGCGCCGGGCGGCACCGAAGAACTGACCGTGCTGGAAGTGCGCTACGAGCGCATTGCTGTGGAGGCGTTCCGTGAGCCGGCTGGATCCGAGGTGTCGGGAAGGCACTCGCGGGCCAACGCTCATCCGCCGGAAGAAGAAGATAAGGAAAGATCGAGATAATCTGCGGTGTTTCTAATGGGGAATGTTGTACGCCTCCCGACAATTTTTGGAATCGGTGCCGATAAATCATTGGGCATTAGACTGACGGCTTGCGGCCACCCCTTTTCCAGGTGCGGGGGTAAGCATCACCCTGCGAAACACGGCTGACTAATTGATCAGCGCGAAGAAGAAATCTCTTGAGCAACGGAGAAGTGTTCGACTTGTTATAGCCCATCATCAGGCCGATGGTCGGAATCTCGCCACGCAAGGGACGGGCAACGACTGACGGGATCAGCGCATTTTGCGCATAGAGTGGAAGAAGTGTGAAACCGCCAGTCGATGCCACCAACGACATCCCGCCGGACAAGGTCTCGGCATCGTAGTGCTCGTTCAGAGTGATTCCAGTCTTTGCCGCATAGTGATCGATGACGGACTTGAGAACGGGCGCGGCGCGCGCTGTGCTGATGAAACTCTCGCGTGCGAGATCCTGCGGCGGCACCGTCCTGAGCCCGGCCAGGCGATGGCGCGTAGGTAGTATCGCAATCAGAGGTTCCTTACTCAAGAATCTGAAAGCCAGGCCTACGGTGTTCACCTCACGCCGCAGCAGGGCAACGTCGATCTTGCCTTGCATCAGCCCGACTGCCAACTCAGGGGAGGACTTTGTCATGAGCGTAATCTCAACGTCTCGCGCCTCCTCCCGCAAAATGCGCAGCGACTCTGACAGCCAGATTGCTTCCTGTCCCAGCAAAAAGCCAATGACAAACTTTGGCTTCTCCTCGGGCCGTTCCGTACCCCGTGCGGCGTCGCATGCCACTTCAATTTGCATCAACGCCAGCCGTGCGTGATCGAGAAATACCCGGCCCGCCGCAGTGAGCGCAACGCCTCGTGTCTTGCGCTCCAGCAGCTTTACGCCGATCTCCAATTCGAGATCTCGAAGCTGCCGGCTTAACGATGGCTGGGTCGTGTGCAACCGCCGCTCGGCGGCATTCGTGAGGCTGCCCTCTTCGGCAACGGCAATGAAATAACGCAAATGACGAAGTTCCATCGTAAGTCATCCATGCTTTCAAGGCATATCTCTAGCACACTAAGTATTTGTGAACCAGTATGAATTGAGCACAATCTACGGGGGTGGGAAACACCACGGGTGTCCCAACTCTATCTCAGGAGCTTTCTATGTCTTTGCAACGCAAGCCAACCATCGTGTTCTGCCACGGTATTTGGGCCGACGGCTCGTGCTTTAGCAAGGTCATCCCCGCATTGCAGGCGGATGGCTATGAGGTGATCGCAGTTCAATACAGCCTGGAATCGTTTGAAGAGGACTTGGCCATGGTGAAGCGGACGCTCGACCGTGTTGGCAGCCCCGTCCTCCTCGTGGGCCACTCCTATGGCGGCGCTACCATCACGGCTTCAGGAGTCGATGATCGCGTGGCCGGCCTCGTCTACATCGGAGCGGTTGCGCCGGATGTCGGAGAGACGGTACAGGATCAACTCAACAAGTATCCGTCGGATATCTTTTCCCATGTAGAGATTGTGGACGGGTACGCATGGATGCTTCCCAACGGGACTGAGTTTTTCTGCGGAGATCTCTCCGAGGAAGAGCAGAAGCTCGTCTGGGCGACACATTTTCCGCCTCACGCCGACCTCTTCACGCAGCAGAATCTCCAGAGCACTCCGTGGAAGTCGAAGCCAAGCTGGTACATCTTGTGCCTGCAAGACCACACAGTCCATCCCGATCTCCAGCGGTGGGTTTCAAAACGTATGGGAGCGACTGTTATTGAGGTGGAAAGCAGCCATGTTCCCATGCTCTCTAAGCCCGATGTAGTCATCGAGGTGATCCGGAAGGCCGCAGCGGCGGTCCAAAAGAACAAGGCAGCGTAGCAGAGTTCGCGAACCTTTCTATTCTCGACAGACCGTCACGAGGCGGTCTGTCGTTGAAAGAGCGATTCATCTTTCTTCGCCCACGTGGTTTCTAGCAGCGACGAAGGCTTCGATATCCATCCAGCGCGGGCGGGAGGCCCATCGATAAGAACGAAGGCAGAGGGATAAGGAGGGATCGCACGATAACCTGCGGTGTTTCAAATTGGGGAATTGTTCCTTCTGGTCCCCGAATTTTCCCAATTTCCCCTGCCAGATCGCCAGCAAACCTTACGAGTCGATAGATTCAGTAGATAATCCAATGGGATTGATATGCGTTACGAACCGGAACACAAGAAGCGGACTCGAGATCGAATTGTACGGAATGCTGCCCGCAAACTGCGCGCCGAGGGGTTGGGCGGGCCTGGCGTCGCCAGCGTGATGAAGGCGTCTGGATTGACCGTGGGCGGCTTTTACAAGCACTTTCGGGGAAAGGACGAGCTTCTCGCCGAAGCGGTTGCGCTGGGATTCGCGGAGATTGGTGAGACGGCCCATGCCGTGCTGAAAAATGTGCCGCGTGAGGACTGGTGGAAAGAAGTTGTTCGATGGTACCTCTCGTCCGAGCATTGCGATCATCCCGCCACCGGTTGCCCGGTTGCAGCATTGGCGTCTGAGATAGGCCGAGCCAAAGTTGGTTTCAAGGAACGAATATCCGGCCAGGTAAAAAGACTCACTGAGCAGTGGGCAGAGCTGATGCCGGGAGCGAACGCGACAGAGCGCGAGCGAAACTTCTTCGCGATTTACAGCGCGATGGTGGGTGCGTTGTCCGTTGCCCGACTATTCACGGACCCTGCTGACCGGGAAAAAGTGCTGGCGAGCGCACGAGATCATCTTTTGCGAAGCTTTTGATTTTTTTGCATCAATTGGATTATGTACATAATCTTATGCTGCGGGCGAGATCGTACAAGCTGGCTCGCCAGGGCTGCAACAGATTTGAGTCACCGAAAGGATCCTGTGAAACTTACCGGTCGCACGATTTTGATTACTGGTGGCTCTGCCGGCATTGACCTTGCGTTCGCGCTCAAGTTTTTAGAACTCGGAAACGAGGTCATCGTGACTGGTCGGCGCCGCGCGGTGCTCGACCAGTTGAAGGCGGAGCACCCCACGCTGCACGCGATCCAGAGCGATGTGGCTGACGCGGCGCAAATCGCCGCTCTGGCTACCCGCGTGAAGGCCGATTTCCCCAGGCTTGACGTGCTGATGAACAACGCGGGCATTATGCTCAGCCAGAACCTTGGAGTTCCGGCCTCTGACCTAGCGGGGTTGATGACCGAGATGGAGATCAACGTGGGCGGGGTGATTCGGATGACGTCCGCACTCATCGACATCCTCATAGCCAATAAGGGCACGGTTATCAACGTCTCCTCCGCGCTGGCGTTCGTGCCTTTGCCGTCGTCGCCGATTTACAGTGCGACGAAGGCGGCGGTCCACTCGTATACTCAGTCGCTCCGGTTCCAGTTGGAGGACAAGGGTGTCGAGGTGATTGATCTCATGCCGCCGGGAGTGAAGACTGAACTGACCGCTGAACTTCCCGCGGGGGACGGCGTTACGCTCATCACCACCGACGAGTTGCTCAAGCATTCCTTTGCAAGCTTGCGCGCGGGTACGGCGGAAATACGGCCAGGACAAGCCCAACAGCTCGCATTCATGCGCCGCCTCGCACCCGCTTTCATTAACAGACAGCTGTGGAAGGCCGCCAAAAAACTGGTACCCATCGAGGTGAAATAGGTGAAGGCATTCGTCGTCGACCGTTACGGAAAAAAGGAGAGCGGACGAATTGGCGAAATGCCGAATCCGAAGCTGCAGGACGATGACGTATTGGTCCAGGTGCATGCCGCTGGCGTAAACCTGCTGGATTCGAAAATCAAAAATGGCGAGTTCAAGCTGGTTTTGCCCTATCGCTTACCGCTGATTCTTGGCCATGACGTGGCTGGCGTGGTGGTTGAAGTCGGCCCGCGAGTACAACGTTTCAAGCCTCGAGATGAGGTCTATTCGCGGCCAGATGACTTGCGTATCGGTGCATTCGCGGAATTGATTGCGATCAAGGAAGATTCGCTGGCAATCAAACCTAAAGCACTGACCATGGAAGAAGCTGCTTCCATCCCGCTGGTCGGGTTAACCGCATGGCAAGCGCTGGTCGACAAAGCGAATCTGACGAAGGGACAAAAGGTCTTCATCCAGGCGGGCTCCGGGGGCGTGGGAACATTTGCCATTCAGTTGGCGAAACATTTGGGCGCCACGGTGGCGACAACCACGAGCGCCGCCAATTTTGATTTGGTGAAACAACTCGGCGCAGATATTGCGATCGATTACAGGAAAGATGATTTCGAAAAGATATTGCGTGACTATGACGTGGTGTTGAACAGCCAGGACAAGCCGACGCTGGAAAAATCTCTACGAGTGCTCAGACCCGGTGGAAAGCTGATCTCGATCTCAGGTCCCCCCGATCCCGAGTTTGCGAAAGAAAGTGGATCGAATTGGATCGTGAGATCGGTGATGCGCGTTTTGAGCTATGGAATCAGGAAGCAGGCAAAGCGCCAGCGGGTCAGCTATTCATTTCTTTTCATGAGAGCAAACGGGGACCAGTTGCGCGAGATTTCCGCCCTCGTGGATTCCGGGATCATACGCCCGGTTGTGGACCGCGTCTTTCCATTTGAATCGACTGGGGAGGCTTTGGCTTACGTCGAAAAAGGACGCGTAAAAGGCAAAGTCGTCGTTTCGTTGAGGTGACGGGAAAATCTTGCCTCCGCTTCCTTATTCCCTGACCGAACCGGAGGTCGCGGGGTTTACCGGTTTTCATCGGGGTGCCTCAGCTTATTTCCTCTTCCAATATCCCTCTTTTCGCAAGTGTTGTCACAGCACACACGTGCACCCATCACATACTTCGTGACACGACCCCGCTAATCTGAGCATGTGGACGATTGGCCGTTGCGGAGGTGTGGACGCTGCGATGGCGGTTACTGATCAGTAAATTTATGCGGGAGTCGGATAGTTGCGAAAGTCCGCAACTGGCGCAGATAAGTAGCGTGGTTCGAATATTTTAGCTGTAACTCCCACGCGCTCAAATTTTTGCGCGGATTACATGGGCTAAAACGTTGAAAACAGGATTAGGGAGGGGGAGGGGGGTACGTTACTTATAAGTTATGCGTGGAGTGAAGGCTTTCCGTGGGGCGTGCGATACGAAGATCGTGGTGTCTTCAAAACCTTCGGCGGCTGGCTGACGATTTTTCAGTCCACTGCGGCCTTCGAGGCTTGAAATCCGTGTCGGATTGCTGCTTCGAGGACATCAACGTTTATGTCTTTCAGAGTTTTGAACTTGATGCAATATCCGGTCACGCTCGCCTTGCCTAGTGTCTTCCCGTAGGTTTTGGCAAGGTAGGTCTTATCTTTGAGACCGAGGATGTAGACGGAGATTCCCGTGGTGTTTCCGCTCAAGCCGATTTGAAAGAACTCCCTGGTTTTTCCGTCGGCATATTTTATGGTGTGCGATCCATAACCTATGGTTGGGTTGCTGACAGTTCGACCATCGCTGTCTTTACCGTCGGAAAACGACAGTTTGCACTCGGGTGACACTCGCGGGATGAGCCGGTGGAGCTCTTGCAGGTCGCTACGCTTTGGTTCCGGTTGGCTGGTGATGTAGTTCTTGATCTGTTCTTTCACGGTCATAAAAACCCCTGCCTACGAATAGATCCCCGGCGCCTCATGTCCAAGCTTCTGCACGTACTCGACGTAGGAGCCTGGATACACGGTGGGATGGCGGTCGGTGCCGTTCTCACCGCCCAGTTCCAGCACACGTGAGCCGAGACCGCGCAGGAACGTGCGGTCGTGCGATACGAAGATCATGGTGCCTTCGAAATCTTTCAGGGCGTCTACCAGCATCTCCTTGGTCGCAAGATCAAGATGGTTCGTTGGTTCGTCGAGCACCAGGAAGTTGGGCGGGTTATAGAGCATGCGGGCGATTGCCAGCCGCGACTTTTCTCCGCCGGACAGGGCGCGGATTTTCTTATCTACATCGTCGCCCGAGAACTGGAATGCGCCGGCCAGGTTGCGCAGCACTCCGAGACCGTCCTGGGGAAAATCTTGTTGTAGCTGTTCGATGACGGTGAGATCGGGATTGAGCACGTCGAGAGATTGTTGCGCGAAGTAGCCCATGTACAGGCTGGCGCCGAGGCGCACGTTTCCGGCATCGGGAGCACTGGCCCCGGCAATCATCTTGAGCAGCGTGGTCTTGCCCGCGCCGTTTCTTCCCATCACCGCCCAGCGTTCTCCGCGACGGATGGTGAGGTTGAATCCTTCATAAATCACGCGCGGCCCGTAACTCTTGTGCAGATTTTCAAGGACGGCCACCTGTTCGCCAGAACGCGGGGGGACACGAAAATCGAACTTCACTACCTGGCGCTTCTTCGGCAATTCAATCTTTTCGATTTTGTCCAAGGCCTTGATGCGGCTCTGCACCTGCGCTGCTTTGGCCGCGTGCGTCCTGAAACGGTCGATGAAGCGCTGCTCCTTAGCCAGCATGGACTGCTGGCGCGCGAACGCGGCCTGCTGGTTGGTTTCGCGGATGGCCCGCTCGCGCTCGTAGAAATCGTAGTTGCCGGAGTAGGTGATGATCTCGCCGCCATCGATCTCCGCGATTTTTGAGACCAGGCGGTTCATGAACTCGCGGTCGTGCGAGGTCATGAGCAGCGCGCCGGGAAACGATTTCAGGAATTTCTCCAGCCAGATGATGGATTCGATGTCGAGGTGGTTCGTCGGTTCGTCCATCAGCAAGACATCCGGCATGCCGAGCAGGACCCGTGCCAGCGCAACCCGCATCTTCCATCCGCCGGAGAGCGCTCCCACGTCGCCGTCAATCTGGTCATCTTTGAATCCCAGTCCGTGGAGCACCTCGCGGGCCTGCGACTCGAGCGCGTAACCGCCTAGGTGCTCGTACTCCTCCTGAACGTGACCGAAGCGCTCAAGGATGCGGTCCATTTCATCCGTCTTGTCGGGGTCGGACATTTCCTGATGCAGGGCTTCGAGCTCGTGGTGCAGATTTCCGACGCGGCCGCTGCCGGCGATCGCTTCATCCAGGACCGAGCGGCCCTGCATTTCTTCCACGTCCTGGCGAAAGTAGCCGATCGTTATCTTCCTGGGGACAGAGACCGCGCCCTCGTCGGGAGCTTCTTCGCCGACCACCATACGGAAGAGCGTTGTTTTGCCTGCACCATTGGGGCCAACGAGTCCGACTTTTTCGCCGGGATTCAATTGGAACGAAGCGTCTACAAAGAGCAACTGCTTGCCGTACTGCTTATTAATGTTTGAGAAAGAGATCATTTTGAAGGAAGCACCTTCCGATACAGTGCCTCTTCCAGTGTAGCCCGGTTTCTTATGCGTCTGCGGTCGAGCTCTTCAGCAAAGTCCGAGTGACGAATGCGATCGACAACCCAATGGCAAAGAGATGAAGCACGAGTTGGACGATCAATCCCTCCATCGCCATCGGGCGCCTTTGCACCCGAGTGAGCGGGACGACGATGCGATTCATCACCAGGAAGACGCCGATCCCATAGACCAAGCCCGACCATACATAGTGGCGGATCAGGAACGGAATGCGCCGGGCAAGCAGCACGAAGATTGTGGCTACCGTGGTCGCAACGCAAAGGTGGAGGAAGATGCCGAACATGCCGGAGCGCCAGCCTTCGAGAAATGCGTCTTTCCCGAGCAGGCTGCTGGCGACACCTTGCCAGAGCCGCAGCGGAGGAAATCCCTTCAGGAAATAGAAGAGGGAGACGCCGCTTCCATCGAGAATGGCGGCCACGATGCCGGCCGTGAGGATCGTACGCAGCACGCGCGCCGGCCCGGGCCCGGGGGATTGGTTCATTTAGCTGCCTCCAATGCGGCTGGTCGTTCTGCGATACGACGGATCCAGAACATCTGACGCACGACTCCGCCAAACAGCATGATCGCCAATGGTACGTGAAGGACCAGGATGTGCAACTCGCCGGCGCCAAAGGTGAAGATCTCGCCGACGAGGAAGCCCGCGTTGGCGAATGTGAAACTTCGCGGTGCGATTCCCTTTTTCCCTAGCAGAATCGCGACCGTGAGTTGGACGACGCCTAACAGAACCAGCAGCTTCGCTGTCAGTCCGTGGAGAAACAGCGAGCGCGCATCGCCGTCGATCAGACGGCCAGCGAAGGCGGCCTGCGCCAACATTAATAAAAGATTCGTGACCAAAACGCCGCGATAGGACTCTATGAGTTTCATGGTGCGGGTCTCCTTGGAACAGGAGACGAACGCAATCTAGAAAATGTGACATGGAATGCGGGAAATTGAGGACTTGCGGGATGAACTGGCGAAGCCGTGGGTTGAAGCTAGGGGGTTAAATCCATCAAAAGCTGCGGCTTACTGTTAATCCATCTTTCCTCTTGACAATATCTGTTTTAACGACTATTGTTAGTACGTGCTTGAGGGCAAGGCCCTCGCGAAAGGATTCAACACCATGACAACCGCTGCTGAAACGAAATCCGCTGTAACCACCTGGAACATTGACCCCCAGCATGCACTGGCTGAGTTCAAAGTGAAGCACATGATGATCGCGAATGTGCGCGGGCAGTTTTCCGGCGTGACTGGTTCGCTGACGCTCGACGAGACGGACATCACGAAGTCGAAGATCGAAGCGACGATTGACGCGACCACGATTGATACCCGCGAGCCCCAGCGCGACGCGCATTTGAAGAGCGCTGACTTCCTCGACGTGGAGAAGTTCCCCACCCTGTCGTTTAAGTCGACCAAAGTAACGGCGGCTGGTGATGACGAGTTGGAGGTGGAAGGCGACCTGACAATCCACGGCGTGACGAAGAACGTGACCTTCAAGGTTGAAGGCCCGACTGCCGCGCACAAAGACCCGTGGGGGAACACTCGCCGCGGGATCGTGGCGACGACCAAGATCAGCCGTAAGGATTACGGCCTGCACTGGAATCAGGCGCTCGAGACCGGAGGAATCCTGGTAGGCGAGCAAGTGACGATCACGCTGGAAGTGGAGTTCATCAAGGCTGCGTAAGGCAGCTTCGGCAGTGAAATTTCGAAAGTGAGGCAGCTATGTCGCTGCGACCGGTAAAACAGATACTACAGACCAAACCGACACTCGAGGGCGCGGGAGTGAAGCTCCAGCGCGCCTTCGGCTTCGGCAAGACAAAGGACTTCGACCCGTTCCTGCTGCTCGACGATTTTCGCAATGAGCATCCGGAAGACTATCTCGCGGGATTTCCGTGGCATCCGCACCGCGGGATCGAGACGATTACCTACGTGCTCGCAGGCAGCGTGGAACACGGGGACAGCCTGGGCAACAAGGGCAAGATGGGCGCAGGTGATGTGCAATGGATGACCGCAGGCAGCGGCATCCTGCATCAGGAGATGCCCAAGGGCGACAACGACGGCCGGATGCACGGCTTCCAATTGTGGGCGAACCTGCCTGCATCGTTGAAGATGACGGACCCCCGCTACCAGGACATTCCGTCGAGCGCGATTCCCGAAGTCACGGACGACGACGGCACCAAGGCGCGCATTATCTGCGGCGAGTTCTGGGGCCAGCGCGGACCGGTGGAAGGCGTGGCCGCCGATCCGGCGTACGTGGACATCTCGGTATCGCCGAATCAGAAGAAGCGCATCAAGGTGGACGTCACGCGCAATGCATTTGCGTATGTCTTCGCGGGAGCAGGAACCTTCCGCGATGCGTCGGAGCCGCAGGCCGTGCTGACCGAACACACCGCGCGTCCGGAAGACGCGCCGACCTACGACGCGACCAACCACTCGTTAGTGCTGTTCGATCGCGGCGATGAGTTGGTGGTGCAGGCGGGGCCGGAAGGGATTCGCTTCCTGCTCGTCTCGGGCAAACCGCTCGAAGAACCCGTCGCGTGGTATGGGCCGATCGTGATGAACACGCAAGCCGAGCTGCGAACGGCGATGGATGAGTTGCAGACCGGGAAGTTCATTAAACATCGGTAGGCGTGAAGCAAAAGAAAACTCCGCTCGGAATGAGCGGAGTTTTTGTTTTTGCGCGAATCTATCGCCGCGACAGGTGAATGCTGCCGTCGCCGGTGTGAACGCGGAACAGCGGGCCGCCACCATTCATGGTGCCACGCAGGCGGCTGCGGCTCAGGCTGCCCTGGATCGTGACCGGAATGTCGGAATCGATGCGGCCATCTCCGGTATCCACGTCGAGGTCGGCCTTAAGCTCCGACGGAATTCTTGCGTGCACACTGCCATCGTGGGTATGGATCTCCCACGAGTTTGTGAGCTTTGATCCGCTGTCAATGTCGAGGTCAATATGGCCATCGCCGGTGGAGAGATCGAGCTGATCAAACCGCCCATCGGCCTTGATGTGTCCGTCCCCGGTATGCGCCCACAGGGCGCCGTCAAAGCGCGAAACCTCGACTGAGCCGTCGCCGCTCTGCAAACGCGATTCCGCTTTGATGCCGTTCACGCGGATGTGGCCGTCGGAGGTATTCACGCGCAGCAGAGTGTTCTCCGGCAGCGTGACGTTCACCTTCAGCATGTAGGCGCCGATCATAAAGTGGTGCGGCGCGACGTGCACTTCGAGCATGACGCGGTCGCCTTCCTGGCGCTGGGTGATGCGCACGTCGTCGTCGTTGATGCGATAGCCCTTGGTCTCGACGTAGGCATCCATGGTTTTGCCGGGCATCGCGGTGATGTCGATGCCGGCGTCATTGCTATGGAACTCGAACTCGGGCTTGTCGCCAATGTTCCAGGTGTGGCGCCAGTCGTCGGCGCGCAAGGTCGAGACGCTGGTGACAATCAGCGCGATAAGGAAGAGTACAGATCTGCGGTTCATGGTGTCCATCCCAGGGGACGAATGTCTCCACAGGATGGTACGGTACGTGCCCCAGAAAAGTTCACGAAAAGGAAACGGCGAACGCGCGTCCTGGAGGGGAACTAGGCGCGTCCGCCGTTTGCATCACCACCCACCGTTTAAAAGACGGACATCTCGCGGCGGGGTTAGCGATCAGTCCTTGGTGTACTGATTTTTTTGTTTGTCGGCGTGGCGCTCCAGCGCCAACTCAATCAAGCGCGTAATCAGGTCCGTATATTTCAGGCCCGAGGCTTCCCACAACTTGGGATACATGCTGATCGAAGTGAACCCCGGCATCGTATTGATCTCGTTGACATAAAGTTTGTTGCTCTTGGGATCGATGAGGAAATCCACTCGTCCCAGGCCGCTGCCATCCACCGCCTGAAAGGCGCGGATTGCGAGTTCCTGCACCTGTTTCTGTGTGGATTTGGGAAGCTTCGCAGGGATTTCGAGCGCCGAGCCTTCATCCAGATACTTGGCGGCATAATCGTAAAATTCTTTGATCGGCACGATTTCGCCAGGGACGGATGCCTTCGGCTCGTCGTTGCCGAGGACGGAACACTCGATCTCACGCGCTTTCTTTTTCTTGCCGCCTACGCCTTGTTCGATGACGAGCTTGCGGTCGAATTTCGCGGCCTCATCGAGCGCCGGCCCTAACTCTTTCGAGTCATGCGCCTTGGAAATGCCGACCGACGAGCCGAGGTTTGCCGGCTTTACGAACACCGGATACTTCAGTTTCGACTCGACCAGCTTCTTCACTTTCTTTGGCTCGCGTTGCCACTGGCTGCGCAGCACGGTCATGTGCTTCACGATCGGAAGGCCAGCGTTCTTGAAGAGCGCCTTCATGATGTCTTTGTCCATGCCGGCCGCCGAGCCAAGTACGCCTGCGCCGACGTAGGGTATGTTCGCCAGTTCGAAGAGTCCCTGGATGGTGCCGTCTTCGCCGAAGGTGCCGTGGAGCACGGGGAAGATGACGTCAACATCGATAGACGAAGCGGAATGGCCTGCCGCATCGGTCTCAAACGGAACGATCGCCGAGCGGTCTGACTGCGGAACCGGAGGGACCAGCACAGCTTCGCCCTTCGCGAGCACCGCGGCACCGGGCGTCGCCTCGGGATCACCCGCGCGCAGTTGCTGCTCGGCTTTCTTGCCATTCAGCAACGACTCAGCATGCGAGGCCGTGAGCCACTTACCTTCTTTGGTGATGCCGATCGGAACGACCTCGAACTTCTTCTTATCGACTGCGTTGATCACCGACGCCGCCGACAGCAGCGAGACGTCGTGCTCGCCGCTGCGTCCACCAAACAACACGCCCACCCGGATCTTCTTTGCCAAGCAATGCTCCTCAAAATGAAAAGACATTATCGCCGATAATGTTCGCATGAAAGTTATCGGTCTGATTGGCGGCATGAGTTGGGAGAGCACCGCGCATTACTACGAGCTGCTGAACCAGGGAGCGAAGCAGCGCCTCGGCGGGAGACACTCCGCAAAAGTGCTGCTCTACTCCATTGACTTCGACGAGTTGGCGACGTTCCAGCACGCCAACCGCTGGGACGAAGCTAACGCGCTGGTTGTCGATGCCGCGAAACGCCTGGAGCGCGGTGGCGCCGATTGCGTGCTGATCTGTGCGAATACGATGCATACCGCGGCGCCGGAAGTGGAGGCGGCGGTGAAGATCCCGCTGCTCCACCTCTGCGATGTGACTGCCGAAGCCATCCTCCGCACGGTCAAGAAGGAGGTCGGCCTGCTGGGAACGGCATTCACCATGGAGATGCCGTTCTACAAAGATCGACTGACGCAGAAGTTCGGGCTAGAAGTGCTTGTGCCCAACGATGTAGATCGGGCCGAAACCCACCGCATCATCTTCGACGAGCTCGTACATGGCCGCGTATTGCCGGAGTCGAAGCAGAAATATCGGGAGATCATTGGGCGGTTGATCGCAGACGGTTCTGAGGCCATCATCCTCGGCTGCACGGAGCTGATGATGATCATCGGCCCGGAAGACTCAGCGGTGCCTCTGTTCGATACCACCACCCTGCATTGCGAAGCTGCCTTGGATTTCGCCCTTAAATAATACTGAAGTTTTCACTTGACTATTGTTCCACCCCTTGCAATACTGAAGTCGTTGCTTCACTATTGTAAGGAGTTTCGATATGCCAGAACCGAACGTTGTTCACAACACCTTTACCGTTGAGCGTCTCCTTCCCCAGACTCCGGAGCGCGTGTTTGCCGCTTTTGCCGATCCGGCCAAGAAACGCAAGTGGTTCGCCGAGGGGCATAGCCATGAGGTGCTGCAATTCGAAGGCGACTTCCGCGTCGGCGGCACAGAGCTCACCCGCTATCGCATGAGCGACAAGACGCCCTTCCCCGGCGTGGAACTGGCGACCGAGGGCACCTATCTCGACATCGTGCCCAACCAGCGCATCGTGCAGGCGAGCTTCATGTCGATCGGCGGCCGCACCATCTCAACTTCGATGGCGACGATCGAGTTCGTCCGCAACGACATCGGCACCGAGCTGGTACTAACGCACCAAGCGGCATTCTTCGAAGGCTCCGACGGCCCGAAGATGCGTGAAGACGGATGGCGCAAACTGTTCGATAAACTCGCGTCCACGATGTGATGGCAAAAGCGAAGCCGAATATCGAAGGCATCTTCCACGCGCTGGGCGATCCCATGCGGCGCGCTCTGCTCGACCGCCTCAGCCGTGGACCGATGTCGGTGTCGCACCTCGCCGAACCCTTCGACGTGACGCTGACGGCGATCCTGCAACATCTCGAGATTCTCGAAGAGAACGGGCTGGTGTACACCGAAAAACAAGGCCGGGTGCGCACCTGCCGCATCGAACCCGCTGGCTTCGATGTGCTCGAGCAGTGGATTCGCGATCACCGCACGCAGTGGGAACGCGGGTTAGATCGGCTGGCAAAAATGCTGGAAGAAGACGAACTCTAGAGAATCTTTTTCCCAAACGCCGACAGCGCGAGCTCTACCGCCAACTCCGCTGTCTGATTGCGTTCGTCGAGCACCGGGTTCACTTCCACGATCTCGAAGCTCGTCATGCGGCCGTGGTCGGCGATGATCTCCATCGCCAAATGTGCTTCACGATAAGTTGCTCCGCCCCACACCGGCGTGCCCACGCCCGGCGCGTCCTCGGGATCCACCCAGTCCATATCGAGCGAGACGTGATACCCCACGGTGTTGCGCCCGGCGAGGCGCAGCGCCTCTTCCATTACCGCGCGCATGCCGCGTTCATCAATATCGCGCATAGTGAAGACGTGGATGCCGGCTTTGCGGATGTTCTCTTTTTCCGTCTGATCGATGTCGCGCACGCCGACGAGCACGCAGTTGTCGGCCTGCACCTTCGGCAGGAAGTCGTAGATATTGAGCTCGGGAACCGAGAGCCCCATGAGCGCGGCCAGCGGCATGCCATGCACGTTGCCGCTCGGCGAACTCTCCGGCGTGTTGATGTCGGAGTGCGCATCAATCCACAGAAGCCCGATCTTCTGGTTCTGGCGACGGTAATATTCCGCCACGCCCGCCACGGTTCCGGCGGCCATGGAGTGATCGCCACCGAGCGCGAGCGGCACGCGCCCTTCTTCGAGCGCCTTCAGCACCAGGTCCGCGTGCTTCTGGCAGGTCTGCGCAATTTCGCTGAGATATTTTGCCGAATGGGGGCCGGGGTCTTTGGTCTCCGCCAGTGGAACCGAGACATTGCCGCCATCCTCCACCACGTGCCCTAGAGCTTCAAGTTTGGCTTCGAGCCCGGCAACGCGGACCGCCGACGGCCCCATGTCCACGCCGCGGCGCGATTGGCCGAGATCAAGAGGAACGCCCAGTACGCGAATTTTCTTGCTGGTAATGCTTGGATTAAAAACAGTTTTTGGAGAAGTTGCCATAAGAGTTCTGATTTCTGCCCGCCGAGCGCGAGCGAACGGGCACTCCCCACGAGTGCCCGACGGTTAAGAGCTTTGAAACTGTACTCTACGGATAGATACGGTGCAACGTGCGCGCGAACGGAATCGTCTCGCGCACGTGGTCGAGCCCGCAGATCCACGCGACCGCGCGCTCAATGCCCATGCCGAAGCCGGAGTGCGGCACGCCCCCGAACTTACGCAGGTCGAGATACCACTTGAACGACTCTTCCGGCAATTGATGTTCGTGAATGCGCGCCAGCAGCTTCTCGTACGAACCCATACGCTGGGAGCCGCCGATCACTTCGCCGTACCCCTCGGGCGCAAGCACGTCCACGCAGAGCGCGACCTTCGAGTTGTTCGGGTCGGGCTCCATGTAGAACGCCTTCACCTCGACTGGATAGCGGTGGATCATCACAGGGCGATCAAACTTCGACGAAATATATGTCTCGTCTGGCGATCCAAGATCGCCGCCCCATTCGAAGCGACTTTCGAGTTCACCCTTGGCGTGGCCTTCCTGGAGCATCTGCACGGCTTCGTCGTAACTGATGCGCGGGAAAGGCGTGTCAATATTCTCGAGCTTCGAGAGATCGCGCTCGATGGTCTTGAGGTCGTCGCGACGGCGCTCCAACACGCTCTTTACGATGTGCGTAATGAAATCTTCGGCGAGCTTCATGATGTCGTCGAGCTCGGCGAATGCGACCTCGGGCTCCACCATCCAGAACTCGGTAAGGTGGCGGCGTGTTTTCGACTTCTCCGCGCGGAACGTTGGCCCAAAGCTATACACCTTGCCCAACGCCATCGCGGTGGCTTCGATGTAGAGCTGTCCAGACTGCGTGAGGAACGCGGGATCGCCGAAGTAGTCCACCGGGAAGAGCGTGGACGTGCCTTCGCACGCGGCCGGCGTCAGGATCGGCGGCTCGGTGAGGGTGAAGCCCTGTTTATCGAAAAATTCATGGGCAGAGCGAACGATCTCGCCACGGATACGCAGGATCGCGGCCTGTCGCTGACTGCGCACCCAGAGGTGCCGGTGCTCCATAAGGAACTCGATGCCGTGCTCTTTCGGCGTGATCGGATACGGTTCGTTCTCCGGCACACGCTGCACAACTTCGAGTGCGGTGACGTCCATTTCGTAGCCGCCCGGCGCGCGCTGCTCGGCGCGCACGTTTCCGGTAACGATCACGCTCGACTCCTGCGTGAGGTTCTTCACCAGGTCGAACAGCTCGGGCGAGACGTTCTTCTTGAAGAGCACGCCTTGGAGAAGTCCGGTGCCGTCGCGGAAGATGGGGAAAAGCAGTTTCCCGCTCTCGCGGAGGTTGTAGAGCCAGCCCTTGATGGTGACGGATTGGCCGTCGTGTTTGCCGATTTCGTGAATAGTGCTTACAGGTGCTTGTTCCATAAATGTCTACAGGGGCTAAAGCCCTCTCGTTTCTTATGCCTTTATCGGCACGACTAAAGTCGTGCCCTGATACAAATCTTTATGCGCTTGCTCCGGCGCCTTCCAACTTGCGCGCGACCTCACCGAATTTTTCTTCGAGGTTACCCGCGGTCTCCGCTTCGATTTCGAACACAAGCGGCGGCACCAGCGGCGCGCTGCGCAGGAGTTTCATCGCTTCGTTCCAATCAATGCTGCCGTCGCCGGGCCAGAGGTGCGCATCGCGTTGTTTGTCGTTGTCGTGGATGTGCGTGGAGCGAATGCGATCTTTCATCACCGCGAACGCCGCTTCCACACCTTGTTCGATGTGCGCGTGACCGATATCGAAGCAGAAGCCAATGTCATCGAAGTGGGCGGTGGTCACGAGTTCGTGCAGCCGTTCCGGCGTCGAGAGCTCGTTCGGAATGTTCTCCAACAGGACGCGCACACCCAGTGGTTTCGCGAAAGCATGCAGATGCTCGATGGAAGCCGTGGCGGCATCGAAAAATTTGTGCTCGCTGAAAGACTCGTTCGGTAGTCCGATGTGCTGGATCAGGAAGCGGAATGGAATCTGCTCGGCGACTTCAATTGCGCGCTTGATTTCGTCCATTGCCAGGATGCGCGCTTTCTTATCAAGGCTGGCGATGTTTAGCGGCGGCGTGCCGTCGCGGCCCCAGTCCGAGTCGGCAAACATCGGTGCGTGCAGTGAACTCAACGGCACACCGGAGGTCTTAAACCAGTTCGCCGTCTCGCGGACGTGCTGGCGGTTGGTGTAATCGAAGTGACCGCGCGCGGCAAAAATCTCGATGGCCTGCGCCCCCATGCGGGCATACGCGTCCAGCATCCCGGGATGCAGTCGCTCCTTCACCTGCACGTACGACGAAATGGCTTTCAGCATAAGTGTCTGTTAGTAGCCTACCGCATGACCGTTATTGCGGCCATCGCTGGCACCCTGGCGCTCGCCCGAAAGCGGATCCACCAGGATGCATTCGCCGTCACTCCAATAGCCCCAGTCCTCTTCCTCTTTTGCGATGTGATGCCCCATCTTCACCAGCGCCGCGCGCGTGTCCGGCGAAAAACCAGGCTCGAGATATTCGAGATCGGGCAGCCACTGGTTGTGGTAGCGCGGCGCATTCACCGACTGCTGGATGTTGAGGCCATAGTCCACCACGCCCATAAGAATGTTGGCGACGGTCGTAATAATGCGCGGACCGCCCGGCGATCCCAGCACCATGAAGAGCTTGCCGTCCTTCAGAACGATGGTCGGCGTCATCGCTGACAACGGACGTTTCCCCGGGCCGATCGCGTTGGCTTCGCCTTGAATCAGTCCGTATTGATTGGGCACCCCCGGCTTGGAAGAGAAGTCGTCCATCTCGTTATTGAGCAGGAAGCCGAGCCCTGAGACCGTGACGTAGTTGCCGAAGCCGCCGTTGAGCGTGGTCGTGACCGCAACGGCATTGCCGGCGTTGTCCACCACGGAGTAGTGCGTCGTGTCTTCCGGTTCATACACGTTTGTTGCGGGCGGATGCAGCACTGCGTACTGGTCAAGCTGCGCAAAGCCCACCGGACGCTTCACTTCGTTGCTCGGCGTTGCATGCTGCTCGTCGATCGACTTGCGCCAGGCAACGCCGTAGTGCTTGTCAATCAACTGCGCGACAGGAATCTTCGAAAAATCGGGATCGCCGAGAAATTCCGCACGATCGTAGAACGCACGCCGATAGGCTTCCAGCGTGAGGTGCATGGCCGCCGCCGAGCGATTACCGAGCTTGCCGAGATCGTAGCCTTCCAGAATATTGAGCGCCTCAACCAGCGCGATTCCGCCTGATGACGGCGGTGGCGCGCTGAGAACTTGGTAATTGCGATAGGTGCCGCGAATCACGGGCCGATCTTTTACTTCGTAAGCTGCGAGATCCTCTGCGGTGATCAATCCACCGCCTTTGGCCTGGTCGGCTGCGATTTCCTTCGCCATCGCACCCTTGTAGAAATCATCAGGGTTTTCCGCGATGCGCTCCAGCGTCTTCGCCAATTCCGGTTGTTTGAATACGTCGCCCGGTTCGTAGAATTTACCGTCGCGTTGGAAGATACGCCGCGACTCGGGGAACTTCGTCAGGTTCTCGTCGCGGAAGCCCATCGCATCTTCGAAGCTGAGCGCGAAGCCATCGCGTGCCAGCCGGATCGCCGGTGCCATTACCTGTTGCAGGGTCAGCTTGCCGAAATGTTTTTCGGCGTACACCATGCCCGCCACCGATCCCGGCACGCCGTTGGCCTTGTATCCGACAAGGCTGGCATCGGGCAACACGTTCCCCTGCGCATCGAGATACATATCGTGCGTGGCCTTGGCCGGCGCCTTCTCGCGATAATCAATAAAGTGGCTCTCGCCATTCGCCATACGGATGAGCATGAACCCACCGCCACCAATGTTCCCCGCCGCCGAGTGCGTAACCGCCAGCGCGAAACCGGTGGCGACCGCGGCATCCACAGCATTGCCACCCTGCTTCATGATCTCTACGCCGACCTTGCTGGCATCGATCTGCACCGCGGCAACCATCGCGTGCTTGGCGTGCTCGGGGTTGACCATGGTCTCCGCCATCAGCGGAGTGGTCGAAAGAACAACGGCGAACGTCAGGGAAAATGCGGCTTTCAAGCGGGTCATTATCATGGGAAGAGACAAACCAAGAGGCTAGTGCAGGCTCGCGAGCGAGTCAAATTTGCAAAACGCACTCTGCTTACGTGATACTCGCTCTTCGCTCGGAGGAGCCTTGACACGTTTTAACCGGACTCTGTTCACCTGTCTGTTGTTCGCGGCCGCTGCTTTCGCCCAAACCGAGAACAAGCTACCATCCGCGGCCATCCCCGCCGATCGTATGACGCAGTACTCCGACCAGGCCGTTACGTGGATGCGCGACTACCTCCGCGTGAACACTTCGAATCCTCCGGGTAATGAGCTTGCTGCAGCGCAATTCTTCAAAAAGATCCTGGACGAAAACGGCATCGAGAACCAGCTCTTCGAATTCACTCCGGGCCGCGCCAATATATGGGCACGCATCAAGGGCGACGGCACGCACCGGCCCCTGATCCTGCTCAGCCACATGGACGTCGTCACCAGCGATCCCGACAAGTGGAAGGTCAACCCCTTCAGCGCCGAGATTATTGATGGCGCCATCTACGGCCGCGGCGCGCAGGACATGAAGAATGAAGGACTCGCGCAACTCGTAGTGATAGTGATGCTCAAGCGCGAAGCCGTGAAGCTGGACCGCGACATCATTCTGCTCGCTACCAGCGACGAAGAAGTCGACGGCATCGGCACCGATTGGATGATCGCCAACAAACGCGACATGCTGGAGAATGCCGAGTTTCTCATCACCGAAGGCGGCACGAACTTAATGAAGGAGGGCCACGTCGAATCTGTGGGCGTAGATGTCGCCGAGAAATCGCCCTTCTGGCTCAAGCTCACCGCGCACGGCGTTCCGGGCCATGCATCGATTCCGCTGGCGGATTCCGCGCCTAATCGGCTGATCCGCGCATTGTTCAAGGTCATTAACTATCAGACGGAGTTGAAAGTTCTGCCGGTCGTCGAAGAGCACTTCAAAGCGCTCGCGCCGACGCAGAAGGGCGACATCGCCGAGAAATTCCGCGACATCCGCATGGCGCTCAAGGACAAGAGTTTCGCTGCGCGCATGTCGGCGGACACTGAATACGCCTACCTGCTGCGCAACACCATTTCAGTCACTCAGCTCGAAGCCTCGCACCAGACCAATGTCATTCCCACCGAGGCCACGGCGCACCTCGACGTCCGCCTGCTGCCCGGTGAAGACTCGCATGCATTTCTTGAAATGATGAAGCGCGTGGTGGACGACCCGAAAGTCACCGTCGAGCCCGAAAGCTCTGACTTCCGCAAAGCCAACGCCTCCGACGTCCATACCTCGCTGTTCGACATATTCCGCGAGATCTCGGCGTCCTACTTCCCTGATGCGCCGGTGGTTCCGACCATCACCAGCGGCTACACCGAGAACCAGCGCTACCGCAGCATCGGCATCAGTTGCTACGGCTTTACGCCGTATGCCGCGACAAAAGAAGAAAGCTCTACGGAGCACGGGAATAACGAGCGCGTCCGGGTAGAAGAAGTGCGAAGGGCGCCGAAGATTTTGTTCGATGTTGTGGCGACGCTGGGCTCGCGCTAGAGCCCCGGCTTCAACTGCGGGACAACAATCGTATCGAGATATTTGTAGAGCAGATCGCGGTGTTCCTTGCGATACGGCGCGTAGTCTTGGGCAATGCCTTGGTCTGCCGCATTGAGCAGGATGTACGGCTCGAGCAGTCCGGCGTCGGATATCTTCACCAGTGTTGCGAGCTGCGGGTCAAGCTGTTTGATGTCTTTTTGACTCTTCACCGAGCTTACGACGAGCGAGAGTGCATGATTCTCCTCGCGCAGCGTGTGGCGATACTTCGGCTCGTTCGGAAATTCCTTCTTGAACCTCTCACCTTGCCAAGCCGCGCGGCCGATTCCATATGTCATCCACGCAGCGCTGCCATCGTGCTTCTCGACGCTACCTGAGTTCACCGTAATATTGATTTTCTTGTCCGATTCCACGTTCACCGAGGCCTGCGGTTGTATCTTGGGAACCGTCAGTTCGTGGCCCTGCGTTTTCATCCACTGGTACAAGTGTTGCCATGGACGATTGTTGTACGGGTCGGCGATCACCGCCTCCATAAACTTTCGTCGCGCTTCGTCTTTCTGGCCCAGGTGGTCGAGTGCATCGCCCCAGTATCGGTAGGCGGTTTCGGTGTTGGCGTCTATCTCAATCGCTTTCTGGAACCACTGGATGGAGCTGCAGTACTTGCCATCCTTGAAATACACATCTCCAGTGAACAACGCCGCTGCATAATTCTCGGGATCGAGCAGCAGCACCTGGAGATATCCGGCCTTTGCCTCGTTGAGTTCTCCCTTCGCAAAATGCGCTTCGGCGGTTTGCATCAGCCGTTCGATCTCTTTGTTGTCGGAGAACTTTCGCGGGGTGCCGTCTTCCGGGGTCGTTTCTAGCAGGTAGTTGATCATCTCGCTGTTATCGCCGAGTTTTTTGGCCTCCAGCAGGTGCTTGCGCGCAGCAATGCGGTCGGCCTTACGCTGGTCGGCATCGGTTTCCAGAAGCGCTTTGCTGGCGAGCGCAAAACCTAGCGCCTCCAGCACTGCATAATCTTTCGGGTTCTGGTCTGCGAGTTTTTGGAGCTCCGGCAAAGCTGCGAGGAAATTGTTCTGATTGAAGAGCTCCGTCGCGTGCGCTTTCAGCTTGTCGTACTCCGCCTTGTCCGAAAGGTCCTGCGCAAAAACGCTCGCGCACAACGACAACAAGCACACAGCCCCGATCAAGCGCATGGTTTCCCTCTGTGAAATAGACACCCCTCGTCTCGCGAGAGTTCCCGCTCAGAGTAGCTGAATCTATGCCGTAAGACGATGTAGTTCTTAAGAAGTTATCGAGAGCTGCGCTGCTTTTGGGAAGCTATTCTTCGCTCGGCGCTTCGTCGGTCATCAGCCGCTCGTAGTTGCTCTGGATGAAGTTATCGGTCATCCCAGCGATGTAGTCGCACACCACGCGTGCCCGTGTTTCCTGTTGCGCCTTCTCCTGGTAGCCCGGCGGCAAACTCTCGGGATGGGTCATAAAATGCCCGAACAATCCTCCGACAATCAGTTCCGCGTCAATCTTCTCGTTTTGCAATGCTTCGCTGAAATAGAGGTTCTTGTAGAGGAACGCCTTCGACTCCGCGCGCTCCGCATCCACATCCGGACTGAACGCCGCCAGCCGCTCGGGATAGTTGCGAACATCCTCAACTGTCTTCACGCCGGAGTCTGCGATGCGTTTGCGCGTGTTCTCAATCAGGTCGGTGACCAGCCGGTCGAAGATCCGCTTCACCGTCTCGTTGAACTTCAGTTTGCGCCGCGCCGTGGGATGCTTCGCCTCCACCTCGCGATAGAAGCGCTCGAAGATCGGCACCGTGCGGAGCGCGTCGATGTTCAAGATGCGCGCTTCGAAACCGTCGTCCATGTCGGCGGTGTTGTAGGCGATCTCGTCGGTCAGGTCGATCAACTGCGCTTCCAGCGGCGGACGGCGATCGAGCAGATACTCCTTCAGTTCCGGATGCTCGCTCTCCTTGTAATCGCGCGAGTGCTTGATGATCCCCTCGCGCACTTCGAAGGTGAGATTCAAGCCGCGGAACGCGATGTAGCGCAGCTCGAAATCGTCCACGATGCGCAGCGCGTGCAGATTGTGGTCGAAGCGCTCGCCGTGCTTGCGCATCGCGGTATCGAGCGCCTTCTCACCGGCATGTCCAAACGGTGGATGCCCAATGTCATGCGCCAGCGCCAACGCCTCAACGAGGTCAACGTTCAAATCCAGCGCGTTCGCGATCGTACGCGAAATCTGTTGGACTTCAATCGTATGGGTCAGCCGATTGCGAAAGTGGTCGGAATAGCGGCCGGTAAAGACCTGCGTCTTGTTCTCTAAGCGACGAAAGGCCCGCGCATGAAGCACGCGATCGCGGTCGCGCTGGAAGTCGTTGCGGTAAGCGTGCCGCGGCTCAGGGATGCGCCGCCCTCGGGATTGTTCAACGTCCACCGCATAGCCGGCAGGCATGGGGCGAGTTTAGCACCAATCAAAAAGGCACCGCTTTCGCGATGCCCTTCTGTCTTCGTGCAGTTTGAACTTCACTGCTTCGTGTTAGAAGTCGTCGAGGTCTGCTGTGCCAGCTTGATCTTCGCCGACTCCAGCTTCTTCTGCACCTTCGCCACATCATCGGCGTCAACTTCTGCCGGCACTGAGTGGTTCCACTGGTCCAGCGCGCGTTCCCACTGCGTGGCCGCCAGCTTCAGGCGCCCCGTCTTCTGATAAAGATCGCCAAGGTGGTCCTGCACCGTCGGATCGCTGCCGATCTTGTCGGACGCTTTGCGCAGGTTCTCTTCCGCCTGCTCGTAGTTGCCCATCTTGAAGTAGGCCCAGCCCAGCGAGTCGAGATACGCGCCGTTCTGCGGTTCCATCTGCACGGCCTTGCGCAGCATGCCAAGCGCTTCTTCGAGGCGCGTGCCGCGGTCGGCCAGCATATAACCCAGGTAGTTCAGCGCGCCGGCGTTCTTCGGATCGGCATTGATGACCTTACGGAAGGCCTCTTCCGCTTGTTCGAATTTCTTCTCACGCTCGTAGATCGAGCCTTGCACAAACGTGACGTAGTTCCGTTCATCCTGCGTGCCTGCAAGCTTCATCGCCTGCGCGATCGCGTCTTCCGCTTCGGGATACTTCTTCAACCGCGTGTACATCTGCGCCAGAGACACGTACACTTCGCGGTCATCGGCGGCCTTGCCATTGAGTTGCGACTTCGCAATACTCAGCGCCTGGTCGGCCTTACCTTCATCCGCCAATTGCGCGGCGAGAACTAGTTGCAGCCCGCGATCTTTGGGAAGTTTCTTTGCGCCTTCCTGCGCCGCTGCTGTGGCTGACGGCCAATCGCGATTATCGCGATAGGTCTCCACCATCTCCTGGTAAGCACGCGAGGCCGGATCGTCACCGAGCGCGATCATCCGCCGGAAGGTCTCCACCGCCTGCTGCGGCTTGTTCGCCTCACGATAGATGTTGCCCAGCCGCTCGAGGAAGATCGAACGGTTGCTGCGATCGGCCGAGCTGTAGGACGCATCCGGCTTATCGGTCTTCGTAAGAAGCTGCTGGATGGTATTGATGGCGTCTTCGTAGCGGCCCTGGCCCTCGTAGATCACCGCCATGTTGTACGGGATCTCCTGCGAATCCTGCACTAGTGCGGAGGCCTTCTTCAGCGCATCGAGCGCAGCTTCGAACTTGCCGTTGCGGCGGTCGATCTCCGCGATGTGCTGGTAGCTCTGAGCGTCACTCGGGTCCTGATCAACGATGATCTTGTACTGCTCCAGCGCGGCATCGAGCTGCCCGTCATTCAACAGGTTCTGCGCCAGCCCGCGGACGGAGTCGAGGTTCTCTTTATCGAGCATCACCGCCTTGCGGTATGCCTCGATCGCCTTCTTGTAATCCTTCTGCTCTTCGTAGGTGTAGCCCAGAGTCGAATACAGCTTCGCGCTGCGATCGTCGTCGGGAATGTTGCTCAGCACCTCTTGCGCTTTCTTGGTGTCGCCTTCCTGCGTATAGAGGTACGCCAGCATGGTCACAGCTTCTTCGGAATCCGGCTGGATCTGGACGGCGGTCTTGAATTCCTTCTCGGCCTTGGTCAGGTCGTTGCTGTACGAATACAGGCGACCGAGCAGCAGATGGTCTTCCACGCTCGTCGGATCGAGCTTCACGATCTCTTCGTACTGCTCAATCGCCAGCCGCTGCATGTCGCGAGACTGGTTATTGCCGCTCTGCATGTCGCCCAAAGAACGCAGGTAAATACGCCCGAGCAGGCGGTGCGCATCCACGTTCTTCGGATCGCGCTTCAGGATCTCCTGCGCTTCCAGCACCGCGTCGCGAATGCGGCCCGTGCGCCAGTAAAGATCGGCCAGTCCGGCGTTTAAATAGTCCGACGACGGATCGGCGGTGATCGCCGCGCGGTATTCCTCAATCGCCTTGTTCGCGTACTCGGCGCGGCCGTACGTCGCCACCATTTCCTCGTACATGTGCGCCATCGTGTAGTGGTAGTAGGCGTCAGCGCGATTGGCTGGTTTCTTGGCGTCGGCTTCCGGATTCGAAGTTGGCTGGGCCGCATTCGGCTTGGCCGGAGCGGTTGGCGTCGGCGCGTCCTGCTTCTGCTGAGCCAACAAAGTAGGCCCATTCGGCAGTGCAAGGCTCGCCGTGGCAGACAACAGCAGCACGGCCAAAGTGGACGAGAGAGCTTTTGGGTTCATGAAAAGACCAGCCATTCTACGACTTGGATGCCGGACCCTGACCGGGAGAATCTACTTCATTTTAGCCGGATTCTTCCCATTCAGCGTCTGGCAAAACGTGAACCTCCTCCGGATCCCGCTCTGGCTGTCCGGAGAAGCAAAAAGGGCGAAACGGCTTGAACCGCTTCGCCCATTGAATTGGACGCTAAACTATTGAAGAGGTTAGAAACTAGGGACGGCTTCCAAGTCCCTGATTTTCCAGCTATTTTCGGCAGGCGTCATCAGCACCATGTAATGAATTGTGCCCGGTTCGGTCGCCACCACCTTGTTGCCATCGAGCAGCTGCACCTCGACACTCGCCGAGTCCTTCAACTGCAGCGCCGATCCATCATAAGAATAGAAGACCGCCTCGACCTTGTGGCCGTGGTCCACGTACTTGCGCCGCAGTCCGTTTTTCTTTTGCTGGTCGATCGCCTGGTTCAGCTTGTCCTGCGCGAAGCCAACGAACGAGGGACTTAGCGCGTCGGCGCGATTGTTCTCCATCGCCGTCGCCAGGTTCTTCCAGGCTTCTTTGTAGTCGCGCAGCACTGCGGCTTGGGTCGCTTCTTCCACTTGTCGCGGTTGCGTGTTGTCCACCGCAAGCTGTACCTGGATGGACGGCGTCGCCGCGAGTACGTGATGCGCGGTGAAAGCCGCACCGATCACGATTGCTGCAATTGAGAGGATCAGAAACACTCGACGCATTACTTCCCTCCCCAATGGATCTCGTTGCCCATCACCACGCCCGACGCCACCGTCAACGTCGTGTTCGGCGTATTCGGCAACTCGGCTTGCGCAAAGCCCTTCTTGATCCGCGCATCCACCGTGCTCCGCCCGCCGTCACCAACTTCCGTGAAGGTCACGATGGTTCCGTCAGGCACGGCATTGCCGGAACAGTCTTTAATCGGATCGGTCGTTACGAGAATGCCGTTCTTCGAGGGCTCAGCTTTCATCTTGATATTGCACGGATCAGCTGCCGTCTGCTGCACTACGCGACGCACCTGCGTGTTGCCAATCTGCGCGACGAATTGCGCTGCTCCGCTTTTCTTGCCGGAATCCATGCGGACGAAGGCCACACCGTTTTTGCTCGTTTCGGTGCGCGTCTCGGCCGGCGTACCCGGAACCGCGAGATCGAACTTCACTGGCGTGGGCTGTATTACGAGATTGTTGAATTTGTCGAAGACAAAGGCAGTGCCACTGATCACGCCCGGCCTCGTCGTAGGTACGCGCGAAGGACGCGCCAGGAACGCCACGTTCGAGGCTTCATCGGCGACGACAAAAAACGAACCGCTGTTTTCGCCCGCAACCACGGTGTAGAGTCCGGCGGTGCGCAGTTGATCGCCGGTGATCACGAGTTCGCCGTCGGCCTTGGTCTTGATCGCCGCTGCCGGACCGTAAATCAACACGGTTCCGCTCACGCCGGAAATCTTCAGTTCCTGCCCGGCAGGCGCGGTCTTCGGCACCTGCAAGCTTTGGGCCTGGGCTGCCGACGCTGCAAACCAGCAGCCCGCCACTACGAGAATGGAAGTCAGCAGAGTTCGCATCACTGGGTCCTATCGAGGCTGTACTGGTTCACCGTCACGCGGTAGTTCTGGACGTTCTTCGCCACGTCCTGTTGCAGGCTAACGCTGAACGGTACCGGCGTCTGCGGCGGCAACGACTGGTCAATGTAGCCGTCGCTCACCCAAACCACTTTGCCGCTGCCGTCGTAGTAGGTCGCAATCACGTGCGGAATGTTCACCGTCTGGCCGCTCTGGTTGATCAACTCACCCTTCAGTACCGGACGCCCGCGAAGGTCCTTATCTACCTTTTCGTTCAACACGCCAATCACCGGATCCGCCGACGCGGCTACCAGCATCGAGTTCGGCTGCATGCGCACGCTCTTTACACTCGCGAGCTTCAGCTTGGGGAAATCAATGCGGAATGGCGAGATTTCCTTCGGCAGCAGCGTATGCGAAACCTTGTCGAAGCTGCTCTCTTCGCCGAGCACGCCGCCGTCCTTGCCCACCAGCGTAGCGTTCACCGAAACGAATGCCGGCACCGTGTCTTCGTTTTCGATCTCGCCCATCACGATGGTCGCACCTTCGCGCTCAACCGCGTTCATGCTGATGATGCGCACGCGCGGGGCTTCCACGTTCTGCGCGCCCCAATCGTCATCGGCGCCGCGGGTCACGATGTCCCAGCGCAGATAGTTCACCGGAATCACCTGTGGCGGGACCTTGGCCTGCTTCACCACCGGCCAATCCACCTTCCACTTGCCGTTGTCGTTGACAACCTTCAGGTCGCGCGTGTCATAGACTGCGCCGACAGCGGTGGACCACTCCGTGGTTGCGCGTACCATGGCCTCGTTATCGTTCTGGTTCAGGATGCGCGTATCCACTTTCTGCAGGTTCGAGTAAGTACGCAGGCTGCCATCGCGGCCGCCAAGGTCTTTCACGAAAGACGGCTCATCGGTATTGCTCGACGCCGCTACGTAGTTGTAGGCGCCCTTGAAATCGCGGTTCTTGGCATGGCCGAACAACGCCTGCACCGCGCCGTCGGGCGTAGTCGCTGGAGCGATGTCGCTCGGGTGTACGGTTCCAGCCGCGACCAGGGCGACGGTCAGAATCACAAGCACAATTGTCAGAATGCGGCTCATTTACTTGGCCTCCCGCAGAACTACACGCTCTGCCGGCGTGGTCGCCGGGAACGCTACGGTTTCACCGATCACTCTCCGCTCGGGCAACATCAGGATCGCGAACAGTGCGAACAAACTCACGCCCACCGGCAGAATGCCCCACATCAGTCCCTGAAATTCCGTCGGCATCAGGTCACCGAAGTCGATCCTCTTTAGCGGTGGAACATCCTCTTTCGTCCAGAGGGTCACGTTGCCGTTGTCGTAGCTCTCGGCCTGCCGCCACCCGGCGAACGCCAGCAGGGGTTCGTAGTAGCGGTCGCGCACGAAGATGTACTTCAACCCATACTGGTTCGCGTGCTTCAGCACTGCGCGCAACGCTTCCATACCAGAGGCGCCGAAGTACTTCGAGTTGTAGAGCTGTCCGGCGCCGTACTGTGTTAACTCAGGCAGCACGCGGGCAGAGTTGTAGTCGCCATCCACAGTGCTCGCATCCACCTGGCGCGCCACTGCCGCGAAGTCATGGCCGAAGCCCAGCGTGAGATAGCGGAACTTGTTGTGTCCCTCGCGGTTCATGAACGACACCACCGAGTCGATCTTGAACGGCGAAGACGTAATCGGATGGAAGACCATCCACGAAACCGCGCTGCCGAAGGTCGCGACCGCCGCGATCCACAAACCGATCACCGCCGTGCGCGCATAGCGTTCCAGCAGGATCTGCACCAGGATGCCGACGATCGGCATCGCCATTAATGTCGCCCAGAAAGTAAAGCGCTCGAAGGTCAGCACTTCAAAAGCACGGCCGAGCAGCCAGTGACCGAGTGGCGTCGTGCCGCCAAGTCCGAGCATCGCGGTGAGCCACCAGCCCACCAGCAGCGGACGCAGCCTCCTTTCCGTCGCGCCGCGAAGCAGGATGAACGGGAGCGCCAAAATCAGTGCGCCCATCGGGATGATCCAGAAATTCATCCCGCTCATCGGCTTCAAGATGTAGTTGTCGCGGCTGCCGTGCGGAATCGGCATCTGCGTAATCGGGTTGTGATAGAGCTGAATCAGGTACGGATACAACACGATGCCGACGCCCACCGCCATCAGCACGCCGAAGATCACGCCGCGCACGATCACTCCCGCCGCGCTGCGCTCTTCCTCATCATCAGCGTTATCCAGGTTACGGTCCATCACCGAGAGCATGAAAACCGGGATCGCGAACAATATCGCGCCGAACATCAGCGTCACGTGGTGGGCCGCTGCTGCCGCCAGCGCCAACGCCACGCCCTTTATCAGAGACAGCATTCGGCCGCGCCGGTTCCACCAATAGAAGTACGGCAATGCGTTCAGCGTCAGCGCCGCGGCTGTCGTGGTCGGCAACTGCCCTGACTGATACACCAGCATCGCCAGCGAGCCCAGGAAGATCGACCCGATCGCCGCGTAGCTCGCCTGCACCTCGCTCACCCAGAGTCTCGCGTACCGATATACGCCCACGACCAGCAGCACAATCGCGATCCCCTGCACCAGCATGTAGGCCATAGTGATGCCCACAAGGTGCGAGAACAGCGCGATCCACTGGTGCGTAAGTGGCGGATAAGTCGTCTGCGAGAAGCCGCCGTACCACTTGTCATTCCACGGCGAAAACCAATGGGAGGCATAGTGCGACGCGAAAAACATGTGCGTGTTCGCGTCATACGTATTCGCCGGCAACTGCATGAGCAGCAGTGGGCCGTGGATCGCAATCGCGAGTAGCACGATGGCGGAAAGCGGAATCGCCCGGCTGGCGGCGGGGAACGCTGATGGTTTGCTTAACAAGGGAACACTCCTGGCGGAAACTACCGAACTTCAATCAGCAGCAGTTTGGATTCCGCTTGTGAGCACATGGTTTTCTGAGTCATTTCGTTACAGCACGTACATGACATGTAGCGAAGCGGCATCTATGAGTAGAGCTGCACACCATGTTGGTATCCGGATTCCACCTTGACTCAAAACTGCACATGAGCAGAGTTGCCGAGCAGCAGATTGGGCCGGTTTTCGCATCCGAAGCAGTTGGTAATGAGCTTGCCTCTGAGTTCGTGCCACACCAGCCCTGAACGAGTGGTCCCGTGAAAAAAAGTTTTATTTACTGTTCCCTGTTCCTCTCATTCGTCGTATCTGCGGCAGTTGCGCAGGACTTCGAGATCAACGGCGGCCAGCAGCAGCAAACACCGGCGCCGCAGAAAGCCGGTAAAAAATCCAAGGGCAAAGCTGCGTCTTCCGCTCCCGCCAACGGCGGCAGCAACGAAATCGGTTGGGGGAATAGCATCGAGGTCGGCCGTCTGGCTCGCGCCGCGCAGGATGCCCTGAAGCACGGCAATCCTGCCGCGGCCGCCACGTATGCTCAGCGCGCCGTCCAGGCTGCTCCGCAGAACAGCAAGCTGTGGCTGCTCCTTGGCTACACCTCGCGCCTCGCCGGACGCAACCAGGAATCGATCAACGCCTACAACCACGCGATCCAGACCGATCCCAAGTCTCTCGACGCGAAATCAGGCCTCGCCCAGACCTATATGAAGATGGGCCGCACCGACGAAGCCAAGCGCTTGCTCGCGCAAGTGCTCGCCGCCGGTTCCACCCGCCAGAATGACCTCCTCGTCGCCGGCGAACTCTATCTCAGGACCAAGGACTACCAGCAGGGCATCAACTACCTGCAACGCGCTGACAACCTGAAGCCCAATGCGCACGCCGAGCTGCTGATGGCGATGGGCTACATGAAGATGAAGCAGCCGCAGAAGGCCAAGCAGCTTCTCGACATGGCCAAGCGCCGCGCGCCGAACAATGTCGAGATCTTCCAGGCGGTCGCCACTTTCTATCGCGAAGACCACGACTACAAGAACGCCATCGCGACGTTGAACAGCGCGCCGCGCAAGACGCCCGCATTGCTCGCCGACCTTGGCTTCACCTACGAACTCTCTGGTGATAAGCAGAGCGCCGCCGCTACTTACGTGAAGGCGGCCAACGCCGCGCCGAAAGAAATCAAGTTCCAGCTCAGCGCCGCGCAATCGCTCATCCAGAGCGGCGATAAGACGAAGGCCCAGGATTTCCTGAAGCGCGCCGCCGCCATCGATCCGAATCATTACCGCTTGCACGCCATCCGCGCCGGACTCGCGAAGTCCGAGAACCGCAACGACGAAGCGGTGAAGGAATATCAGCTCGCCCTTTCCGCGATGCCGAAGGAAGGCGTCCCCGAAGGCCAGCTCTATCCGGTGCTTCTCCGCTTAAATTTGTCTGAAGCGCTGAAAGATACCGGCAACACCGAAGCCGCCAAACAGCAAGTTGAAATTGCCGAGCAGGAAATTTCCAAGATTAACGTGGAAGGCCCGGCAAAGGCTGAGTTCCTCCGCGTGCGCGCGTCGATCAAGGCCAGTGGCGAAGACTACGCCGGTGCCGAAGCTGATCTGAAGGAAGCGCAGAAGCTCGATCCCGACAACCAGCTCATCACCCTCCAGTACGCGAACCTGCTCTGGAAGGCCGGGCGCAAAGACGAGTCGAAGCAAATGTACCTCGGCATTCTTCAGGGCGATCCGAAAAATCGTTACGCCCTCGAGGCCCTCGGTTATCTCGCGCGTGACGTGGGCGACACCGCCGGCGCCGAGCATTACTTCACCGCGCTCGCGCAGGCTTATCCCGACGACTACATCGCATACCTGGCGCTCGGCGATCTCTACACCGCCACTCGCGACTTCACCCGCGCTCTCGCCGCCTACGACAAAGCCCACGAGCTAGCGCCCAATAACGCAATCGTCATCGCCAACGCCGCCAATGCCGCCATCGAAGCTCGCCAGTTCCCGCTCGCCGGACGCTGGATCGCGATGGCCACGGGCGAGATGGCTGACGAGCCACACGTGCTCGTCGAAAAAGAACGCTATCTCTTCCACAGCGGCAAGTATCAGGAAGCCGCGGTCGCCGGCCAGCGCGCGCTGGAAAAGCTGCCGAAAGACCGCAACGCCAGCGTCTATCTTGCCTACACGTATTACAACCTCGGCCGTTATGACGACGTCCTTGCCCTCAGCGACAAGTACGACAACATAATTCCGAAGGAACCGAACTTCCCGCTCCTCGAAGGCCACGTGCATCGCCAGTCGCAGCTGACGGACGAAGCCGTACAGGACTACACCCGTGCTCTCGAACGCGATCCCAAGATGGTGGAAGCCTACGTCAACCGCGGCTATGCATTAAACGATCTGCAGAACGCCGAGCAGGCCGCGCAGGACTTCCACGCCGCGCTCCAGCTCAATCCGAACAACGGCACCGCGCACCTCGGCCTGTCGTTCTCCGAGCTGCAACTGCATCACGGCAAAGAAGCCCTGGCGGAAGCTGCCGCCGCCGAAAAGATTATGGGCGAGTCCGGCGCGACGCACCTCGCCACTGCCACCGCGTATCGCCAACAGCGTCTGATGGCGCAGGCCGAGAAGGAATACATTGCGGCCATCAAGTTCGCGCCGCAGGATCCCAAGCTCCACCTGGCGCTGGCGGAAACGCAGTACAACGAGCGCAAGTATCAGCAGTCGCTCAATACGCTGGCCGACGCTCTCACCCTCGATCCCAACGATCCGCTGATCTACGCCCAGATGGCGCATGCTCACGCGGAGCTTAAGCATCGTGACGAGACGCTTCGTTACGTAACGCTAGCCGAGCAAACCGGCGGCGAGAAATCCGCCATCCTGCTCGACACCGGAGAAGCCCTGCTCACCCTCGGCGATCGTGATGGCGCGATGAAGCGCTTCGAACGCGCCCTCGATGCCCCCGACGCCGACCGCGTCCAGGCCCGCCTCGCCATCGCGCGCCTCATGGTCCACGACGGCAAAAACGGCGACGCTCGCCAGCAGGTCGCGCTCGCTTTTGCAGAAAGCCGTATTGGCGAAGCTTCGCCGGTCACCCCCGACGATCTCGTCGAAGCCGCCAACATTTTCCTCTCGATCAACGATTTCGATCTCGCACAGCGCTACTTCGTAAAAGCGAAGGACGCCGGCGCTGCCGATGAAGTCGTCGCCATCGGCCTCGCCAATGTTGCGCTCGTTCGCGGCAACACCAACGAAGCCCAGGTCCAGCTCGCTTCCGTCGGAGATCCGGCGGAACAGGCACAGAACTACGATTACCAGCTCGCTCTCGGCGATATGTATCGCCAGCAGCGCAACGGACAACTGGCCCTCAGCGCCTTCGCGCGCGCTAACCAACTGAGCGGTGCGGACAACACGACCGCCGAACGCGCTCTCTTTGAAACCGCCGGTCAGGAGGGCATGCACATCAACGACAAGTTGAGCCTGCTCTCCGACCTCGACGTCCACGGCATCTTCGATAACGCGACCATCTACAACCTCGATCGCCAGATTTTCGGCGTCGTCGGGAGCCAGCAGCCGATTCCGCCGCGCTCCACCACCGAGTCACTCTGGACCAATGGCTACCGCCTGCACCTCAATGGGCTCCCGTTGATCAGTGGTTTCTTCCAGCTTCGTAATGCTCGCGGTGAGTTCTCCGTGCCCAGCAACGCGCTGATCGTTCCCACTGATACCTACGATTACAACTTCAACACCGCAATCAATCCCACGCTGAAGATGGGCTTCCTCCGTCTCGACTTCAACGCCGGCGTCCAGTTCACGGTGCGCCGCGACAAAGATTCGCCGGTCGTGATGAACCAGAACCTCTTCCGCCAGTTCGTCTACCTGCAGTCGAATTCCATCGGCGACTGGCTCCAGATTCGCGGCGAGGCCTATCACGAAGCCGGGCCCTTCACCGACCGCGACTTGAGCTCGCGCGACGTCGGCACCCGCCTCGAGTTCGTCGTCGGCCGGCCATGGGGACGCAATGCCCTCCTCACCGGCTACAGCGCCCGCGACATTCAGTACAACCCGAGCATTCGCGAATTCTTTACCACCAGCACATATGCCGGTTTGCAACACACTTTCGGACGCGAACGCAGTTTGACTGTCGCCGCGCTCGGCGAATACATCCGCTCCTGGCGCGTGCAGGACGACTTCTACGCCATCGCGCAGGCGATCGAACCCGGCGGCCGAATTACGTGGCAACCAAATAATCGCTGGAAGCTAGATGGAAATTTCGCGTGGGGTAAAGGCGAAGGTTTCGCCTTATATGACAACGTGCAGAGCAGTTTCTTCATCTCTTATGTAAAGCCGTTCCGCCGCTCGATGACGGATGCGTTTGGGGATGTACCTGTTGAGTATCCGCTCCGTTTCTCCCTCGGGGTTCAGACGGACAACTTTTATCACTTTACTGGCCGCGGACAGACTCAGATTCGACCTGTAATCCGTCTGACGCTGTTTTAAGAAGCCAGGAAGGGCCCATGAAGATTTGCCTGGTCACAGCCTTCCCGCCTAGCCGCCGAGGGCTGAACGAATACGGGTACCACATCGCACGTGAGCTCCAGCGCGATCCCGTGCTCAGCGTCACTGTGCTCGCCGACGAGTTGGAGACGCCTGAGCCGGAGTTGGCAGAATTTGACGTCAACCGCGTTTGGCGCTTCGACAGCCTCTCCAACCCCTCACGCCTCGCCAAAGCCATCCGCTCCTGCAAGCCGGATGTGGTTTGGTTCAACCTGTTGTTCTCAACCTTCGGGAACAACCCGCTCGCGGCGTTCTCCGGTCTCACCATCCCCGCCACTACCCGCATGGGCGGCTGCTACACCCACGTCACCCTCCATCACTTGATGGAGAACATTGATCTCTCGCATGCCAACGTTCGTTTCCCGCGCGCCTATCGCTTTGCCGGAAATGTCGCCACCCGCATGCTGCTCGCCGCCAACTCGATTAGCGTCCTGTTGCCGGCCTACCGTCGTACGCTCATCAACAAATACAAGGGCGAAAACGTTCACTTCCGCGCCCACGGCATCATGTCGGCCCGGCCTGAACCGCCCGATTACTCGCGCCGTGGCGTCCCTGACCATCGCGTCCTCGCCTTCGGCAAGTGGGGCACATACAAGCGCCTCGAGCTCTTGATGGACTCTTTTGAGCTAGTCGTGAAGCGCCTGCCGAATGCCAAACTTATCGTCGCCGGCAGCGATCACCCTATGACCCCCGGCTACCTCGATAGCATTGCCGAAAAATATAAGGACGACCCGCGCATCGAATTTGTCGGATACGTCGCGGAAGAAGACATCCCCGAACTCTTCCGTAGCTCCAGCGTTCTAGTCATGCCTTACTCCTCCGCCACAGGTTCTTCCGGAGTCGCACATCTCGCAGCCGAGTTTGGGCTTCCCATTATCTGCGCCGATATTCCCGACTTCCACGAGATGGCCGATGACGAAGGATTGGGCATCCTCTTTTATCAAACCGGTAGCGAAAGGAGCCTCGCCGACCAGATCTGCGGTCTGCTTAATTCGCCCGAAATGATGAAAGAGATGTCGGAACAAAATTTTTCCGCCGCGCTACGACAGACCATGCCGCAGATCATCCGGCAATATCTGCGCTCGTTTGACTTGCACCAGCGCCAGCGCGCGTTGCAGCCCATCGCTCGCTTTCGCCGCATCCCCGGTTGGGTGCCCTCGCGTTCGGCCATCTTTCGCGCTGCCGCGCCAAGGTGGGTGCCATGGATGTAAGGGCCATACTCGTCGTCGGCAACACCGCGCCTGCCAATACCAAAGCGCCGCGCACTGAGTCCTTCGCGGGATTACCGCTCGCCCTCTACGATGTGCTCGGCAAGTCGGTCCTCGCACGCACTGTCCAGCGCCTGCAGCATTTCGGCATCACGCAGTTCACTACCGTGTGCGATGAGAAGACTGGCGGCGCGCTTGACGCTCGCGTGAAACAGGAATGGAACGTTGTCGTCGAAGATCACGGCCTCTGGCGCTCTGCCGAGTCGGTCTTCAATGACTTCGTGCAGCAGGGCGCCGAACTGGTGCTCGTTCTGCGCATCGGCGCCTACGCCGAACTCGATTACGAAGAATTCGTCCAGTTCCATCTCGAACAGCACGGGCGCGCTACCGTCGCCGTGGACGCTCGCGGTTACCGTATCGGCATTGTCGCGCTCTCTGCTTCACGTCGCAACGACGCCGCCTACCTTTTCCGTCACAACATGGAAGAGTTCCGGGTGCCCTGCGTGCAATATCAGTTCCGCGGCTATCTCAACCGCCTCATCACGCCTGCTGACCTTCGCCAGCTCAGCGTTGACGCGCTTCTCCAGAACAACCACATCCAGCCCATCGGCCGCGAGATTCGGCCTGGCGTCTGGGCAGGCCCACGCGCGCGCATTCATCCCCGCGCCCGCATCGTCGCCCCGGCGTACATCGGAGAGCGAGCCAAGCTCCGCGCCTCCGCTGTCATCACCCGCTTCACCTGCATCGAACATCATGCCGTCGTGGATTGCGGCACGGTGCTTGAGAACACTTCGATCGCGCCCTATACCTACGTCGGCGCCGGGCTCGATATCAATTACGCCATCGTCGGCCGCAACCGTATCGCCAGTTTGCGTCGCAATGTAGAGGTCGAAATTAAAGACCCGAGGTTGCTGTCGACACTCGCAACCAGTGCTCCAGTCCGCGCCCTGCGCGAGATGGGGGCCCTCGCTGCATATTTGCCCCAACAGTTGTTCCGCGGCATGTTCTCGCGGTCCCAGCGCACCATGCCGACGGACATCCCGGCCGCAGTCAATACTCCTTCCGCAGCGTTGAAGGAGCCGGCCCTAACGAACCCAGGTGGGAGCATCAACTCAACACCAGAGTTCCCCTCCGAATTAGTGGTAGTGAGGAGATATGGAAACGAGTAGGCCCGTAGTCGTGAAACGTATACCCGAACGGCTCAATTCCCCGGCAGCAAAGAAGTTCCTGAACGAGGTGGAACCTTTTCTCCGCTCTGACCGGCCCCAATTAGTCTTCGATCTGTCCCAGGTCAAGCAGATGGACGCCGCTGGCGTTGACATGCTGCTCCATTGCCTGAACGAAACCATGAAGCGCGACGGCGACGTCAAACTCGCGTCGCTCTCGCCGCAGGCCGCGGTGGTCCTCGAGATGACGCGCACCGAGCGCCTCTTCGAGATCTACCAGAATTCTGCCGATGCCGTGCGCAGCTTCAGCAGCTTCCTGCCGAATGCCTTGAAGCACTCGTACGCTCATTCGTACGCCAGCTTCGCGCCTACGACACCGATCGCCTTCCCCATGGGCAACGTGCAATTGCCCCTGCCGGAGAACAACGACGGCACTGAAAACGCAGCATGAGCACAAGCCCTGAGACCTTGCCCGGCCTCCCAGCCCGCCAATCCCGCGGGCTGGCGCAGTCTCTGCGCATTGCGCCGGCGCACTCGCGGCTTGTGGGCGGCAGTCTCATCATGCTCGGCGGCATGGTGCTCGTCAGCCTTCTGAACTTCGGTTACAACATCGCCGTTGCCCGCATGCTCGGCGCCGCCGAATTCAGCCAGGCAGCAGCGGCGGTCACCCTGCTGATGATTGTTTCCTGTCTCACACTGGCTTTCCAGATGGTCTGCGCCAAGTTCGTGGCCAGGAACGCAACCAACTCGGAGAAATCGCACGTCTATCGCGCGCTGTTGCGCCGTGCCTGGACTGCCGGCCTCAGCATTGGCATTGTCCTTACGATCTTCAACCGCCAGGTCGCTGCGTGGCTCAACATGCCCTCCGCGACGCTCGTTATCGTCCTCGCGCTCGGCATGGCTTTCTACGTTCCTCTCGGCGTGCGACGCGGCGGCATGCAGGGTGTTTATCAATTCCGCCGGCTGAGCCTCAATTTCATCATCGAGACCAGCGTCAAGCTCGTCTCCGCAATCGTCTTAGTCCACTTGGGTTACGGAATTCTCGGCGCCGTCGCCGCCATCTCCATCTCAGTGGTGGCTGCCTACTTCCTTCCTCCCACTCCAATTGCCTTACGTGAGCAGCCGAAAGCAGGGCTGCCGGCATCTTTTGGGGAAGGCATACAGGCGATCATCTTCTTCATTGGACAGGTGATCATCAACAACATCGACATCCTGATGGTGAAGCATTTCTTCCGACCCGATGTCGCCGGTCTGTACGCCGCAGTTGCTTTGGTCGGACGCGTTCTTTACATCGCGTCCTGGCAAGTGATCAGCGCTATGTTTCCGATTGCCGCCGCAGGCCGCTCCGAATCCGAAGGCCGTGAAAGCCGAATGGTCGTGCTCATTCCATTCGGCTTCGTCACCGCGATGACCGTGGTCTTCATGGCGATTCTCGGTCTCTTCCCGCAAACGATCCTGCACTTGCTCTTCGGCGCGAAGTTCAACACTGACTCCAGCAACCTGCTTCTTCTCTACGCCGCCGCTACCGGCGGTTACGCACTCAGCGTGGTTCTGATGGCCTACGAGATGTCGCGCCGCATCGCCAACACCGGCTGGTTCCAGCTCGTCATCAGCGGACTCGTCGTCCTCGGCATCACCATGTTCCATAACACGCTCCGCGACGTCATCGTGGTGCAGCAGGTCCTGATGGTCGTCCTATTTACCGCCGTAGCCGTGCCGTTTGTTCTCGCGCGGCGCTTCCGAACCCGGGGGGCAGCATGAAGAAGCTGCAACGCATTACCGAAGCCGAAGTCATCAATGACTTCTTGCAGAACGAGTTCTACCAGGGCGAGTTCCATCACGACCGCGACCGCTTCGAAGACCTCGTTCTCAACGCCGATACCACCAGCGAACGCGACAACGCCATTCGCCGCGCCCTGCTCTTCCGTCGCCGCGGCCACATGTGGCGCGAACTGCCCGACGACACCCAGTGGTGGCAGATCGACGTCGAGCCCGAAGACATGAAGCACATCCGCGTCTTCCCTCGCGCACAGTGGCGCAAGGTCTCCAACGGCAGCTTCTTAATCAGCGACATCGTGCAGCGCATCAAGACCCAACGTTTTCGCGGCCAGACCCGCGGCTTCGTCGCCAAGATCCAGTCGCTCAGCTATCGCCTCCGCGTCAGCAAAGACGACAGCTCCGTCATGCTCATCGGCATCGACGAGCAGCATCCCCTGACGATTCTAGAGGGCAACCACCGCCTCACCGCGGCCCTGCTCGCCTCGCCGGCGTTGCTCCAGCAGCGCTTCAAGATCTTCTGCGGGTTGTCTCCCCGGATGGCCGAATCGTGTTGGTACGAGACAAATTTGCCCAACCTCTGGCGCTACGCCAAAAACCGGGCCCGCAACTTCACCTATGACAAGGACGCCGACGTGGAACTTGTCGAGAAACAGTTCGCTCAGCAGGGCCAAAACTCGCATCCAAATCTAGCAGCGAGCAGCGCTGCTGCCGCCCGGCCCTATAGCGAATCCACGAAATAGGAAGTAGAGACAGTTCCATGAAGATCACGCTCCAACACGGACTTTCAGCAGTTCTCGCCGGTGTTCTCGCCCTCGCGCCGCTCGCCGCCGAAGCCCAGCAGCAGCAAACCGCCGCGCCCGCCGACGCGCAGACGCAGCCGCAGAACGGCACGCAAGTAAATCCGGCGCAGGGTCCACTCGAGCCGGTCCCGACGCAAGACCAGAACCAATTGCCCGAGACGCCCCAGCAACAGCAGCCCGGCCAGCAAGTTCCCGCGCAGAACGCGCCCGCGAACCCAACGCCGCAAACGCAGAACCAGACTGAGCCGCTGGGCACCGCGACCGCGCCTGGCGTGAGCACCGTCGGTGGGGGCGCATCGAAGCCCGCAGGCGTAGCGATTGCGCCGGCCAAGCAGAAGCAATATCGCGGACTGCTGATCAAGCTCGGCCTGATCGCCGCCGGTGGCGCCGCGCTTGGAACCGTGTATGCGCTGAGCCGCGGAACCAGCAGCACGCCGCCGAACAGCTCTCCGACGTCAGCACCCGCACACTAAATGGAACTCCGAGGTACGCATTACGCATGACCGCACAACTTCGTCGTAAACCCGCACTCGTCAGTTTCTCTGGCCTCGATGGATCCGGCAAAAGCACGCAGATTGATAACCTGCGCGCCACGCTCCACGCCAACGGATTGACCACCACGCTGCTCGCTTTCTGGGACAACGTGGTCGTCGGCACGCGCTGGCGCGAGGGCTTCGTGCACAAGATGTACAACAGCGAGAAAGGCATCGGCGCGCCAGACAAGCCGGTCAATCGCCAGGACAAGAACGTCCGCAAGTGGTACCTCAGCCTCGCGCGTCATGGCTTGTACTTGATGGACGCGATCCATCTGCGCATGGTCGTCGCGCGCGCGCGTCGCTCCGGCGCGGATGTCGTAATCATGGACCGTTATATCTATGACGAACTCGCCAACCTGCCGCTGCAGAACAAGCTCACGCGTTCGTTCATCCGCTTCGTCCGGGCAATCGTGCCAACGCCCGACGTTGCGTACCTGCTCGACGCCGACGTAGAAGCCGCGCGCGCCCGCAAGCCCGAATATCCGGTGGAGTTCATGCACAAGTGCCGTCGCTGGTATTACCAGCTGGCGAGCATCTTAGGAACGATGACGGTGATTCCGCCGCTCCCGCTGGAAGAAGCCAAACACGCAGTCGTCGAAGCGTTCGAAGCCAAGCTGGTGACGAACGGTTCGATGGAGCAGGCAGCGATGGATACGGCGTTGTCGGCGTAAATCAGCCTTAGGTTTCCGCGAGACGGCGCGATAAAGCGCCGTTTTTCTTTGTGCACAGCCCAAGTTCGGCGCATCCTAATTGCGACATGGATTGGACACCCGGCGGACGCAGCGGCGACCTCGAAGATCGCCGTGGCGACAGTGGCGGCGGCGGTTTCGGACTGCCGCACCTCGGCATTGGCGGATTGCTCCTCATCGGCGTTCTCAGCCTGATCTTTCATAAGAACTTCTTCGCGCTGCTCAGTGGCGGCTCTGCAACCACTGCGCCGACGACGCAAACACGTCCTGTCAATGACGCGGGCGAAGAGCGCGAGGTGCAGTTCGTCTCCTTCGTGCTCGACGACGTGCAGAAGACCTGGGCGCAAACCTTCGCACAGCAAGGTCGCACTTATCGTCACGCCAAGCTGGTGCTCTATCGCGACTCGTTGCCGTCGGGATGCGGAATGGCGCGCTCGGCGACTGGCCCGTTCTACTGTCCCACTGACCAGAAGGTCTACATCGACCTCGGATTTTTTGATGAACTCAAGCGCCGCTTCGGCGCGCCAGGCGAGTTTGCGCAAGCGTACGTCATCGCGCATGAGCTCGGACATCACGTACAGAACCTGCTCGGCATAGAGCAGCGCGTCGAGGGCGCGATGCGCAGCGGCAGCAAGACCCAGGCCAACGCCGCATCGGTGAAGCTCGAGTTGCAGGCCGACTGCTTCGCCGGCGTTTGGGGCCATTCCACCGAGCAGCGCAAGATGGTCGACCAGGGTGACTTCGAGGCAGCGATGAAAGCGGCTGCGGCAGTAGGCGACGATCGCCTCGAGCGCATGGCTGGGCAAAACGTCAGCCCCGAGTCGTTCACCCACGGCTCGTCCGAGCAGCGCATGCACTGGTTCCAGCAAGGCTTCCAAAGCGGCGATATTTCGGCTTGCAATACGTTCGGGCAGTAACCGCCTTCGAAATCCAATTTACTTTCGACTTAGGCCAACGGCGCGCGCAGCGCCGCTTTTGTTTTCGGCAACGGGTTGTGAGGGCTTTTTGGTGGGGAGTGGGGCGATTCCGGAGTTGGGGTCGGCGAAGACGCGTTCGCGCTCTTTCTGCATCTTGGCGATTTCCGCGGCTTGGCGTTGGCGTTCTTGTGCGAGGTCTTCGGCAATTTCCTTTTCCAGCAACTCGTTTTCTGCGTCGCGGTACTCGCTGGGGAACTCGGCCTGGTCGGCGGCGACGGCGAACTTGGCCTGGCGGATGTTGCTGGCGGCGGTTTGCAGGCCGTAGAGAAGGAGTCCGGCGGTTTTGTGGTCGATGCGGCCGATGATGAGCGCGTTGAGGACGTCGCCGATGGCGATTTGTATGGACTCGGCGTCTTCGAGGAGCGGCAACACGAGCGGCGCGTGGAGGCTCTTATGCTCGACGCGGCGCTGGCGTCGCATGCGCTGGCGCTGCGCGGTGTGGAAGTAGCAGTAGTCCTCGTTGGTCAGCGCGGGCGACTTACAGCAGGTTCCGTTGGCTTTGATGTGGTGGCAGGTTTTTGCTTTGATCTGGCTGGCCATTTGGCTCACTCCTCGGATGTTGCTCGATGTGTTACCCCCACCTCCTAGTGCGAATCTTTGTTTTCAGGAGGATAGGTGGGGTTTTGTTTGCAAAGTATTGAAAGTACGGCAGTTATACGCAAAATATTGAAATCGTTTAGTTTACTGGCGTTGTATTCACCACAGAGGCACAGAGGGTCAGAGATTTTGGAAAAGGGAGCTTGGGGCCTTGGTGGAGGAGCGAGCGGCGTCGGCTTACGCGAGGCGGGGGTGGAGACACGTGTCCTGTGGCCGGCCGGAACGGGCGGCGGGAGATGGAAACTTCGGGTGATCCCCACATCGGGGAGAGTATCGGGGATTCATGAGAGAGGCTGTGACGGGCGACACGCTGGCGCGTGAGATGGGTCACAGGGCGATGTAAATTAGGGATTTCTCTCCCGGTCGAAAGGCCCCACCCTACGAACCGCTCAAAAGCGGAGCGATTCGTAGAATGGGGCACCCAGAGTCAGAGGAATTGGTAGGGTGGGCCAGCCCCCAAAAGGGCGATTTGCTTGACACAACGGCGGCAGAACAACGAAGCACCCGAGGTTGTCGAAAACGGTCGGGTGGGCCACCCGCCGATGGAGTTGGTGCGCGCGGAGGAATCTATAGATCGTCTTTTGTGATGCCGTCGCGATTGAAGAGGGTGATGGGGCGACGGCGACGGGCACCGCGGGCGAAGCGGGATTCGCGATCGAGCGGCAGGGTCCCGTACGTCCTGTCGAGCAACAAAATGAACCCGACGAAGACCGCAGCGAAGGCGGCCATTTCGAACATTCCCTTCATGTGCGAATCATAACTCGGTTTTGAGCCGCTGAGGGAACAACGAAGCGCCTGCGGCGCGTCTTTTCAGACCCACTTCCATTCGCCAACAGAGGCTCACTGGAAATGGGGCACTCGAAGGTTCAGACCCGGATCACCGCCATTCAGGGAATGACTGAATTAAATGGGAATTGTTTCGTCTGTCCCCAATTTCCCAATTTCCACCGATTTCCCCCATTTCCATTTCCGTAAGAAGCGGGAGAAAGGTCTTGCACCGCAGGACGTGCCACGATATTGTGAGTTCGTCATCGGCCCCGCTGGTGACGCGTTGTGAAATCCAGATTGTTGGTGCCGCGTGCATCGACAAGGAGCAAATATGCGGTATTCCCACCCGAACGACCCCAATGCGGGTCGCCTGATTGAATCTCTCCGTCACCTTGGCTATGGAAACTATGAAGCGGTAGCCGACATCGTTGACAACTCAATTGATGCGGATGCTCAGAACATCAACATCCGAGTACAGACTAAGTCAAATCAAATCATCATTAGCATTGCCGACGATGGGCGAGGTATGTCGAAATCCATCCTCGACCAAGCTATGCGCCTGGGATCGCTGACCGACCGCAATGCCGAGTCGGATCTCGGCAAATTCGGCATGGGGCTGGTGACAGCAAGCCTTTCGATGGCAAAGAAGCTACATGTCGTCTCACGTGGCGACGATGGGTGCTGGTCGAGCGCATGGGATGTCGACGAGATCGTTGCGCAGAATGCGTTTCTCAAGCACTTTGAAGCTGCAACATCCGACGAGGAAGAACTTCTAGCTGAAGAGATCGGTAAGAAGAAAACCGGAACGCTGGTGCTGCTTTCAAAATGCGACAACCTTGCCAATAAAAACACCAGCTCATTTGCGTCTAATCTGAGATCGCATCTTGGGCGCGTACATCGCTACTTCATCGGTGCTGGTAGAGTTGTGACCGTGAATGGCGAGCCTGTGGAAGCGATCGATCCACTTCAACTCGCGGATCCAGACACGGAAACCGTGCTCGATGATGTCATCTCGGTAACATTGACAGACGACGGCGAGAAGAAGACTGACAACGTTAGGGTCAGAGTTGTGCTCATCCCGGAATCTCCCGTCACTGACCTCGATGTCGGCAAGTCTCTCAAGGCTCAGGGTTTCTATGTAATGCGCAATCAACGCGAGGTGATGAACGCGGCCGCCCTCGGGTTCTTCACCAAGCACAACGATTTCAACCGAATGAGGGGTGAACTGTTTTTCCCAGGCACTCTGGACCGCCTTGTTGGAATCGAGTTCACGAAACGGCAGGTTGAATTCGAACAGAGTCTTCAGGATCAACTAAACAACGTTCTGATACCGGTCTGTCGAACAATCAAAAGGCGCGAAGCAACCAAGAAGCGAGTTCAAAGCGGCGAAGCACAGTTGAAGTTGCACGCTCAATCGATGAAGGTCATCGCGGAAAAAGACAAACTTTTGATCAAGCCGAAGGCCGTCATTGAAAAGCGTTCATCACCGCGTAACGGCAGCGGTGTGCAAGTCGATGACGCTCTAGATACAAATAAAGAACGCAAAAACTTCAATCGTTCACAGCTGGTTGAAACGAGGCTCAATTGCGTCATTCGAGAAGAAAGACTCGGGCCGAACGGCCAAATTTATGAATGCGAGATGGAGGGAAGAAAGCTCGTCATTCGCTATAACGTTGAGCATCCCTTCTACCAACGGTTCGTGACCGACAACATGGATGAAGCTCGCGCTGTCACTGCCACCGATTTTTTGATTTACAGCATGGCTTCGGCGGAGTTGAAGTTTCTGGATGAAGGTGATCTGGAGGCTGTGAATAACTTCAAGGCCGTGCTTTCCGCTAACTTGCGAACGCTTCTGAACTAAGAGACTTCGGAGGCTAGCAACTTTGCTGGCCTCCGTGTTTTCATTTTCAGGTTTCGACTACGCGGTCGCCAACGCTCGCGGCAGTGCCAGCGTCGCAAGTGCACTCGCTATCTCGGCGTCCACCAAATTCTCCGGCACCCGACTCTCGAGAATCACTGGAGTATTTTCCGGTATGAGGTGAGCGACCCGATGAAATGCCATTATCGCTTCTCTAGTGAGCGGGTCGTGGTGACTCGATGAGTTCACCTCGCTTATGTGGACCTGACGCAACTTTGACTGGTACATCCGCAACAATTGCACAGCCTCGCTCATTGTTGCGTCTACCTGTCGGGCGTGACCCAGATCGAGACAAAAACCTGCTTCCGGAAGCGAATCAAAATACGGCTTCAGATCATCGGCAGTTTGCCCGATCGGCTTTCTTTTATCCATGTTTTCAATGCAGAGCGAGTCGCCTAGCGTTCGCCACAGCTCTGGGGTAAATATCACATCCGGATGAACAATAATGGACCAACCAAGTTCGGCAATCGATCTCAGGACTAAAACGACATGCCTCTCCTGATCTCGACGTATTGCGCTAGGCGCGTGGAATGACACGTGCTTGTATTTTTCGAGTTGTGGTCGAATTGTGTCCAGTCTTCGAATGAGCGGATCCAATTCGGATTCACGTAAAGCCGAAACCTCAATTGCAGTCGATTTGCTCGTGCTCAGGATTCGCAACGCTAGGTCTACGTCGCTGAGGGCAATGGCGCCAGTAGAGAACCCAATCAATCTCATTAAAATATCGCGTATCGGCGGGTGAGATCTCCGATGAGTTCATTGTCGAGAAAGATTGCGTTCAGTGCAACCTGGAATTCAGTACTAATTGGACGCACCTCCTTGTGGAAAACGGCACTTTTCTCTGCGTCTTCGATTCGCAACTGTTTCAATTCCTCGCGCTTAGCCTCGTCCGACAGGATTGACAGGAAGTGATTGTAGGAATCAAACAGCTTACGAATGTGCTCGTGAGGAATGCTGAATTTTTGGACGGTTTCCGCCAACAGTTCCAACGGTGTCTTCATCGTTTGCTTCTTCAGGTGATCGACGAGGATCAATCGGTTTTCTTCTACCGAAGAACCGATTTGCCCGTTGAGTTCGTCATCAAGCACGCAGCTAAAACAAATCAGCAATCCAGCAGCGAAAATTAATTTGCGAGACATCCGCAACTTTGCATTCCGAATACCCCATCCTTCTCCGCCGCGCTCCCGCTGTTTACTTGCGAAATCAACGGCCATCGTCCTCCAGAAACGCACGATGTCGTTGAGAAGAAATCGTGGCACTTTGAATCTTCCGTTTTTGGACAATCGCTCGTCCTCTTCCAAGTAACGGTTCAATACGGCTCTGATCACCCGTTCGTATGCGCCCTTCGCAGCAAGAGGTACACCCGCTGACTCCAAGAGTAAAAGAACACGTTGAGTTGTATTTATGTTCGTGTCGTGGACGCCACCTATCCGATGCACGACTTCATGGCTAAATGTGAGATTGCCAAACGTGCCCGTAGCGCCTGGTTTCGGAAAGCGCGATTCCAATACCCGGCCGACTTCTTGCGCAATCCGGAGATGATCGGAATTCGCTTGTCCGTCAATCAGGAATGTCCAGTCGAGGTCACTTCCCGACGTCCACTCGCCGCGTGCAAGTGATCCGTAGACAACGAACGCAGTATCGGTCGAGCCGAGCCTTTCGAATTGCCTTTGAAGAACTTCCGCAACTTGTGAGCGAATTTCTTGTGAAGCAGAATCGCATTGCCTAATTGTCGTCCATTCTGCGTTCACTAGTCGTTCGGTGCGAGCGATCAGCTCTGAGTATTGCGAAGCGGACATTCTTCAACTCTACTACATGCTTATACTCAGGTCGGTGTGCGAGACCGAAGGCCCCGCCTACTCGCTCTTAACCTCGACCGCCGCCAGGTCTTCCAAATGCACATCGACCAACTGTGTGGGGTATTTGCCGGTGTAGCAGGCGGTGCAGTAGCTGGTCTTGTCGCCTTCGCCGGCGGCTTTTTTCAGGCCTTCCAAGCTTAGGTAGGCGAGGGTGTCGGCGCCTACGTAGTCGCGGATCTGGTCGACCGTCATGTTGGCGGCGATCAGCTGCTTCTTGCTGGGGGTGTCGACGCCGTAGAAGCAGGGGCTGATGGTGGGCGGGCAGGAGATGCGCATGTGGACTTCTTTGGCGCCGGCTTCGCGGACGAGGCGGACGATCTTTTTGCTGGTGGTGCCGCGGACGATGGAATCGTCGATGAGGATGACGCGCTTGCCTTCGATTAAGGCGCGGACGGGGTTGAGCTTGAGTTTTACGCCGAAGTCGCGGACGCGCTGTTCGGGCTCGATGAAGGTGCGGCCTACGTAGTGGTTGCGGATGAGGCCGAACTGGAAGGGGATGCCGCTTTCGGCGGCGTAGCCCATGGCGGCGGTGACGCCGGAGTCGGGGACGGGGATGACGAGGTCGGCGTCGACGTGGGACTCGCGGGCGAGCTGGCGTCCCATTTCGTCGCGGGAGGCCTGGACGCTGCGGCCGAAGACCAGGCTATCGGGACGCGAGAAATAGACGTGCTCGAAGATGCAGCTCGACTGTTCGAGGGCGGGCGCGTAGTAGCGGGAGTGGATGCCCTCGGGGCCGACGACGATCATTTCGCCGGGCTTGACGTCGCGCTCGTAGTTGGCGCCGATCAGGTCGAAGGCGCAGGTTTCAGAGGCGAAGACCACGGTTTCGGGGCGGCCCTCGGAGGCGGGGATGCGGCCCATGCAGAGCGGTCGGAAGCCGCGGGCGTCGCGGGCGGCGAAGATGCGGTCAGGGGTGGTCATGACCAGCGAGAACGCGCCTTCGATGCGGCGCAGCGCGTCAGCGACGGCGTCTTCGAGCGTCTGCTCACGGGACTGGGCGATGAGATGGACGACTACCTCGGTATCCGATGTAGTTTGGAAGATGGAGCCTTGCGCTTCAAACTTGGCGCGGATTTCGTGGGCGTTGACGAGGTTGCCGTTGTGGGCGAGGGCGATGCGTCCTTTATTGCACTCGACGGAGATGGGCTGCGCGTTGAGGAGGGCGGAGTCGCCGCTGGTGGAGTAACGGGTGTGTCCGATGGCGAGGCGGCCGGGGAGCTTAGCAAGGACCTCGGCGGTGAAGATGTCGGAAACCTGGCCCATGGCCTTGTGGCGGTAGATCTGGATGCCGTCGGCGGAGGCGATGCCGGCGGATTCCTGTCCGCGATGCTGCAGGGCGTAGAGGCCGAGATAAGCGAGCTTGGAGGCTTCAGGATGGTTGTAAATCGCCATGACACCGCACTCTTCGTGCAGCTTGTCGAATAGGTCGTCGGTCTCTTCGATCATCCGTTTGCCCCGCTGTGTGGCGTCCGCTGACGCGGACTCTGTGATTCGCCTGACCCGTTCCCACCTCTTACGAGGTGGGCTATTGCATTTCGTCGCTTCGCGACTGGTTTGTCGGCGCTTGGAGCGCTCTGGTGGTTCAAATACTTCGGCGCGAATTGTATCGCGCTCTTTGAGATTCGCAGGGGCTAAAGCCCTCTTTCTTACTTCGCGCTGCGGCAGCGCTGAAGCGCTGCCCTGATACAAAGCAAATTAGCTCCGCTGCGTTCGCGGTTCGGCAGCGCTGAAGCGCTGCCCTGATACAAAGCAAATTAGCTCCGCTGCGTTCGCGGTGCGGCAGCGCTCAAGCGCTGCCCTGATACAAAGCAAATCAGCTCCGCTGCAGAAGTTCGGGCACGAGGTGCTCGGGGGTTTCGGCGTGGAGCGCTTGCTTGAGTGCGTTCTGCCAGGCGTCGCGCAATTGGGTGACGGGAGCAGCGATGACGGTGCGGCCGTCGATGCGGATTTCTAGCTTGTCCGCAGCGGTGTGCCCGATGAGCTGTGCCTGGAGGCCGTATTTTACGGCTACTTGTTTGATTGCTTCGACATTACTTTCGTCGCAGGAAATAACCGCCTGCGAAGCGTTCTCGGAGAACAGGACCAGTTCGGCGGCAAGGCCATTGGAGCTCAGGTCGATGGTGGCGCCGATGCCGCGGGCGAAGCCGGGCTCGGCGATTGTGGTGGCGATGCCGCCTTCGCTGATGTCTTTGATGGAAGCGGCGAGGCGGTGGTCGGCGATCTCGGCTAAAGCCTTGTGGAGATTGGCCTCGTCGGCGATGTCGAGCGCGGGGGGTTTGCCCCAGACGTGGCCGAGGAGCTCTTTCGCGTATTCGCTGGAGCCGATGGTGATTTCGAGATCTTGCTGCGACTGTTTGGGCGAGCCGGAGATGAGGACCAGCGCTTGGTTCGTGGCCCGATAGTTTGGCTGGACGGCCTTGTGCACGTCTTCGAGGACGCCAACGATGCCGATGACCGGCGTGGGATAGATGCCTTCGCCGAGGGTCTCGTTGTAGAAGCTGACGTTGCCGCCGGTGATGGGCGTATTGAGCGCGGTGCAGGCTTCGGTCAGGCCGTCGATCGTCTCCGCGAACTGCTGCATGATGGGCGGCTTTTCAGGGTTGCCGAAGTTCAGGCAATTGGTCGCGGCAAGAGGCTTTGCGCCGGAGCAGGCGACGTTGCGGGCGGCTTCGGCGACGGCGTGCATGGCGCCAAGTTTCGGGTCGAGATAGCACCAGCGGCCATTGCCGTCGAGGGCCATGGCGAGGGCGCGGTTGGTGCCCTTCACGCGGATGACGCCGGCTTCGAGGCCCGGGCCTTCCACGGTGTTGGTCTGAACCATGCTGTCGTACTGCTCGTAGACCCAGCTCTTGTTGCAGATGTTGGGCGACGCTAACAGCTTTTGGAATTCGGCGGTGAGATCGGATTTCTTGCCGAATGCAATTGACGCGGGCTTCACCTTGGGAAGCGGGCTGACCCACGGTTCCATGGGGCGATGGTAGAGCGGGGCGTCGTCGGTGAGAGCCTCGTTGGGGATTTCGGCGACGACCACACCGTGGTGCAGGACGCGCATTTTGGCATCGCCGATGACGTGGCCGACGTGCGAGGCGTCGAGGCCCCACTTTTTGAAGACGGCGAAGACTTCGTGCTCGCGGCCTTTTTCGGCGACGAGCAACATGCGCTCCTGAGATTCGCTGAGCATGATCTCGTAGGCGGTCATGCCGGTTTCGCGCTGGGGGACGTGGTCGAGTTCGATCTCGACGCCAACGCAACCGCGCGCGCCCATCTCGCAGGTGGAACAGGTGAGGCCGGCAGCGCCCATGTCCTGAATGCCGAGGACGGCGCCGGTTTGCATGGCTTCAAGACAGGCCTCGAGGAGCAGCTTCTCCATGAAGGGGTCGCCGACCTGGACGTTGGGGCGCTTGGCTTCGGAGCCTTCGCTGAATTCCTCGCTGGCCATGGTCGCGCCGTGGATGCCGTCGCGGCCGGTCTTGGAGCCGACGTAAATCACCGGGTTGCCGACGCCGCTGGCTTTGGCGTAGAAGATTTCGTTCTGGCGGACGAGGCCGAGGGCGAAGGCGTTCACCAGCGGATTGCCGTTGTAGCAGGGCTCGAACTTCACTTCCCCGCCGACGTTGGGCACGCCGAAACAATTGCCGTACGAAGCCACGCCGCCGACTACGCCTTCGAGGATGGAGTGGTTGCGGTGGATCGTGGCGGAGTCGGTCTGGCCGTCGGGCTTGATGGGGCCAAAGCGGAGGCTGTCCATGACGGCAAAGGGACGCGCGCCCATGGTGAAGATGTCGCGGAGGATGCCGCCGACGCCGGTGGTCGCGCCCTGGAATGGCTCGATGAACGACGGGTGATTGTGCGACTCGATTTTGAAGGCGCAGCCCCAGCCATCGCCAATGTCGATGATGCCGGCGTTTTCGCCGGGGCCCTGGAGCACGAGCTTCGACCGCGTGGGCAGGCGCTTCAGGTGCACGCGCGACGACTTGTAGGAGCAGTGCTCGCTCCACATCACGCTGTAAATGCCGAGTTCGGTCATGGAGGGCTCGCGGCCCTGCCATTTGAGAATGCGTTGGTACTCTTCGGGGGTGAATCCGTGCTCTTTGACGACTTCAGGAGTAATGGCTGACATGGGATTTATCGAGGAACATCTATTTTCTCATGTCTGGCGAGGGTGGGTCGGCGGAAATGGTGATAGGCGCTATTAGCGGGGTTTATGGGAAGGGCAAAATCTTTGACCACGAAGGACACTAAGGAAACACGAAGGGAGATTTTTGATATCAAATGCGGTGATACAATGTATATACATTGCAAGGAGCAACCAATGCGCGCGCAAATGTTGAAGTGGGGGAACAGTTTGGCGGTTCGGATTCCGAAGGCGGTTGCGGAGCAGGCGAAGTTGGCGGAAGGCGATGCGTTGGAACTGGAAGTTGCTTCGGACGGGACAGTGCAGCTTCAGCGTGCGGGAAAGACTCCGACCTTGTCGCAATTGGTAGCGCAGATCACGCCGGAGAACCGCTACGAAGAGACGCCGTGGGGCGCTGACGTGGGCAAGGAGAAAGTCGAGTGGTGAGCACCGCCTATGTTCCCGAGGCTGGTGACATTGTTTTCCTGAATTTCGATCCGCAAGTGGGGCGAGAACAAGCCAAGCGTAGGCCAGCGCTGGTGCTGACGGATCTGCGGTACAACCGGGCGAGTGGATTGGCCGTGGTCTGCCCGCTGACGAGCAAGAGGAAGCCATATCCTTTTGCGCTGCCTGTGACCGTCGATGGGGTAGAGGGTGCCGTGCTCGTCGATCAACTCAAGAGCATGGATTGGACGGGGCGACGCGCGACCTTCCACTCGAAGATCACGCCGGCGCTTTTCAAGAAGGTACGACAGTATGTCGCGGTGTTGTTATCGCTGCGGGAAGCGTAAGGACTTCGGCGATCGCTCTCGCCGCTTATCTTTTTCGGAAGGCCGGATTCGTGGTCAGGTTCTCAAGTTCCTTGCGAATTACGGGCTGAGTATCCGGAGATGCATGGATCGCCTCAATGTAGTCGGCGACGAGAGGGCTGGAGAGCGACAGCGAGTTGAGAGCCCAGCCGGCCGCGGAGTAGCATGCACCCCGCATCACTTCCGGAGTTATTTCTTTCGGTGTGTAACCCGTATCGAGCTTCTTGCCGAGCGTGTCATAGTCGGCGCGCCACGCGAGCATGGACACGATCGTCTCGACAGGTTTTCGCTGTCCGGTCGCGAAGAAAATAGACCACAGCATGTCCATACGATTGGCGAGATCGGGATCGGGCGTAAGGTCGTAGGGGTCAGGGAGGCGCGCAGCTGCAACTCTCGCTCTTTCATCCGCATTTAGCGCATTCAATAGATCATCCATGGGCTCGCCGGCGAGCTTCAGAATCACTGCGCCGTAGAGGCGAACGGCTGGGTCTTCGCGGACGAGCGCTTGCTTCAGGTCGTCGGCCGCAACGGGGTCTTTGCGCAGGGCCTCCACGAAGAAGAGCGCTTCGTTCTTCATATGAGCCATACGCGAATCGGCACCCACGATCCGCATTGCCGGCAAAATGCGGGAGGGTATAGGGGCAGCGTAATAAGTCTGTGACCAGTCTTCCCAGTTCTTGGGATCGAGCGGGAATTTCTGTCGCGCGGTGGCAAAGGTGGTGACGGCTAGCGTCTGCGATTTCAAAAGCACGGATTTGCCGTCGGGAAGAGAGGCCCTGCCGGCAATCGAAATAGAGGAATCTCCGGTATCGCGCGGTGCGCACCATTTTGCACTCGGCACCCCGATGCTCACCATGCTGAGCATTGGGTTCTTAATGTTCGCGACGCCAAGGACCTGAGTCACGAAGTCTCCGCCTTCCGGCTTGCCCTGCTTCACGATCGCCGGAGCTTCGGCGGGCATGGACTGCGTCTGGCCAGCAGACGTCAGCTGCAATTCGATTTTTGTGGAGGCGAGAAGCCGATCGCGGTCATCCCCGCTGGCGAAAACGCCGATGCGAATGCATTGGCCGGGCTCGATATGGTCGACTTGCCCCGGGGCATTCACCGGTCCGACGATTGCAGGCCACTGTTCGTCGATGACCTGGTTGGCGATGACCATAAAGTCCGGTTCGATTTTGGCGGATGCGGGTTTGGGTTTGTCGGCAGCGATGGCGAGATTCGCGATGAAGACAACGAATACAGGGACCAGACGAAGCTTCATAGAGGCAATCTATCAATACCGAATTGCGGAGAGAATCGGAATCGAAGGAATCGGGCGTTTTTGGTTCCAGAGCGTAGGTTTGGGAATGCGGGCGGCGTGCAGGGGCTAAAGCCCCGGGAAATTTGAAGGCGCTCGTTCGGCACGGCTGAAGCCGTGCCCTGATACAAACCACGGCGCGTAACCGGCTGAACAGGAAAAGGTTACATCGATCCTTTAATAACGCAATCCGCGAGTAAAGTTTAGGCTCCTAAACTTTAATAAGCTCCAAACTCCTGCAATCAACCAGTTCGGCGTGTCGTAATCAAAAGACCTTTCACGGGACGCACTCCTTGACGGTCTAGGAGAGAGCGCGGTACCCTCCTAGATGATCTAGGAGACCTTCGCCCCATGGGAAATAAGCCGCTCGATCTTCTGCAAGGCACATTGGACATGCTCATCCTCAAAGCTGTATCGCTGGGGCCGCTGCATGGGTATGGGGTTTTGCTGCGCATTCAGCAGATTTCCGGGCAGCAACTGGAGATCCAGCAGGGGTCGTTGTATCCGGCGTTGTACCGGCTGGAGCACCAGGGGGCGATTGCTTCCGAGTGGGGCGAGAGTGAGAACAATCGTCGCGCGAAGTATTACGAGCTGACCACCTCGGGGCGGGCGATGCTGCGCAGCGAGACTGCCAAGTGGAACCGCATGAGCGCAATCATTGGCGGCATTTTGCAGGCTGCGCCGGAGGAAGTATGAAGCTGATTCCACGTGCACGTTCCTGGTTCCGTTCGGTGTCGCACGACGCGCAGTTGCAGCGCGATATGGATGATGAGCTGCGCTTCCACGTGGAGAGCTACATCGAAGACCTGGTGAAGAGCGGGGTTTCGCGCCAGGAGGCGACGCGGCGGGCGCGGATTGAGTTCGGCAGCGCGGACGCGCACAAGGAAGCGATGCGGGTTTCGTTGGGATTGCGGCTGTGGGATGAGCTGCGGTCGGACGTGCGGTATGCGGTGCGGATGTTGAAGAAGAGTCCGAGCTTCACGGCGATTGCGTTGCTGTCGCTGACGCTGGGGATTGGCGCGAACACGACGATCTTCACCCTGGCAAAGCACTTGATGATCGACCGGCTGAACGTGCCGCATCCGGAGCAGCTACGGCTGATGAATTGGATTTCGCCGAAGCACGGCGCGGTGCATTCGATCTGGGGAGAGTGGGACAAGGAAAACGGCGGCAACACGAGCACATCGTTTTCGTACCCGGTGTATGAGTACCTGCGCGCGCACAACCATCAACTCTCCGACTTGTTTGGGTTCAAGAATATTGGCCGCGCCAATGTGACGATTGATCAGGCGGCCGAAGTGGTGCAAGCCGATTTGGTGTCGGGCAATTTCTATAGTGAACTGGGGATTGCGCCGCAGATTGGCCGGGTGATCGACGATGCGGACGACAAGCCGGGCGCAACGCCGGTGGCGGTGATCAGCGATGGATACTGGGCGCGGCGCTTTGGGCGTTCGCCGGCGGTGCTAGGGAAGACGATCACGCTGAACCTGACGCCGGTGACGATTGTGGGCGTGAACCCGAAGGGCTTTACCGGCGCGAGGCAGGTACAGAGTTCGTCCGACATTTACGTACCGTTCAGCCTGCAGCCGCAGGTAGCGCCGAACTTCCGCTTTGGCTCGCTTTTGACGAACACGCGCGAGTGGTGGATGCAGATCATGGCGCGCACCAAGCCGGGCGTAAATGAAGAGGCGGCGCGCGCGGAACTCGACATCGCGTTGAAGGACGCGGTGCGCGCCACGATGAATCCGAAGAAGGATGAAGCGCTGCCGACGCTGCGCGTGGGCGATGGCAGCCGCGGCTTGAACGAAGCGGGACGAAACTTCGCGTCGCCGGTGTACGTGTTGATGGCGCTGGTGGGATTTGTGCTGCTGCTGGCATGCGCGAACCTCGCGAATTTGCTGCTGGCGCGGACGTCGGCACGGCAGCGCGAGATGTCGGTACGGCTGGCGATGGGCGCTTCGCGGCGGCGGGTGCTGCGGCAGGTGCTCACCGAAAGCATGATGCTCTCCCTGCTCGGAGGCTTGGGTGGATTGCTGCTCGGCTACTTCGGACGATTGGCGATTCCCCACCTGGTGACGAACGCTTGGGAAGAGCCGATGTCGGCGGCACCGTACGATTGGAAGGTCTTCGCATTCAATCTCGGGCTGTCGTTGCTGACCGGAATTTTGTTTGGCATCGCGCCGGCGTGGCAGGCGACGCGCGCGGAGGTGAACACGTCTCTGAAAGACAGCGCACAGAGTACGACACGGCGCCGGCGTGGATACGGTGGGAAAGCAGTGGTCGGATTCCAGATCGCGCTCTCGACCGTGCTGGTGTTGGGGTCGGGAATTTTTCTGCGGACGCTGGTGAACCTCACGTCGGTAGATCCGGGCTTCGAGACCAAGAACCTTGTTCTGTTCGAGATGCGATTGCCGCAAGCGCGGTATCCGGTGGGCAAGGACCTGGTCCTCTATCGCGACCTGGAGCAGCGCTTGGCGGCAATACCGGGCGTGGATTCGGTGGGATTGTCGAGCGTGACGCTGTTAGCACACAGTATGTCGAATGACGACTTTGTGCCGACGGGCCAGAAGCCGGAACCCGGCAAAGAGACTGCCGCGGACGACAACGCGGTGAATGACGACTTCTTCAAGACGATGCGGATCCCGATCCTTGCGGGACGAGCGTTCAACGCGAGCGATACGGAGACCTCACAGAAAGTTGCGATCGTAAACCAGGCGCTGGTAAAGCAGTTCTGGCCGAATGAGAATCCGATTGGGAAGACCTTTGAAACCAGCGGCAGCAACGATAAGAAGGAGTTGTTCACGATCGTCGGGCTGTGCGCCGACACGCATTACGACGACTTGCGCAAGGAGCCGCCGCCGACATTCTTCCTGAGCTATCGGCAGGCGTCGGACATTTCGTGGGGGATGACATTTGAGATCAAGACGCGGCAATCGCGCGCGGCGATTACGCCAATGTTGCGCGAGGCCCTGCGGTCGGTGGACCGTGACCTGCCGCTGACCGATGTCCGTACGCAGGACGAACAGATTGACGGCCTGCTGCAGCAGGAGAGACTGTTCGCGACGATCACTGGCGCGTTCGGCGTGCTGGCGCTGGTGTTGGCTTGCATCGGGATTTACGGGATCATGTCGTATAACGTAGCGCGGCGAACGAACGAAATTGGGATTCGCCTGGCGCTGGGCGCGAAGACACAACAGGTGCTGGCGATGGTGCTCAGAGAGGCATCGTGGCTGGCGATCGTGGGAGTTGTCGTGGGACTCGGCGCGGGATTGGCGCTGGTGCGGCTGATTCGCACAATGTTGTATGGAATGAAGCCGTGGGACCCGGTGAGCATTGCGATCGCGGCGGGATTGTTGTTGGGGGTTTCGCTGATCGCCGGATATGTGCCGGCGAGAAGAGCGTCGAAGGTTGAGCCGATGGTGGCGCTGCGGCATGAGTAGATCAAAGGCTTTCACCACGAAGGACACGAAGGGGCACGAAGGTTTTTAGGAATTAGGTATTAGGTCAGAGGGTTTGCGGCGAGGATCCGTTACATGGTTCTCGCCGCGCTGGCTCACCGCGAGCCGGAGCCGCGCCGCCCTTGAAAGGGCTTCTCCTCTTTCCGCCTACCTTCCACGACGCTGACGCGTGGTGCTGAGAAACCTGGCCGGCCTCCAGCCTTGCCCGGTCGTGTTATGAGCAGTGTCGTTCCATCTCATATCCATCCCCAACTTCCAAATACCTTCGTGGGCCTTCGTGTCCTCCGTGGTTGAAGGGTTTTTCGTACACTGGAGGAGATGAAGCCCGTCATAGTGGGGACTGCCGGACATATTGATCATGGGAAGACGGCGCTGGTGCGCGCGCTGACGGGGATTGATACCGATCGGCTCGCGGAGGAGAAGCGGCGCGGGATCACGATTGATATTGGGTTCGCGAACCTCGAACTGGCGGCGGCTTCGGGTGAGAAGCTGCGCATTGGCTTCGTAGATGTACCGGGGCATGAGCGATTCATTCGCAACATGCTCGCCGGGGTCGGCGGGATTGATTTGGTGATGCTGATCATCTCGGCGGAAGAATCCATCAAGCCGCAAACACGAGAACATTTCGATATTTGCCGGATGCTCGGGATTGAACGCGGGCTGACGGTGCTGACCAAGAGCGACCTCGTGGATGAGGAGACGCTCGAGGTGGTGAAGGCCGAGGCGCGCGAATTTGTGGCGGGATCATTTCTTGAAGGTTCTCCGGTAGTGGCGGTGAGTGCGAAGACAGGCGCAGGGATTGCGGAACTGAAGCTAGAACTCGCGAGTGTCGCGGTGGAATCCAGGGTGAAGGATGCGCAGGCGGCGATGCGGCTGCCCATTGATCGCGTGTTCACCATGAAGGGACACGGCACGGTGGTCACGGGGACCCTGATCTCCGGCACCGTGAAGAAAGAACAAGAAGTGGAGGTGCATCCGCGGGAGATGAAGACGCGGGTGCGCAACGTGCAGGTGCATGGGGCGTCGGCGGAGAGCGCGGTGGCGGGGCAGCGGACGGCGTTGAACCTGGCGAATGTGGCGGTAGAAGATTTGACGCGCGGGATGGTGCTGACCGAGGCGGGGCAATTCCATCCGACGCGGCGCGTGGATGTGAAGCTGGAATTGCTGAACGGAGCACCAGCACTGAAAGATCGCGCGCGAGTGCACTTTCATGCGCACACGGCAGAGACGGTGGCGGCCGTGTTGCTGCATGAGAAGAAGCCGAAACTGGAGAGCGGCACGGCGTATGCGCAGTTGCGGCTGGCGAAGCCGGCGCTGCTGCTGCCGGGAGATCGGTTTATTGTGCGGCAGTTTTCGCCGCTGGTAACGATTGGCGGCGGCGTGGTGCTGGATGCAGAGCCGCTGGCTTCGCCCGAGCGACTGGAGTTTTTGCGAACGCTGGAGAGTGGGTATGCGGCCGAGATTCTCAAGGCGCGCGTGGCGCGAAGGAAGTCGCGTGGGTTGACCGTGGCGGGTGCGATCGCGGAGACGGGATGGATGCGCGGACAGTTCGCTTCGAGACTGAAGCAGTTGGTGGAAGCGAAGCAGGTAGTGCAGTTTGGGCAGCATCTTCTGACATCGTCGGTTGTGAGCCAGTTGGAGACGGGGCTGGTGAAACATGTGAACCGGTTTCACGATGAGAACCGGCTGGTCGCGGGCATTGGGAAAGAGACACTACGCGAAAGAGTTGGCGCGGAGCCGGAGATTTTTGCTGGAGTGCTGGAGAGATTAGTCGCGGCGAAGAAGTTGATTGTCAGCGGTGAAGTGGTGCAGGCACCGGGACGCGGCGTCGCGATGAAGAGCGACGAGTCGGAATCGAAGAAGCTCATTGAAGATGCGTTCGCAAAGGCGGGGCTTCAGGTTCCTGCGCTGAAAGATGTATTGGCGGGCGTGAAACTGGATCACACGCGGGCGCAGCAGGTGGTAACGCTGCTGTTGCGGGATCGCGTGCTGGTAAAGGTTAGCGAGGAGTTGGTGTTTCATCAGAACGCGTTGGTGGATTTGCGAACGCGGGTGGTGAGCGCGAAGAGTGCGTCGCCGCGCATTGATGTTGCAAGGTTCAAAGAGCTGACCGGGCTGACGCGGAAGTATGCGATTCCCCTGCTGGAGTGGCTGGACCGCGAGAGGGTGACGAAGCGAGTTGGGGAAGAACGGGTGATTTTGTAGGGAGTGAATTTGAAGATCAGGATTATTGGTGCGGGGTTGGCGGGGTGTGAAGCGGCGTGGCAGTGTGCGCGGCGCGGGCTTGATGTGGAATTGTATGAGATGCGTCCGGTGAAATCGACGCCGGCGCACCAGACTTCGGACTTTGCGGAGCTGGTGTGTTCGAACTCGCTGAAATCCGCGGGCGAGAATTCGGCGCCCTGGCTGCTGAAGGAAGAGATGCGGCGAGGCGGGTCGCTGCTGCTGGAGATTGCGCAGAAGACTTCGGTTCCCGCGGGACATGCGCTGGCGGTGGACCGTGGGGCGTTTGCCGCGGAAGTCACGCGGGTGATTGAAGCGGAGCCACGGATTCGCGTGGTGCGCGGGGAAGTCACGAAGATCGATGAAAACGATGCGCTCACGGTGATTGCGACGGGGCCGCTGACTTCGGATGCGCTGTCGCAGGAGATCGCGCGGCTTTCGGGTAACACCCACCTCTATTTCTACGATTCAATTTCGCCGATTGTGGAGGCGGACTCGATCGATATGTCGCGCGTATACATGGCCGCGCGCTATGACAAGGGCACGGCGGACTACATCAATTGTCCGATGAACAAAGAGGAGTACGACCGCTTTCTTGATGCGCTGATCGAGGCGCACTCGGTGGATGCGAAGGAGTGGGAGAACCTCAACTATTTCGAGGGCTGCCTGCCGATCGAGGAGATTGCGCGGCGGGGACGCGACACGCTGCGCTTTGGGCCGATGAAGCCGGTGGGGCTGACGGATCCGAAGACGGGACGGTATCCGTATGCGGTGGTGCAGTTGCGGCAGGAGAACCTGCGCGCCGATTCGTACAACCTGGTTGGGTTCCAGAACCACTTGAAGTATGGCGACCAGGCGCGGGTGATGCGGCTGATCCCCGGGCTCGAGAATGCGAAATTCCTGCGCTATGGGCAGATTCATCGCAATACGTACATCAACTCGCCGACGCTGCTGACCGAGACGCTGCGGATGAAAGAGCATCCCAACGTGTTTTTCGCGGGGCAGATTTCGGGCGTTGAAGGATACGTGGAGAGTATCGCGACAGGACAGATGGCGGGGATGCATGTGAGCACCGTGGCGATGGGACACGAACCGGTAGCGCCGCCGCGGGCGACGGCGTTTGGATCGCTGGTGAATTACATCTGTCATGCCGAAGCGAAACATTTTCAGCCGGCGAATATTACGTTCGATTTGCTGCCGCAACTCGATGAAGCGGCGCGGCGCAAGGTGCGCGACAAGAAGGAGCGGCATCGGATGGTGTGCGAGGCAGCGCTGAAGGAATTTGATGGGTGGCTGGCTACATCCCAGATATTCCAATAGGTCGTCCTAAGACTTAACTGCTCCATCCCGAAAAGGGTGACGGAACCCACAATTTGGGAACCGCAATCGGCGTAGATTCGTATATCCAATTGGGCGGAGCTCCGCCGCCTGGGCCTTATGAATCTTCGCGATCTCTTCATCGACGTTTTCAGCACACTCTGGGCGCACAAGTTGCGGACCGCTCTCACTATGTTTGGGATCGGGTGGGGCGTGGTGTCGATTGTGCTCATGGTGGCGGCGGGCGAAGGGCTGCGCGTGGGCCAGAAGAAGCAGACCGAGAATCTTGGCAAAGACATCATGATCGTGTTTTCGGGCGGACGCACGAGCATGCAGGCGGGCGGGCAGCGCGCGGGGCGCCGCATTAAGTGGAGAGACACCGACATTCCGCAGGTGAAAGAGGATTCGCCGAATTGCAAGTACGTGCTACCGGAGCTGGGCAACAATGTGCGCATCCGCAGCCAGTACAACAATGCGTCGCTGCTGATTTCCGGTTCGTATCCGGAGTTCGCAGAAGTGCGAAGCATCGATGTGGCGCAGGGCTCGTTTTATAACTGGGAAGACGTGCGGCAGACGCGGCGGGTAGCGTTCCTTGGCAGCGATGCTGCGAAGCAGTTGTTCCCTGGGCGTAATGCGCTGGGTGAGACCATCCTGCTGGCGGATCATCCTTACCTGGTGATCGGCGTGATGAAGAAGAAAGACCAGGACTCGAGCTACGACGGCTTCGACGTCAACAAAGTTTTTGTGCCCTACACCGCGGCGCGCGAAGATTTTCCGAACAAGCCACCGGACGATGCGCACTCGCTGGACCGGCTGCTGATTGTGCCGAATTCCGTGGAAGAGCACATGGACTGCAAGCGCGAGTTCCGCAACTCGCTCGGTCGCATCTACACCTTCGACCCGCGTGACAAAGAGGCCGCCGGGGTTTGGGACACAGTAGAGGAGGCAAAAGAATTTCAGAAGATGACCGACGGGATGAAGTACTTCCTCGGTGCAGTCGGCGTCACAACGCTGTTCCTGGGTGCGATTGGCGTAATGAACGTGATGCTCGTGGCCGTACGCGAGCGCACGCGAGAGATTGGCGTGCGTAAAGCTGTGGGCGCGCCGGCGCGCAGCATCCTCATGCAGTTCTTCCTGGAGACGTGCATCATTGTGGCGCTGAGCGGCGGTGGAGGCCTGCTCGCCGCGTTTGGATTCTGTGCGCTGGTGAACCTGGCGCCGATGCCGCCATTCTTCGCGGGACTGCTGCCGACTTGGCAATCGGGACTGCTGGCGACCGGCCTGCTCGGGGTTATTGCGGTGTTGGCGGCGATGTATCCGGCGAGCGAGGCAGCGCGCATCGATCCGATTGAGGCGCTGCGTTACGAGGCGGGAGGCTAACGATGAACATGCTGAAGGAAGTGTTCATCGAAAGCTGGCATGCGCTGGCGCGAAACCGCACCCGAAGTTCGCTCACGATGCTGGGCATTGTGTGGGGCATCACCAGTGTGACGTTGCTGATCGCCTACGGCAGTGGGTTCCGCAAAGTGCTGGTGGATGGGTTCGATGCATTCGGCCGCAGCGTGGTGATTGCGTGGCCGGGACAGACGAGCTCGCAGGCGGGCGGACAGCGCGCCGGACAAAAGGTGCGCTTCGAAGAAGCCGACATTGAAATGGTGAAGGCCAACGCCGGGTTCGTGAAGACGATTTGCCCGGAGACGGTGCACAATGACTCACTCACCTATGGCGACCGGCTGGCGAATACGGCAATCCGCGGCGTGTGCCCGGAGTATGGCACGATGCGCAACGAAGTTGCGGGCGAAGGGCGCTGGCTCAACGCCACCGACGAGGTCGAGCGGCGGCATGTGGTGTTCCTTGGAAATGTCCTGAAGACGCAGTTATTCAGCGGGCGCGACGCGGTCGGCGAAACCGTCTTGATCATGGGGCAGCGCTTTACCGTGGTCGGCGTGATGGACCGCAAGATGCAGCTCTCGAACTACTTTTCGTCCGATGATCGCTCGGCATTCATTCCGCACTCCGCAGCGGGCGATCTGTGGGACACGAAGTATGCAAGTGTGCTGGTATTTGCGCCTATCGCGCCGCAATATGAGAAGCGCGCGAGTAAGCAAGTATTGGCGGCAATTGCCGAGCGCCAACATTTTTCGCCAAGTGACGAAAAGGCGATCCAGATGTTCGGGCGCGATGAATTTCGTCCGATCATTGACGGACTGACCATCGGGTTGCAGGTGCTGCTGCTGTTCATCGGCATGTTGACGCTCGGAATCGGCGGCGTGGGCGTGATGAACATCATGCTGGTCTCGGTGGATGAACGCATCCGCGAGATCGGCCTACGGCGCGCGCTGGGCGCGAAGAAGTGGCACATCAAACTGCAGTTCCTGGCAGAGACGATGCTACTGATGCTGATGGGCGGCGTGATCGGAATCGGACTCTCTTACTTGCTGTCGTGGGCAGTGGGTACGCTGCCACTGCTCGGCCCGTTGTTCGAAGACGACAGCGGAAAGGGCGACATCCACCTGCACATTTCCATATTCACGGTGCTTCTCTCAACGGCGGTGCTGGTGGTCACCGGGATCGCCAGCGGACTGGTGCCGGCGTTCAAAGCATCGCGTCTTGATCCCGTAGAGGCGCTCCGCTACGAGTAGATTGATTTGACCGGCGGGTCTGCCGGTCGTATGGTGAGCGGGAGCCTATCCCGCGAGGAACCGCACTGTGCCAGTGCTTTCGGCGACTGAAGCCATCTCACCTGCATTTCGACATACCACGACACAGATGTTTAAGCGATTCCGCTTCGCCTTCTGGCTGCGGATGGCGGTGCTTGGGTTCTTCACCGCTGAAATGAGCAGTGGCGGGGGCGGTTTAGGCAACTTCCCAACGAATTTTCCGGACAAGTCTTCGGGCAGGCACGCGGGAACCCAGATGCCCGGTCACCTGGCATGGTTCACGCCAACGCACATCCTGGAATTGGCGCTGGCGGTTGCGATCTTTGTGGTCGTGCTCACCCTCATCATTCTTTACATCAATTCGCGACTGCGCTTCGTGCTGTTTGACGCGGTGCTGCAAGGCGACACGCGTCTCGGCGAAGGATGGCGCAAATGGCGTGACGCCGGGCAGCGGTATTTCGCATGGCAAATCCTTCTCACCGTCATCTCGTGGATGCTGCTGATTTTGTGTCTTGGGTTGCCAGCGGCGCTGCTCTACAGCGGCCATCATCTTGGGGTTTGGCATATCGACGCGCTGGGAATCGCAACCCTTGTGGTGGCTGGATTGTTTTATCTACTGCTCGCGGTGGTGCTCGGCATCGTAATGGTGCTGGCAAAGGACTTCGTGGTGCCGATCATGGCGCTGGAGAACGTGGGCTGGCAGGACGGCTGGCGAAAGTTCTTCGAGATCGCGCGCGGACAGGCGTCGGATTACGTGGTGTATTTCCTGATGAAAATTGTGCTGCGGATTGGCGCGGGGATTGTTCAGGGGATTATCGGAGTGTTCGTGATGTTGATTCTGATCGTCCCGGCAGTGCTAGCGGTAATTGCCGGCGTGGCGATTGGCGTAGGCGCCACGATGGTGGTGAAGGCGATGTTGATCACGGCGGGGATCATCGGATTGCTGATCATGGTGTTCCTGATGATTGCCGTCAGTGCGCTTATCGGCGCGCCGGTTTCGTTCTTCTTCCCGTCGTATGCGATCTATTTCTTCGCGGGAAGGTATGAGAGGTTGGGGAGGATTGTGTTTCCACCGCCGCCGCCCCCTCCTGCACCGCCGGCGCCGATCGTGCCGGAGCCGATGCCGGAACCGCCGCCTCTACCGGCATAGGAAGCGTCGTGATGACAGGGGTCCTTCGACTCCGTCGCGCTTCGCGCGACTCCGCTCAGGATGACAGAAGCACTACTCCTCGTCCTTGTTGGCGTTTCTCGCGCGCGATTTAATCCAGATTGGAGTGCCGACGAATTGGAACGCGTCGCGAATCTGGTTCTCGAGGAAGCGCCGGTACGAAAAATGTAGCGGCGTGGCGCGGTCGGTAAAGAGGATGAACGTGGGCGGTGAGACGGCAGCCTGCGTCATGTAGAGGATGCGGACGCGCTGCGAATACGGTACGCCGGCGCGCTCGAAATCCACGTGTTTGAGGAAGCGGTTCATCTCGCCGGTTGCGATACGTTTGCGACGTTCGCGCGCAACCAGCTCGATGGCCTCGTAGATCTTCCCGGAACCATAGCCCGTCTCCGCACTCGCGAAAACGATGGGCGCGTAGTTGAGGAACTTGAGGTGGCGGCGCACCTGCTCTTCGAAAATGTCCACCTTCGCGGCGGGCTTGCCGTCGGCGCGGTTGATGGTGACCAAATCCCACTTGTTGATGACGACGATAACGCTGCGGCCGGCCTCGTGGGCGTAGCCGGCGATGGTCGCGTCGATGGCGGTGACGCCTTCGGTAGCGTCGATGAGGACGAGCGCGAGGTCGGCGGCTTCGAGGTGCTTACGCGCCATGACCACGCTGAGCTTTTCCGCCATCAAACGCGTTTTGCCTTTGCGGCGGATGCCTGCGGTATCAATGAAACGGAAGATCTGGCCGTCGCGCTCGACGACTTCATCCACGGCGTCGCGGGTGGTGCCGGCGATGGGCGAGACGATGGCGCGCGCGGTGCCGGTGAGACGATTGAGCATGGTGGATTTGCCAACATTGGGGCGGCCGATGATCGCGATTTTGATTTCCGGCGTTAGTTCGGAGTCTGGTTGCTCGGCGCCTTCGTGCGGTGCGTCGTCAATTTCAGAATCGAGATCGACCGAGGGCTGATCGTCGAAGGTGTCGGCGGGTTCGGCTGCCGTCTTGGCGTTCCTCAGCGCGGGTCGGGCGCCCGCGTTTTTGTCCTCCACAGTTTTGTCGCCCGCAGCTTTTTCGGGGATGCGCTCGAGAATCTCTTCCAACAATTCCGCAACACCCGTCGAATGTTCGGCGGAGATGGGAACCATGGTGCGGATGCCGAGGCGGCGGAAGTCTTCCACATAGGACTCAAGTTTCGGGTCGTCGATTTTGTTGACCGCGAGGATGAGCGGCTTGCCAGTGCGTTGCAGCAGGCGCGCGAGATCGATGTCGGGCGATGCAAGCTCGGTGCGAGCGTCAACCACCATCACGATGACGTCGGCTTCTTCGAGCGCGACCTTGGCCTGGCGAAAGATTTCCGCGGGGATGAGGGCTTCGTCGTCGGGGACGATGCCACCGGTGTCGACCACGCGCAGACGCTTGCCGGCCCACTCGGAGTAGCCGTAGAGGCGGTCGCGCGTGATGCCGGGTTCGTCGCCGACGATGGCGCGCCGCTGACCCACGAGCCGGTTAAAGAGCGTGGACTTGCCGACGTTGGGGCGGCCCACGATGGCGATCATGCCGACCAGCGGGAGGGTTACGGTTTCTTTCTTCTTACGTGCCAAGTGGGCCTTCTTCTTGAAACAGAAAACAAAAAGGTAGCTTCCCTGCGAATCCGCATTGCTATGCGGACTCTCCGGTCGCCATGACAGAGGGCTAAGGTGTTAATGAGGCGAGCGGCAGAAGCCACTCCAGCTATTATAAGAACTTCTCACCTTTCTCGTGGCCAGTAGCTCACAATCCGCGGCAAGTCCGGCTCGCGACATCCGTTCGCTCACCCTGTCGCAGTTCTTCGGACCGGGCGGTGTGCTGGCGAAATCGCATCCGGCATATGAGTTCCGGCGCGGGCAGTTGCAGATGGCGCAAGCCGTGGAACAGGCGCTCACCGAGAAGCGGCACCTGATCGTTGAGGCCGGGACAGGAACCGGCAAGACGTTGGCGTATCTCGTGCCAGTGATTCGCTCGGGACTGCGCGTGATCATTTCGACGGGCACGAAAAATCTCCAGGAGCAGCTCTTCTATAAAGATGTTCCCTTCCTCGAGCGCGCGATTTTCGGCGCGGAGTCAGACCAGAAGTTGAAGGTCTGTTACATGAAGGGGCGCAACAATTATCTGTGCCGCAAGAAGCTGTATGACCTAAGCGACCGGCCGGTGCTCAACGGCCTGGAAGAGATTGACCAGTTCCGGCAGATCCGCGAGTGGGAGGCCGTGACCACGACCGGCGACCGCGCGGAGTTGACCGCCGTTCCCGAGGCCAGCCTGCTCTGGCCAAAGCTCGACGCGCGCGCGGACGCGTGTGTCGGCTCGAAGTGCAAAGATTTCGAGCGCTGCTTCATCACCGAGATGCGTCGTACGGCAATGGAGAGCGACATCATCATCGTCAATCACCATCTGTACTTCGCCGATCTCGCGATTAAGCAGGCGGCGGATGGCGCGCCGGATGTCGGCATTCTGCCGGAAGCCGCGGCAGTAATCTTCGACGAGGCGCACGAACTCGAAGACGTCGCGGGCAGCTACTTCGGGGTGAGCGCGTCGAACGTGCGCGTGGACGACCTGGTGCGCGATGTTGAATTCGCAATCAAGGAATTTCATATCGCGTCTCCGACGCTGTTGCAGGCTTCGCAGCGAGCCCGCGAACGCTCGCAGTTGTTCTTCTCGCTGGTTCCACAGGGCGAAGGGCGATTCGCGTTCGAGAACCGTAAGGAATTTCTGGAAGAGAACGGGGAAGAGTTTCTCGCGCTGCAGAATGCGCTGGGGCATCTCTACAGTGAAATTCAGGCGTTAAAAGAGAAACCGGATGAGTTGTTCAACCTGGCTCGACGCACCGAAGAACTGCGAGTACAGCTGAGTTTCCTGCTGGAATCGAATGACAAGAACACTGTGTATTGGGTGGAGCGTCGAGGCGAGTCGCGCCGCGCTGGAAGGCAGGGACACAACGTGTTTTTGCAGGCGACGCCGATTGATGTGTCGGCAATCCTGCAGCGCACCTTGTTTGCAAATTTGAACACCGCGGTGTTGACCTCGGCGACGATCGCCGTCGGCGGCGGCTTTCAATACGCCCGCGGACGATTAGGGCTACAGGATGCACGCGAACTCGTCGTGCCCTCGCATTTCGACTACGAGACGCAAGCGGTGTTCTACGTGCCGCCAGATATGCCTGATCCGCGCGAGCAATTGTTTTCGCGCAAGGCGGCCGATCGCATCCGCCAACTGCTGGAGATCACGCGTGGGCGCGCCTTCTGCCTGTTCACCAGCTACGCGCAGATGAACGACGTCTACGACCGGCTGCTCGGGGAACTCGATTATCCGATGCTGAAGCAGGGCGATGCACCGAAATCAGCACTGCTCGAAGAGTTCCGCACTACGCCCGGTGCGGTGCTGTTCGCGACCAGTTCTTTCTGGCAGGGCGTGGATGTGCAGGGCGAACAGCTGAGCTGCGTCATCATCGACCGGCTGCCGTTCGCGGTGCCGAACGATCCCGTGGTTGCCGCGCGGATCCGCGCCATTGATGCCGATGGCGGCAATGCGTTCTTCGACTACCAGGTGCCGAGCGCGGTCATCGCGTTGAAGCAGGGCTTCGGCAGGCTGATCCGCTCCCTGCACGATCGCGGCGTGGTGTGTCTACTCGATAATCGAATTCTGAAGAAGCAATACGGACGTGTGTTTGTGGAGAGCCTGCCAAAATACTGGCGTACGACCGACATTCGTAAGGTCGAGGAGTTTTTCGCAGGGCCCGAAGCGGATTAGTGCTGGCGGTCCGCCTTTGCGCATCTTATCCAGGATGCGAACTTCATCCATCGTTGGCGCTGCATTCTTAGGTATCGCGACGGGACTTCGCTCCATAACCGGCTTGGCCGCGTTGTCGCAGGCAGCGCGCCGACAGCTTGTCGAAGTTCCGTTCGCATGGCTCGGTTCAGAGAAGGTCGCCGAAGGCCTCGCGATTGCCGCGGGCGCCGAATACTTAGGCGACAAATTGCCCTTCGTTCCCGCACGCACCGAAACCGGTCCGCTGGCGGGACGGATGTTGTTTGGCGCGCTCTGCGGTGCGCTGGTGGCAGAGCCGGAGTCGCGGGCGGCCGCGATGGTTGCGGGAGTGATCGGGGCTGCAGGCGCGGCGTTCGCAGGATTTCACATGCGAAGGCGAATCACGCAGGATGGTGCGATGGACCTTCCTGTTGCCTTGGCAGAAGATGCGATTGCCATAACGTTTGCGGCAGCTGGTATCGCAGTCGCTAGTTTCCGGCGCGATCGGCAGCGCAGACCCTTGAGAGCTTCGTAATCGACAGGGGTCCTTCGACTGCGCGTCGCGCTTCGCACGACTCCGCTCAGGATGACCGGGGGACTAGAGTTCTATTTCCATGAAGACATCGGCGCGGACGAATGGCGATGGGTGCGCCGGAACGTGCTTGAAGCCTACGGATTCATAGAGGTGAATTGCGCTCCCCAGCTTGTGACTGGTCTCGAGGCGCAGGCGTTTGATGCCAAGTTCCTTGGCTTCCTGGATGGCGAACAAGAGGAGTTTGCGGCCGATGCCGCGGCCTTGCCAGTCTTCAGAGACGGCCATCTTCACGAGCTCGAAACCGCCATCGTGCTCCGGCGTGAGGGCACACGTGCCAATCACTTCCGCTCCTGCGCAGGCTACGAAGATCGCTCCACCCGGACTGACGATTTTGCCCAGCGGATCGGCGAGCATAATGCGGTCGGGTTCTTCCAGGGTGAAGAACTTCGAGATCCAGTGCTCGTTGAGCTGGCGGAAAGCTTCGGCATCGTGGCGCTGAAAGTATCGGACGCAAACTTCAGGCGGCATGGCGGACGGCACTTGCTGCGAAAGTACGTAGAGCATATCTGATCTCACGAATAACCCCCACAAACGAATCAATGAAAAAGATTTTCGGACGGATCGAGTCATACGTCCAATATCTTGTTTATCGCGATTAAGATGTTAGAGGTATGGATAACGAAATCGAACTCCGGCACTTGCGCTACTTCGTGGCAGTAGCGGAAGAACTGCATTTTGGGCGCGCGGCCGCGCGGCTGCACCTGGCCCAGCCTCCACTGTCGCAACAGATCAAGAAGCTGGAAGAGATCCTCGGGTACGCGCTGTTTACGCGAACGTCGCGGGCGGTGAAGCTGACCAGCGCGGGCGAAGTATTTCTGGAGCGCGCGCAGCGCACCTTGCGTCATGTGCGCGAAGACATGGAGGAAGTCCGCAGCATTGGCCGCGGCGAAGTGGGCTACCTGCGCGTGGGATTTATCGGATCGTCCATGCTGACGGTGCTGCCGGCGATCTTCGGGCGATATCGCCGTGCGTATCCGAAGGTGAATTTGCAGTTGCAGGAGTCTTACACCTCGGGCGTGGTGGAGGGGCTGCTGAAAGCGACGTTGGATGCGGGCATTCTTCGCGATGGCGGGCCGACGCATGGCCTGACGGTGGAACGGTTGTACTCGGAGCCATTCGTGGCGGTGCTGCCCGGCAAGCATCCGCTGGCGAAACAGCGTGCCCTCTCGCCGCGAGCGTTGAAGGATGAGCCGTTTGTGTTTTATCCGCCGTACTCGAGCAAACTGGCATATGAGAAACCGGTAAGCATTTGCGAGGCGCACGGCTTTCGGCCAAAGGTGGTACAGGAAGCACCACAATGGTTGACGATCCTGCGACTGGTGGGCGCGGGCCTGGGGGTGTCGATTGCGCCTGCCTGCGTGGAGCGCATCGCGGCGCCGGATGTCGTGTGCATTCCATTACGGGGTGCCGCCGTGCGCAGCGACATTGAGTTGGCGTTCCGCGAGGGCGAGGGACGCGAGATTGTGCGCGCGTTCGCGGAAATTGTCCGCGATGGATTTGCGCACGGACGAAAAATGAAGATTCCGTCATAAGCTTGTTGCAACTCACGTGAGAACTGCGCAGTCCAATAAGCTTCATTGTGTGCTGAGCGAGATGAAGCAACGAGCGTGTCTCTTTTCCCTATGCATGACTGTGCTGTGCGGGTTTCTGCTGCTCGCGAAGGCCAGCGGCTCCGAGCCGCAGTTGAGCGAGGGCGGGCAGATTTATACCAAGGCGTGCGCGGCGTGTCACGGGCCTGACGGCAAGGGCACGGCGAAGGCGATTGCCGGCTTCGACCAGCCGAATACTTTTCCAGATTTCTCGCGTTGCGACCAAACCACATCGGAAGTGAACTCTGCCTACGCGGCGGTGATTACCTATGGCGGGCCGTACCGTGGGTTCTCGCAAATCATGCCGTCGTTCGGGAAGGCGCTGACGCCGAAAGAGATCAACGAACTCGTGCACTATCTCCGGAGTTTCTGCACGAACTCGCATTGGCCGCGCGGCGAGCTGAACTTGCCGCGAGCGGTGCAGACGGAAAAAGCCTATCCCGAAGATGAAGAGGTCATCACCGCGGCGGTGAATGCGCGCAACGCGCCGGGCGTGGAGAACCACATCATCCACGAGCAGCGCTTTGGGATGAAGAACCAGTTGGAAGTGGACGTACCTCTGATGTTCACGCATCCGGAGCAGAATTGGTACGGCGGGATTGGGGATGTGACGATCGGCTGGAAGCGGGTGCTGTATTCAAGCCTACCGAAGGGATCGATCTTCGCGGTGCAGGGCGAAGTCTCGGCGCCGACCGGCAATTACAACCACGGCCTGGGCGCGGGGACGACCTCATTCGGTGTCTTTGGCATGTACGACCAGCTCTTCCCTACGAACACATTCTTCCAACTGCAAGGCGGCGCTGCCTTGCCGGTGGACACGACGAAGGCCCCGCAGAACGTGTATGGCTATGCGACCTTCGGGCAGACATTCGCGGGAGATCACGGCTTCGGCCGCGCGTGGTCGCCGATGGTGGAGTTTCTCGCGAACCGCGATCTGGTGAACAGTGCGAAGACCGACTGGGACCTGCTGCCGCAAATGCAGGTCACGCTGAGCAAACGCCAGCATGTGCGCGGGGACATTGGCGTGCGCGTGCCGGTGACCGATACAGCGCATCGCCCGATCCAGATTGAGTTCTACCTGCTGTGGGACTGGGCCGACGGCAAGCTGACGGAGGGCTGGTAATGAAACTCTCCGCGACACTGCTCACGATGATTGCATTGCTCTCATTGCCGCTGCTGCTCCGTGGCGGGAAACATGAAGAGCTGAAGCCCGCGTTCCAAACGTCGGACCGCTGCATGGCCTGCCACAACGGATTGACCGACACGCAGGGCAAAGATATTTCGATCGGCCTGAGTTGGCGTGCGAGCGTGATGGGCAATTCGTCGCGCGATCCGTACTGGCAAGCGAGCGTCCGTCGCGAGACGATCGATCACCCAGCGGTGAGCGCCGAGGTGCAGGACGAATGCTCGATCTGCCACATGCCCATCGTCCGCTACGAAGCGGCGATGCAGGGCAAAAAGGCAGAGCCCTTCAAGTTCTTCCCGCTTGCGCAGAATGGAACGAAGGAGTCGCGCGATGGCGTTTCGTGCGCGGTGTGCCACCAGATTTCGTCGGAACGACTCGGTACGAAGGAGAGTTTTACCGGACAATTCAAAGTCGACGCGCCGAGCCAGAAAGACGTGCGCCCTGAGTTCGGGCCTTTCGCTGTCGATCCTGGACATCAGCGAATCATGCAGTCCTCTACCGGCGGGTTCACGCCGATGGCAGCATCGCATATCCGCGATTCGGCACTGTGCGCGACGTGTCACACGCTCTACACCACGGCACGCGGCGAGGGCGGCAAAGCGATTGGTACTCTGCCGGAGCAGGTTCCGTTTCTCGAATGGCAGCACAGTTCGTATGTGAACGAAGCCACGTGCCAGAGCTGCCACATGCCCGAAGTGAAGGGCGCGGTGGGAATCACTGCAGTTTTGCCGGTGATGCGCGAGGGCATGCATCAGCACACCTTTACGGGCGGGAATTTCCTGCTGCCGCGCGCACTCGATAAGTACCGCAACGAGCTCGACACCCGGGCGCTGCCGCAGGAGCTCCAAGCGGATTCCGAACGTACGATCCAGTTCCTGCAAACGCAGGCGGCGAAGGTCGCGGTCAAGAACCTCGATGTAAATGGCAGCACGATGCGGGTGGATGTCGAGGTCGAAAACAAGACCGGGCACAAGTTGCCAACGGCGTATCCCTCGCGGCGAGCGTGGCTGTGGGTGAAAGTGACCGACCGCGACGGCCACACCGTCTTTGAGTCGGGCAAGCTGAACTCGGATGGATCGATCGCCGGCAATGACAACGATGCCGATCCTACAAAGTACGAGCCCTACTATCGGGAGATCACGAGCGCCGACCAGGTGCAGATCTTCGAAGACATTCTCGGCGACGAGCGCGGGCAGGTAACCACTGGTCTGCTCAAGGGCGTGCGTTATCTCAAGGACAGCCGCCTGCTACCGCAGGGATTCGACAAAGCGACGACTTCGAAGGACATTGCGACATACGGCAATGCCACGGACGATCCGAATTTCGCCGCCGGCGGCGCGCTGGTGCGCTACTCGGTGCCACTCGGAAACGCCGCGGGGCCGTTCCATGTGCAGGCTGAGCTCTGGTATCAGCCAATCGGTTTCCGCTGGGCGCACAATCTTGAACCATACCTGCAGGCAGACGAGCCAAAGAGGTTCGTGAATATTTACAACGCGATGTCGAATGTTTCTGCGCTGAAGTTGGCAGGCGCAGAAGCTACTCGCTAACGAGCTCGATCTGCGGCAGCGTGCGGATCTCACGGAATTCCGTATCGAGCGTCACGAGGTACGCGCGCAAGTTCGCGCGTAGCGCTTCGACGGCGACACCACCGTACGTCTCGGGATACTTCTCCAATCGTCCCAGGGCTTTCTTGGCCATCGAGCGCGCACCGCCAAGATTGTCTCGGCGGAAGTGGAAGAGCGAACCGGCGACCTGGATGAGAGCTTGGAGGAACGTTTTCTCCGGCTCTTCCGACTTGAGCCATACGGCTTCCCAGTGTTCGTGGGCTTCGAAGAACTGCTCTCGGCGGAAGCATGCGAGTCCGGCGCTCATCTCGGGGGTGGACCAGTCGATCATCTGAGCAAACCTACCACGGAGACACGGAGGCACGGAGAGGTGAAGGCTGTTTGTCAACATTCTCCAACGTGACAACCTGCTCAATACGCGCTTCATCTAGGCCATCCAGCAGTACAGGAGTGGTCTATGCGATTGGGTCGAGTCCTGTTTTTCGTTGTTATGAGTTGCCTGACAGCGCTGGCGCAGATGACGCCTGCGAGCTGCACCTTCAAAACTTTCGATTTCGGAACCAGCGGGATCACCCTTCCTACCGGGATTAACCGCTGGGGGAATGCCATTGGCTTCGATTCGGTGCAGGGTAAGGAATGGATCCGGTTTACCGATGGGCGCCTTCAGGTTTTGACTACGGCGGCCAGAATGACGAAGCGCAATGCGTTTGGCGTGACCGTCGGAGCTCGGTCCCACAAAGGCGCGATCCTCACTCCCGATGGCAAGCTGACGTTGCTCGGATACCCAGGCGCGGACGACACCAACTTCACCGGCATCAATCGCTATGGGACGATCGTTGGGCAGGCCTATCACCAGGGGACGAATGCATTCCAGGTGACCTTCGTTCTGCGCGGCACCACCTTCACTAAGCTCCCGCTGCCCGATGGCGCGAACTCGATCGTCATCAGCGATACCGGTGTAATCGGCGGAGACTACCCGGTGACCAAGAACGGTGTGGTCTACGTCCACGGATTTATCTATGCCAACGGCAAATTCCAGGATTGGGTTGTGCCGAATGAGACCGATGGGGACGTTGTCGATATCAATGCCACCGGCGAAATTGCGAGTTCGGCGGCCCTTTACAAGAACGGCAAGTTCTACAGCGTCACGTACCCGGGGCCGTACAACTCGGGCAGCATTCAAGGAATGAACGGGTTCGGAAACATCACGGGCTACTACGAATCGTCGCTCACGACCATCAGCGGATTTGTGGGGGACTGCACGTTGCCGTAAGGCACCGATCCGAACAACTTCAAACCAAGCTGCTCTCTCAGCAGAATGCCCGATCTACGCGCTAAAATAGATATTCCCACGATGCCCGGAGTGTCTCGTTAGGGCGTCGCGGCAAGGATCTATGTACGAAGTTACCGTGGAAGATACGTTTGCGGCGGGGCACTACCTGCGCAATTACAAGGGCAAGTGCGAGAATCCGCACGGCCATAACTATAAGGTGCGGGTCACGCTGCAAGGCCGCGAGCTTGACCATGCCGGGCTCCTCCTCGACTTCAAGGACCTGAAGGTCGTGATGAAACCGGTGGTGGATTATCTCGACCACCAGATGATGAACGATATCCCACCGTTCAACGAGGTCAACCCGTCGGCCGAGAACATCGCCAGGTATTTCTACGACGAGTGCAACAAGTTCCTCGCCGGGCAGACCAGCGGGCGCGTGCGCGTAAAAGACGTGACCATCTGGGAGACCGACACGACGACCGCGACGTATTACGAGTAGCGGCGCGCATTTTCAATGCAGATCACCGAAATCTATCGCTCGCTCCAGGGAGAGTCCTCATACACGGGGATCCCGTGCATCTTCGTGCGCCTAACCGCGTGCAATTTGCGCTGCGCCTGGTGCGATAGCGAATACACGTTCAAGGGTGGCCGCAAGATGTCGGAGGACGAGATCTTCGCTGAGGTGCAGAAGCTTGCACCGGGCGGGCTGGTGGAGATCACCGGCGGCGAACCCCTGTTGCAGGAGCGCGAACTGGTGCCGTTCATGGAGCGGTTAGTCGCCTCGGGATATAAAGTCCTGATCGAGACCAGCGGCGAACGTCCGCTGGCGAACGTTCCGCAAGATGTCGTGAAGATCGTGGACGTGAAGTGCCCGGCATCCGGCGAGGGTGGCTCGTTTCGAATCGAGAACCTCGACGCGCTCACCCCCCACGACGAGATCAAGTTCGTGATCTCCGATCGCGCGGATTACGAGTTTGCGCGGGAGTTCACGCGCCAGCATGGGCTGGAAAACAAAGTTAGCTCGGTTATTTTTTCACCGGCGTTTCGCAAGGATGCACGCGGGACGCGGGATGCATCGCACTGCCTGGTTGATCCGCAGGATTTGGCGAATTGGGTTTTGGAAGACCAGTTGGACGTTAGGCTGGGGCTGCAGACGCATAAGTTTATTTGGACGCCAGAGACGAAGGGCGTCTAGCGAAATTTTGGTAGCGACAGGGGTCCTTCGACTCCGCCGCTTCGCGGCTCCGCTCAGGATGACAGAGTACCCACATTGTGGGATACGAACCGAACAACGTTGAGGATGACAGCGTGTTAACACCAGCAGACGACCTGAAAAACGCGACCACCGTGGAACCCTCAGCTGAGGCCGTGAAGGTCCAGCGTGGCGACACCGGCAAGGCGGTGGTCGTCCTGAGCGGCGGAATGGATTCGACCGTCTGCGCCACGCTGGCGGTGCGCGAGTACGGCGCGGAGAACATTGGAGCGCTGCACGTCAGTTACGGACAAAGGACGGCGGCGCGGGAAAAGCAGGCATTTGCGGCGGTGGCGGAGAGACTTGGGATCCAGACACGGCTGGCGGTGGAAACACCGTTTTTCCGGGCGATTGGAGGGTCGGCGTTAACCGACGCCAACATTGCGGTCCCGGACGCTGGGGAGCTGATAGGCCATGAAATTCCGGTCACTTACGTCCCGTTCCGGAACGCGCATCTTTTAGCGATGGCGGTAAGCTGGGCAGAGGTATTGGGAGCATCCAAAATATATATAGGGGCGGTAGCGCAGGACAGCAGCGGTTATCCTGATTGCCGGCCTGAGTTTTACGAGGCTTACAACTTAGCGGTTCGGCGCGGCACCAAAGCTGGTGATATCGAGGTCGTGACCCCGCTTATCGCGCTGCGGAAGCACGAGATTGTGAGCCTTGGCCTTGAATTGGGCGCGCCCTTCGATTTAACGTGGTCATGCTATAGCCGCGAGGATTGCGCGTGCGGCGTCTGTGACAGCTGTGTCCTGAGGCTTCGCGCGTTTGAAGGTGCGGGCGCTGTCGATCCGGTTCCTTATGCGCCCCGTCTCGCAGGCCACGACTAGCGAATTTTCTAAAGTAGTGAGTCTCGCTGGGAGGCGGACATGAGAAAGCAAGCACTAATCCTATTCTTCGTCGCGCTCGTGCTGGGGATGGTCCCGGCTGCGATGGCGCAAACCGGTACCGTGAAAGGCTATGTCAAAGACAAGGGCACGCCGATCGTGGGCGCGCAGGTCTTGTTCGAGAATCTTGACAACGGCCGCAAGATGACCCTGAAGACCGACAAGGCCGGCAACTTCTTCAGCATCGGCGTCGCCATCGGTAGCTACAAGATCACCATCACCGCCGACGGCAAAACCATCTGGAACACTGCGAAGTATCCGGTCGGCGGCGGCGACGGCAATCCCGAGTTGAACATCGACTTGGAGAAGGAACGCGCCGCACAGGCAACCGCCAATCCGGCCAATGCGGAAGCGGTGAAGAAGGCGGAAGAGAACAAGAAAGAGAATGAGAAGATCGGCAACCTCAACACCATGTTGAAGGAAGCCCAAGCCGATATGCAGGCCAAGAACTTTGACGCGGCGATCCAGATCATGGAGAAGGCGACCGCGCAAGACGCAACCCATGACATCATCTGGGCCGTTCTCGCCGATGCGTATCTCGGCGCGAAAAGATACCCTGACGCGGTGAAAGCCTACGAAAAGGCGATCGCGCTCGATCCCAGCAAAGCGCCCGTGCATAACAACTATGCGCAGGCACTTGCCAAGACAGGACAGTCGGACAAGGCCATCGCCGAGTACGATGCGGCTGCCAAGCTCGATCCAGCCCATGCCGGCTCGTTCTACTTCAATGAAGGCGCCGTCTTGACCAATGCTGGAAAGACCGACGACGCCAACGCGGCCTTCGATAAAGCGATCGCTGCCGATCCCACCAAGGCAGACGCCTATTACCAGAAGGGCGTGAACCTGATGGGCAAGGCGACGCAGAAGGACGGGAAGTATGTTGCGGCGCCGGGCACCGTCGAGGCCTTCAACAAGTACCTCGAACTGTCCCCTGACGGACCGAACGCTCAGAACGCGAAAGATATGATCGCGGCTCTTGGCGGCACAGTCGTCACCGGCTACAAGGCCGAAAAGGGCAAGAAGAGCAAGTAGATCGTGGATTCCGGGAGCGGCGGCCTGCGGGCCGCCGTTTCCTTTGCTCGTAATACGGTGCGAGTAGAATCGTGGGCGCAATGGGCAACGAATCTTTGAGCTTTGACGAGGCGCGCGCGCTGGTCGAGGGCTTCGCCGCGCTGGTCCGCGAGCCGGAGAAGGAGCACGTCGCGCTTCTTGACGCGGATGGACGCGTACTCGCGGAAGAACTCCGCGCAGACCGCGATTTTCCGCCGTTTCACCGCGCCACGCGCGACGGGTTTGCGGTGCGTGCCGCAGATACCGCGACCTTGCCGTCGAAATTGCGCGTGATTGGCGAGATTGCCGCGGGTCACGCGCGCGAAATCGCGCTGAATGCAGGCGAAGCCGCGGAGATCATGACCGGAGCGCCCTTGCCGGACGGCGCCGACGGGGTCGTCATGGTGGAATACACGCGCCGCGACGGTGAATTTGTGGTGTTAGATCGCGCCATGCGCGCGGGCGAGAACTTTGTGCCGCGCGGCGCCGAGGCACGCGCCGGAGACCTTCTGCTGGAGGCGCGCGAGCGATTAAATCCGGCGGCCATCGCGATTGCGGCGTCGGTGGGAAAAGCGTCGCTCGCGGTGTTTCGCCGTCCCGTCGCCGCGATTTTAGCGACCGGCGACGAACTAGTCGAAGTCGGCGAGAATCCGTTACCGGCGCAGATCCGTAACTCCAACGGCTATTCCATCGCGGCGCAGGTGCGGCGTGCGGGTGGCGATCCCATGGTTCTGCCGATTGTCCGCGACCACGAGGACGCCATTCGTAGCGCGGTGAGCTCGGCAAAATCGGCGGATTTGCTCATTCTTTCTGGCGGCGTGTCGATGGGGAAGTATGACCTCGTCGAGCAGGTACTGGCGTCGGAGGGCGCGCAGTTCCGCATGACGGGCGCGAAGATCCAGCCGGGGAAACCGATTGTTTTCGGCACGCTGCCGCGCGAATACGGTGACTTGCCGTTCTTCGGCCTGCCGGGCAATCCGATTTCGACCATGGTCACGTTCGATTTGTTCGTCGCGCCTGTGCTGGCCGCGCTGGGCGGTGCGAAGGACGCGCCGCTGCGGTTTGCGCACGCGAAGATCGCGGAAGATTTCAAGGTCGCGCCGGGTTTAACGCGCTTTCTGCCGGCAGTCCTGGCGAGTTCTGCGGCGGAAACGCGGGTGAGCGTGGTGCCGTGGCATGGGTCCGGCGATTTGGCCGCGGTAGTAAAGGCGAATTGTTATCTTGTAGTACCGCCAGACGCGGCGGTGCTCGCGAAAGACAGCATGGTTTCGGTGTTGCTAAAGGACTAAACGGTGGCAAAGAAGAAAACCCTCTCGCATTACGACAAAAAAGGCCGCGCTTCCATGGTCAACGTCGCGGCGAAAAAACCGACGGTGCGTACCGCGGAAGCAAGTGCGCAGGTGGTGATGTCGCGAGCGGTAATCGAAGCATTACCGAATAATCCCAAGGGCGACGTGTTTGAGACCGCCCGGCTGGCAGGAATTATGGCTGCCAAGCGGACTTCCGAGCTGATACCTCTGTGTCACCCCCTGCCAATCTGGCACGTTGATGTCAAGGTAGAGCTATGCGAGAATGGCGTCGCTGTTAGCTCAAAAGTAACCACCGAGTCGGTTACGGGGGTGGAGATGGAAGCCCTTGTAGCCGTATCCGTCGCGGCATTAACGGTTTACGATATGTGCAAAGCTCTGGATAAGAGCATTGAGATCCGGCAGGTGGTGCTGGACTCGAAGTCGGGTGGCAAGAGTGGCGATTATCGCCGCCGGTCTCCCGGAAGCAAATAACCCTAAGCCGAAGTTCCGGTTCCTGTCATGGCATCTGATGTCCGCGTACTGCTGGTGGACGACAATCCGATGATCATTGCGATGCTGAAGCAGGCATTGGAACCGCATTGCGTGGTCAACGTCGCCAGCGACGGTACCGATGCTCTGCTGCGCTCGATCGACGACCCGCCGGATCTGATCATCGCCGACTACCAGATGCCGGGCCTCGACGGCAAAGTGCTGCTCGAGAAGCTGAAATCGCGCGCTAATACCTCGCGGCTGCCCGTGATCCTGATGGCGAGCCGTGCCGATATCGGCGACAAACTCAAGGGTGTCCGCGAGACGGTTGAGGATTTCCTCGAGAAGCCGTTCTATATCAAGGAAGCCGGCTCCCACCTCAAACACTTGATTGACAAGGTCGCGCTGGAAAAGATGGCACGCGAAGCCGCCTCCGGCGACTCCACCCTGAACGGCAGCCTGGCGCAGATGAACGTCATCGACCTGCTGCAATCACTGGAGCTCGGTCGTAAGAACTGCGCGCTCACGCTGACCAATAATGGCGATCGCTGCGATCTCTTCTTCGTCGAAGGTCAGATCCACCACGCGGTGTACGACGATCTAAAGGGCGACGAGGCCGTATACAAGGCGCTGCAGTGGACCGGTGGATCATTCCGCATTGATTTCAGCGGCCAGAGCAGCGAACAATCCACCACGCGCTCGACCCAGGGCCTGCTGATGGAAGGCCTGCGGATGCTCGACGAGAGCAACCGCGACGGCGAAACCGCCGTGGATCCGTTCGCTACGCGGTAGTTTCCTCCTTCAATTTCTTGCTTTCTATAGAGGTCCTTCGACTCCGCCGTGCTTCGCGCGGCTTCGCTCAGGACGACAGGCGCGCGTGAGCGGTGCGCCCATGAGAAAATCCCTGAATGAATAAGACGGCGTCGGTGATCACCGTAAGCGACCGCTCATTCCGCCGGGAGCGCGAAGACCTCTCCGGCCCCGCGGTGGCGCAGATGTTGCGCGATGCGGGATTCACGATTAAGAGCACCCAGGTTCTCCCCGATGACCAGAAGCAGATCAGCTCGGCGCTGCGCCTTTGTGCAGACCGAGATCACGTGAGCCTCGCGGTGACGACCGGCGGCACGGGCGTCGCGAAGCGCGACCTCACGCCGGAGGCCACGATGGCAATCTGCGACAAAATCATCCCAGGTGTCGCCGAGGTGATGCGCAGCGAAGGCTTGAAGAAGACTCCGATGTCTCCGTTGAGCCGGGCGGTATGCGGGATCCGCGGATCCACGCTGATCCTGAATCTTCCGGGGAGCCCGAGCGGTGCCGTGGAATCGTTGTCGGCAGTGATGCCACTACTGCAGCACGCCATCGAGTTGCTGGCGGGGAACACGGAGCACTAGCGCTCGACGCATCAAGATACTCACCTCAGTTAGACCGGACAATTCACAGCACTGATTTATGGTGGAACGGATGCAGAAGGTCGCGCTCTTCTACAACCCGGCTTCAGGACGCCGCAGTGCGCAACGCGCGCACGACGTGAAGATTGCGGCCGACGTCCTGCGCGCCGCCGGAAAACAAGTGCACGTGGAGCCCACGCGCGGCCCTGGCACCGCAGCTGCGCAAGTCCACGAGGCCAAGGCACAAGGCGCAGATACTGTCTTGATCGCAGGTGGTGACGGCACCATCCATGATGCCTTGCAAGGCTTGGCGGGATCGGACCTGACCCTCGGCGTGATTCCAATGGGTACCGGAAACGTGCTGGCTCACGACCTCGCGATTTCGCACCAGCCACACGAGGCAGCCAAACAATTGCTGGCCTTTCAGTCGCGACGCATTGCGCTAGGCAAGGTGACCTATCGCGGGATCCGGGGACCGGAATCGCGATGGTTCGTTGCGGTGGCTGGCGTAGGCGGCTCCGCGAAGCTGATGTACGACGTTCACGCGGGTCTGAAGGGCGCGCACGGAATGCTCGCGTATTATGCGCAGATGGCGCGCCTGGCGTTGCTGCATCGTTTCGATAGCTTCAACGTCGAATACCGCAGCGACGACGGCCAGTGGATAAAGTGCACGGCGGTCGAAGCCGATGCGGTGCGCATCACAAATTTTGGTGGGCTGATGCGGCGCTGGGCCTGGGGTGCGAACCTGCAACGTGATGACGCGCAACTGGTGCTCTTCCAAACCGGCAGCCGTCCTCGCTTTCTGCATTACACCTTCAGCAGGATCCTGGGGAGACACTGGCACACGCCCGGAGTGGAACTGATCTATGCAAAAGAGATTCGGTGTACGGTAAGCAATCCGGCGCAGCGGCTACACGTGGAAGCGGACGGCGAATACATTGGCGGCCCTCCAGTAACGATTGAGGTTGTGCCGAATATGCTTAATTTGCTGATGGAGGCGAAAGGATAGCGCGTGGAACCAGTCACCCACTTTCTAACCGGGGCTTGCCTCGGCCGTGCCGGACTGAACCGCAAGACGGCGCTGGCCACCGTGACGCTGACGCTCGCCGCCGAAGCAGCCGACCTCGATTTCGCGTGGCTTCTGAAGAGCCGAACCGTCTACTTCGCGCACCATCGCGGCTTCACCCACACGTTCCTTGGCGTTCCGTTCGTTGCAGCATTCGTGCTCGCACTAGTGTGGAGCATCCGCTGGGCGTTCCTGAAATTGCGCAACGGACAGACGTTGAAGTCGCGGTTCCCGCGCCCGCCCATCCGCTGGGGAGTGCTGTATCTCTATGCGTGTCTCGGCGCACTCAGCCACATCCTGCTCGACTACACCAACAACTATGGTGTGCGCCCATTCGCGCCGTTCAATCCGAAGTGGTATTCGCTCAGCATTATCTTCATCATTGAACCAATTCTGCTCGCGGCCCTGACAATCGGTTTGGTCATGCCCTCGCTCTTCGGTTTGATCTCGTCTGAAGTCGGCGCGCGGCAGAAAGCTCCACGCGGACGTGGCTGGGCAATCTTCGCGTTGCTGGCAATGGTGTCGTACTGGAGCGTTGCCGAGTTCGAGCATAATCGCGCGATCTCCGCCATGGAGGCCGTGGATTACCACGAACAACAGGCCATCAAACTCAACGCCAGCCCGGTGTGGATGAACCCCTTCCAGTGGACAGGCACCGTCGAGACGCGCGATTTCTTCCAGACCATGAAGGTTGATTCGCTGACGCCCGAAGTGGATCCCGAAAACCGCGCCACCCTCTACTACAAGCCTCCGGAAACCGACGTCACCCTGGCGGCGAAGAAGACTTATCTCGGCCGCGTCTATCTCGACTGGGCAATGTTCCCCTTCGTTCAGACCGAGGCGTTGCAAGCGCCGCAGCAAGGAAGCATCGTGCGCTTCACCGATCTGCGTTTTGCCCGCCCAGGACAAAAGAGAGTAGGGCTCGGGGCCTGCGTATTTCTTGACCCGCAGTTGCAGCCGATGCCCGGTGGTGGATTTCGGGATTGTGAGTAGGAACGGGACTGAGTTTCACGATAGGAAAAGAGATTTGACCGATTTACTTGACGCGAAATCGCCGGCGTTCAACAATGCAAGTTACGACTTCGAGGTGAACATGTTGGCAATTCTGTTTGTGCTGCTCGCAATTGGGTCCCGTTTCCTTGTCGCGATGAATCCTGGGCATTGGTGGGCATTTACGCCGCTCGTGGCTTCCCTGCTGTTTTTCGGCGCCAAGATGCCGCGCAAGTACATCTGGGCCCCCGTCGCCGCGCTGGCTGTGACCGATCTCCTGCTCTCGAAGTTCGTGTACGGCTACGGCTTCACCGCCGACCTGCTAGTGAGCTGGGCTTTCTACATCGCCTGCGCGTGGCTGGGCTCGGCCATGCTGCGCGAGAATACGAACCCGTCACGGCTGGTAGTGGCGAGCTTGAGCTCATCGGTATCGTTCTTCATCCTGAGTAACCTGGCGGTGTGGGCGACCTACTCCATGTACCCGCACAACTTCACCGGTTTGACCGACTGCTTCGTGAAGGCGATCCCGTTCTACCGCAATCAGCCGGTGGCCGACCTGCTCTTCACGGCGGTGTTCTTCAGTGTGCCGATGATGCTGGAATCCCTGCGCGGACACGAGAACAAAGTCGCAGCGTAAATCTCTTCGCTGGAACAGAAGGCCGGAGAAATCCGGCCTTTTCCTTTGTCCGAAATATCCCATACACCACAGAGGCGCAGAGGGCTTGAGAAGAAAACCTTAAACCTCTGTGCCTCTGAGTCTCCGTGGTGAATGTCGTACAGAAGAGGATCTACTTTTTCAGAAGAGGATCTACTTCTTCGCCATTTCAATCTGCGCTTCCACAGTTTCAACGGCGCGCCCACGACGGATCAGCCACCAAACCAGCAGCGCGGCTGCGATGACGGCCAGCACGATGAGCTTGGTCTTCATATGCCCGTGCATGATGAACTCGACCACGCCGGGGCCGAATTTGATCGTCAGGAAAGAGAGAATGAGGAAGCGCGCCATGCGTCCAGTGAAGATGCCAAGCAGGAAACGCCACACGCTCATCTCCGCGACGCCGGCGGCCAGCACGAACAGCTTGAAGGGCGTAGGCGGCGGGAGTATGGCCGGCAGCGCAAGGGTAAGGAATTCGCTCTTCTCGAAGCGAGCGTGGATTTTTTCGAAGCGCTCCCGTCCGATGCGCTTTACCAGGAGCTCTTCCCCACCTTTGTAGCCGATCCCGTAAACCACGAGACTGCCGAGCGCTGACCCAATGGCGCCCATAAAGCAGTAAAGAAGAAAGCGTGAACGGTCGGCCCAAACAAACTGGGCAACGACGAAATCGAGCGGCATACCCAGGGCGGCAGCGTCGAGAGCTGCGATAGCTAGAACGCCCCAAGGTCCCCACGGCAAAAGGATCCCGAGCAGGGCTTTGTACTTGGCGAATATGGCTTTAATCGGCTTCACGGGACGAAACTTCTATTGTACGGGAGGCCTGACGGACGGCTATTTCGGCGAGATCTGGTTGTCGTCGTGAGGGCAGTTGTTCTGCACCGGCCGGTTCCGCAGAAATTCTTCGAGGGCCACGATCAGGCGGGCGGGATCGGTCATGTCCACATTGGCGTCGGCCCAGGGCGCCTGCTCCGGTTCACCGCGATGATAGACATGCAGGATCAGGAGGTCGGGACAATCCTGACGAATCTCGCGCAAGAGTCTGTCGCGGTCGGCGAAGGGGACACTGTTGTTCACGATGAGCGCCGTGACGCGATCATTGTGGAGGAGTTGGAGAATGTCATCCGGAGTCTTCGGAGTGATTACACGGTAGCCCGACGCAGAGAGCATCTGATTGCGTTTCAAGGTTTCAGCGGCGTCGGCGGTCAGCGTTGCAATCGTCAGTCGGGTCGAGGTCACTGCCCCTCTCCAGCATTGGCGTTCTTGGCGCGAGCAATGGAGGTCAGAATGACCAGGAGGAGCTGATCGCGCGAGACCGGGTAGGTCAGGAACGCGGTCGCCCCCATTTCCATCGCACGACGATGGGATGCCTCGTTGGCGGACGTTGCCGTATGGAAGACGATGGCCGGCAGGAACTTATGTTGCTCGCGGACGCGGCGGCAGACCTCGAAGCCGTCAATGCCCGGCATGTTCACGTCGAGCAGAACCAGGTCGGGGGTTTCCTTATCGGTAAATTCAAGGGCCTCTTCACCTGAATGCGCCTCCAGGACCCGATAGCCTTGGTCCTCAAGCATTTTGCGCATGGAATAGGCGTGGATGTGATTGTCATCCACAACGATGATGGTTTTTGTCAGAGAACCCCTCCCGGACGTGCCCCATTTTACTTCGATGCAAATTGTACGGGATGTGACGAGTGCTTACATCTCGTTACCCGAGTGTTATCGCGGAAAAATGGTCAATTACGATAGAAACGAGCATAGACAACCTTTTCAGCATTGTAGCTGCGCGTGTGCCCTTGCGGACCTCCTCCGTATAATTCCCTCTGCCATGTCCCGCACCAAAGATCCCGCAAAGCAAGCCGAAGACCTGCGCGAAAAGCTGCGTTATCACGAACATCGCTATTACGTGCTCGACGACCCGGAAATCTCGGACGCCGACTATGACGTGATGATGAACGAGTTGAAGGCCTTGGAGGCCAAGCACCCCGAGCTGTTGACCCCGGATTCGCCCACCCAGCGCGTGGGCGGAAAGCCGCGCGAGGGCTTTGTAAAAGTGGCGCATTCCGCGCCCATGCTGTCGCTGGACAACGCCTACAACGAGGAGGAACTCCGCGACTGGGCCCGGCGCGTAGAAGAACTCAGCGGGAAGGCCGAGATCGAGTACGAGTGTGAGTTGAAGCTGGATGGGCTCTCGATGGCGCTGCGCTACCAGGATGCGCGCTTTGTGCTGGCCGTCACCCGCGGCGATGGCTCCATCGGCGAAGACGTGACGCTCAACTTGCGGACAGTGAAGTCGGTGCCGCTCGGCGTCAGTTCCGCCACGTTGAAGAAGACCCACATGCTCGGCGATTTCGAAGTGCGCGGCGAAGTGATCTTCCCAACCAAATCGTTCGAGAAGATGAACGAAGACCGCGAAAAGCAGGGGCTGGCGAAGTTTGCTAACCCGCGAAACGCGGCGGCCGGCGCCGTGCGCGTGCTGGAGCCCAACATCACCGCGCAGAGGCGTCTGGATTTTTATGCGTACTTCCTGCTGGTGGACGGCCGCGTGCATATCGATCGGCAATCCGAGGCGCTCGACACGTTGGAGAAACTTGGGTTCAAGGTGAATTCCAATCGCGCGGTCTTCAAGTCGATTGATGACGTGCTGAAATTCATCCACAAGAAAGAAGAAGATCGCGAGAAGCTGCCTTACGAAATTGACGGCGTCGTGATCAAGGTCAACAGCACCGCACTCTGGCAGCGCCTGGGCTTCACCGGCAAAGCGCCGCGTTGGGCGATCGCTTACAAATACGCGGCGCGCGCGGCCGTTACGCAGGTGGAAGACATTCTTGTGCAGGTGGGACGCACCGGGAAACTCACGCCAGTCGCGGCTTTGAAGCCTGTGCCCATCGGCGGCACAACGGTGAGCCGCGCCACCCTCCACAACATGGACGAGATCGATCGCCTTGGATTGCTCATCGGCGATTGGGTGCAGGTCGAGCGCGGCGGCGATGTGATCCCCAAGGTCGTGAAGGTCATCGACGACAAGGATCACCCGCGCGGCAAGAAGAAATTCAAGATGCCCGAACGTTGCCCCGAATGCGGCGGCCACGTTGTACGCACCGAGGGCGAGGCCGACCATCGCTGTGTGAATGCGAATTGTCCGGCGAAACTGCGCGAGAGCATTCTGCACTTCGCGTCGCGCGGCGTGATGAACATCGAGGGAATGGGCGATTCGCTGGTCAACCAACTCGTCGACCGAGGGCTGGTAAAGAACGTGGCCGATATCTACGAACTCGACGAAGAGAAGCTTCTCTCGCTCGAGCGCATGGGCAAGAAGTCAGCTCAGAACATCCTCGACGAGATTAAAGGCACGAAGAAGTTGCCGCTGGAGCGCGTGATCTACGGTCTCGGCATCCGCATGGTAGGCGAGCGCACCGCGCAATTCCTCGCCGAACACTTCGGTTCGCTCGATGGCGTGATGAAAGCCACCGAAGAAGAGCTGCTGGAAGTCGAAGAAGTCGGGCCGCGCATCGCGCAGAGTATTCACGAGTTCTTCGCCGAGCCCAGCAATCGCGAACTGGTAAAACGCCTCGAAGCCGCCGGGCTGCAATTCAAGGGCGTAAAGAAAGAGCGCGGCACCGCGCTCGCCGGACAAACCTTCGTCCTGACCGGCAGCTTACCGACCTACTCGCGCGATGAAGCCAAGAAACTGATCGAAGATGCCGGCGGAAAAGTCAGTGGGTCGGTGAGCAAAAAAACCAACTATGTCGTCGCCGGCGAAGAGGCCGGATCGAAGCTCGACAAAGCCCGCGACCTGGGCGTTGCGGTAATCGACGAAGATGCCCTGAAAAAACTGCTAGGGAAGTAGCGCTGTGGGTGCCCCACCCTTCCCGAAGGGAGGTGGGAAGAGGTGATGGATCTCACGTCGGTCGGTGTCCGCCATCACTTACTTCGTGACACGAACCGCCTATTCTGCTCATGTGGGGGCATATCCCACCGCGACATTGTGTTCTTTGAAAACCGACGAAGGATCCCGAGAGCACCGCTTATCGCGCCCCGCAACCTCTTTGTTTTGAAGATTTTGCCTCTAACTCCTTTAGATGGAATATTTTGCGAACTGTTCCGTAGCTAAGTCACGCGTTTTCAAGATTTTGCAATTTCCTAGGGGGAGGGGGTACCCGCTCACACGTGCTCGACGATCAGCAGGGTCAGGTCGTCGGACTGTTCGCGCTGGCCGCGCCAGCGCTCGACAGCCGTGATCACCGTACCGAGCAATTCGCCCGCAGAACCGTTGGAATCTTTCAGGATCGCGCTGAGGCGCTCACTGCCGAACTCTTCTTCCGCGACATTTTCGGATTCGACAATGCCGTCGGTGTACATCGCGAGGCGGTCGCCGCGCGCAAATGGCACCGTCACTTCGGAATATTCCGCGATTGGCAGGATGCCGAGCGGTAGGCCGTTCTGCTCGACCGCGTCCAGCGTTCCAGAACTCGACCTCCACAGCAATAGCGGCGGATGTCCCGCAGCGGCGTAGCTGAGCGATTGCGCTTGCGGATCGAGGACCGCAAAGGCCGCCGTGATGTACTGCCCGTGCGATTGCCCGCAGAAGGCGCGATTCAGTTCGGCAAGCAACTCGGCGGGCCGGGTGGTAACGCGCGACTCGATGCTAAGCGCCGTCTTGAGCATCGACGCGACCAGCGCCGCAGGCAGTCCGTGGCCAGAGACATCGGCGATGAAGAGCCCAATGCGATCGCCACTGAGCGGCAGGAAGTCATAGAGATCGCCGGCCACGCTGGTCATCGGCTCATACTTCGCGGCAATCTGAAAGTGTGGGGTCGCCGGCGGGCCCGCGGGCAGGATACTCATCTGGATCCGACGCGCCTGGTCCATCTCGGCCTGCATCGTGACCATCCGGTTGTGGTCGCGCGAGACCCGGTACTGCACCGCATAGCCCATTGCGAACAAGAAGACCAGGAAGCCAAAAGGCTCGGTCCACGCGCTCGGAACGACGCCGATTGCCGCGAGGTTGTCGTAGACGACCGTCAATTGAAAGACGACAAAGCCGATGCCTGCGGAACGCAACGCCCCATCCAGCGGGATATAACGGCTGCGGATGTCGGCAACCAGCAGGATCGCCGTGAGCAACGACGTAGCGATGACGAGCACGCCGTTGATCTTTGGGTACGACCAGGGGGAGTGGGTGAACAAATCGTGCGTGATCCCGACGACTGCGAACACGCCGAAGCAGCCAGCCGCAATTCGAAACCACTTGTGGGAACGCGGACTGGCGAAGTAGGTCCAGATGTAGATGCCGGCAATCGGCATCACGTAATTCATTGCGGACCACATTTGGCGGTCGAGATAAGTGGAGAGTCCGAGAACGAACGGGACGATGCGAAGCTGCAGCAGCAAACGGCTTCCGTAGAGGGTTCCAATCAGCCCGAAAAATGCGGTGATCCGCTGGCGCGGCCGCGAGAAGACCCCTTGCAGAATGGAGAGCAAACCGACGGTCAGGATGAGAACGCCGATCGCGAAGTACACGAGGTCCACGCTCAAAATCGCACGGATCTCGGTGTCGCTATGCACGCGGCGATTATATCGTTCGAATTCCGGACGAAAGAAAAGGGAGAGTGCTGGCTCTCCCTTTCGCCGAAGCCCTCAGCGATGAAAGTTACGCGGCGCGGTCTTTCTTTTCGCCGCAACTTCCGCAGCGCGCGGTGATGTCCACGCGATTGCGGCGAAGCAGTTCTTCGAACCCTTGCACACGGCGATGGCGCTGTTCGACCGGCATGTAAATGTCATCCGGGTTCGTGAGCGTATCCTGCTCGGCCATCATCGGATCGTCGGGCGCGATCGGAGCTTTGTCGTAAAGGCCGCGGATGGAATCGCGATGTTCGGTGCCGGCCGCAATCTCGTTACGCCGCGCGGCTGCGCGTGTCTCAGCGCTGATGTCTTTCTCGAGCCCTGCGGACGCTCCCGGACGAGCCGTGTCTTCGGCGCGAGCAGCAAGGCCCGCGGGACGCATGCGCGTCTTGTTAGGATCGGGCGTCGGGTCGCTGAACTTGTCGGCGATACGCTGGGGAGTGAAGTTGTAGCCCTCCAGCGCTTCCATGTTGCCAGTCGCAGGCGGCATCTCCGATGGCTCCGGCGTAAGGATGTGGGTGCTGCCTTCCTTATGCATCACATCGCCGTCGGTCGTCCACTCTTTGCGGTAGCGACTTTCGTAGTCGCGGAAATCGCGGTCGCTGTCCACATGCTTCTCGTCATAGACGGGGAAACGTTCGATCTGGTCCTTGGTGAGGTTTACCGCGAAGTCGTCGTCGTGGTCAGGACGCGAGAAGATCTGGTTCGCGGGAACGAGAAACTTCTTGGTGCTCAGCCAGCCGCCGGTATCCACGACGGCATAACGCAAGCTGCCGCTGGAGTGGTCGAAGATGACGTCGTCAATTTTGCCAAGCTTTTCGTCGCGGGCGCCGTAGAGTTCCGAGCCGCGGATATCGCCGGCATCTTTCGCGAATTCATAATCGCGCAGGGTTCCGAAGTGTGCCATAAAAGGGTGCTCCTCCTACACCGATCGCGCTGCATGCGCGTACTTCGGGTAGGATGCGCACTCCTGAGCGGGAGTGGTGCTCAGTCCAGAGTGGTGGAAAAGAACCGGAAAATGTAGATAGGGATGAAGAGAAGTCCGGCGTAGAGCAGCCCGTTGATGATGAGCATAGCGGGAACGATCTTGAAGTACTCGCAATTCGACGCGCCTGCTTCCTGCGCGGTGCACGGGAACCAGGAGGTCGCCATATCCAGACCGGGACTCTGAATGCGGTGAATGAGGGATGCAGCGCTGGTTTGCGTTGCCTGCACAAACTCACCATTGAGGATGAGAAGTAACCAGAGCACCAGCGAGGCAACGAATCCGACGGTCAGCGCGACGTAGAACGTCTTGCGGAACTTGATCAAGTCAGGTCCTTAAAGTGCTCGCAATCTTCTCATAAGTCTGGTCGAGCGTCTCAGGTAAAACCCGCGTCTCGCCGACCACGCTAATGAAGTTCGCGTCAGCAGTCCATCGCGGCAGGACGTGCATGTGGATGTGGCCTGCAACTCCGGCTCCCGCGCACTTACCAATGTTCATGCCCAGATTCACGCCCTCGGCGTTATAAGTCTTCCGCAAGACCGACTCCATACGCTGCGAAAGGTCGATCATCTCGTGGGCGGCGTCGCGCGGAAGCTTGTCCAACTGGTCGAGGTGGGCGAAAGGGACGACCATCACGTGCCCACTGGTGTAAGGGAACGCGTTGAGGATGATGTAGCAGTGCTCACCGCGGTGAACGATGTAGTTCTTGCGGTCGTCGTTTTCGCGGGGCTTGTCGCAGAAGATGCAGCCGGAAGCGCGGTCAGCCGAGGTGATGTACGCATAGCGCCAAGGCGTCCAGAGGTAGTCCATACGTGGAGATTAGCGAAGGGAACTAAGGAGAGCAACTTGGCCGTGGGCGAGGATGGATTTCGCATGACAAAGCTTCACGTTGTGTACTGAGGATGTTTATTGGGACGAAATTTGCTTCCAGCTCGCTCTCTCTGCATCCATCCTGGAGTCCAATCATCTAAGGGAGTCGGTATTCGTCGAGCTCAGGCGAGGGCCGGTTTTACGGGTGAAGTCTTTGTGGGAATGTTTGCGTTTTTGGTTAAATTTTAACCAGCAACTTGGACGCAAAAATTTTCTGCAAAGCATTGGTTAAAAAGGGTTGCCGGGTTTGACACTTGCTTTCAGCAAGGGCTATAGTCAAAGAGTCTTCTGATGCGGGGCCCGCATTGGAAGATCCGGCCGCTGGATTGTCCAACCCGCTCAAACGGGCACTCATAACCAAGACTTTCGCCAGCCGTCCGATGGATACGCTCTCTCAGTCTCTCAACTGAGGGCGCAAAACGCTGAATCAATAATGCCTTTCGACGATCCAAACGTTACCTCGTCCACCGAACAAAGCGAAGAACACGGTGCTGCAGCGTCGCAGCAGCCGGTTGCTGTGCAGGCCCATAATCCACCCGAGGCAAAGCCCACTGCGGGCCGTCCTCGCAACGAAGAGAACATGACGGAAGATTTCGCAACCGCACTCGAATCCTTTGAACAAGAACAGTCTGAGCAGGCATTGAATGAGGACCGCGTCCTCGTTGGCCGAGTGCTCAGCATAACCCCCCAGTACGTCGTCGTAGACGTGGGCTTGAAGTCCGAGGGCGTAGTGCCCATCGAGGAAGTCAAGGACCACGACGGCAACGTTTCCTTCCAGCCGGGCGAAGAAATCGCCGTGATGCAGGAAAAGGGACACACCGAAGAGGGGTACGTGCACCTCTCCCACCAGAAGGCACAGCGCCTGAAGGCATGGGACGAGATCGAGAAAGCGTACAACGATAAATCTTCCATCAAGGCGCGGGCGATTGACCGCATCAAGGGTGGCCTCACCGTCGACATCATGGGAGCGCGCGCGTTCCTGCCAGGTTCCCAGGTGGACCTGCGGCCGGTGCGCAATCTTGACGCACTGAAGGGCCATGAGCTCGAAGTCCGGATCATCAAGCTGAACAAGAAGCGCGGCAACATCGTAGTTTCGCGCAAGCAGATCCTGGAAGAAGAGCAGAACGACAAGAAGTCGAAGACGCTCGAGCACCTCAACGAAGACGCGGTTCTCACCGGCACGGTGAAGAACCTGACCGACTACGGTGCGTTCGTTGACCTCGGCGGCATCGATGGCCTGCTGCACATCACCGACATGTCGTGGGGACGCCTGACTCATCCGCGCGACCTCGTTCAAGTCGGCGACCAGATCCAGGTAAAGGTGCTGAAGTTCGACCGAGATAAGCAGCGTGTCTCGCTGGGCTTCAAGCAGCTCACGCCTGACCCGTGGCTCGACGCATCCGAACGGTACCCGATTGGCGCGCGCGTACACGGCCGCGTGATCAGCGTGACCGACTACGGTGCGTTCATCGAACTCGAACAGGGGATTGAAGGTCTCGTGCACGTGAGCGAGATGACCTGGTCGAAGCGGATGAAGCATCCGTCGAAAATCGTCAACGTTGGCGATCAAGTCGACGCAGTGGTGCTGAACGTGAATCCGCAGGAACGTCGCATCAGCCTCGGCCTGAAGCAGCTCGAAACTAACCCGTGGGAGTCGCTGCATGAGAAGTTCCCGGTGGGCGGCGTGGTTGAGGGCAAGGTCCGCAACCTGACCGACTTCGGCGCGTTCATCGAGATTGAAGACGGCATCGACGGCCTCGTCCACGTCAGCAACCTGAGCTGGACGAAGCGCGTGAAGCATCCTTCGGAAGTGCTGAAGAAGGGCGATAAGGTCAAGGCTGTGGTGCTCGCAATCGAGCCCGACAACCGCCGCCTCTCGCTCGGCGTGAAGCAGTTACAGCCCGATGTCTGGGAGACGTTCTTCGAAACGCATCGCGTTGGCGACATCATCCACGGCAAGGTGCTGCGCCTCGCGAGCTTCGGTGCATTCATCGAGATCGCGGACGGAGTGGAGGGCCTGTGCCACAACTCCGAAGCGAGCGATGAGCACGGCGCTCCGCTCAAGCTGGAACCCGGACAAGAGTTCGACTTCAAGATCATCAAGATGAATCCTGATGAAAAGAAGGTCGGCCTCAGCCTCCGCGCAGTCGGCGAAGAAGCCAGCCGCGTAGAGATCGAGAACTACAAGGCTCCGGCCTCGAGTTCTCCGGGCGCTGCGACCATCGGCGAACTGCTAAGCTGGAAGCGAGAGCAGCAAGACTAACGTGGAACGGAAGTGAGCGAAGGCCGCCGAAAGGCGGCCTTTGTTATTGCATTAGAAATCGTAGGAAGGCTACTTTTCAATCTTGAGATTAATGCGGGGATCGCCACGGCCATCGAACTGGCTGAGCTTCTTGGTGGAGCTCTTCTTGCCGTCCTTGAGCGAGGCGTAGACTTCGTAATCCACATTCATGGAGAGCGCCGGGAAGCGGTAGCTGCCGTCTTTCTGAGAGACGTAGCTCTTGATGGCCAGGGTCTTCATGTCCTTGATGTAAACGATCGCGTCAGGCAACGGCTGGTCGCCGACGTCGGTGACCTGGCCGACGAGGGTGCGCGAGGTAACGGGCTTCTCTTTTTTCGGCATTGAGTAGCCGCCGCTGCCGAGTGTGAGCTGCGCTGCGGCGAAACTCGAGATGATCAGTACCAACGCAAGTGCGAACGTCTTTTTCATAAATCCTCCCGCACTCTATGCGGTACTTCTGTAAACCCACTACTTGGCGAGATGTATCGAAATATCGGCCCGTTCGTTGCTGTGGATGTGGACTTTCGTCTGAGGTTTCGTCCCACCTTTCGGGACCTTGATGTCCGCAATCACCACATAATCATTGTCGCCCGTCGGGACGCGTTGGGCAAACTCGCCGCTGTGGTCGGAAACCAGTTCCCACTTGGGCTTCTTGTCGCCGACGCGCTGGAGTTTTACCGGAACGCCGGGAACCACACGGCCATCGGCGTCGAACACCGTGCCATAAATCAGCGCGTAGTCTTTCTTGTCGCCGGCAAACAGCACGGGCGAACCCAGGAAGAGAAGCAGCGCCGCGGCGATGACGCGACGGCGCGACAGTGCGAAGACGCTGCTGTTACTCGTCGCCATCCTCGCTTTCTTCTTCCAACTCTTCTTCTTCGTCGTCACCGCCCACTGGGCTGAGTTCCAGGGGTTCAATGCCGACGACCTCGAAGTCGGAACCACACTCGGGGCAGGAGACAATTTCGCCTTCGCCTACTTCTTCTTCCGCGATGTCGAGATCACTCTCGCATTCGGGACAGATGACCATACTTTCCTCCGTTGATTACCGGGTCTGCGTCGAAATCGGGCATGAGCCGCGAAATTCCGTCTTGCACCCTGTCAGTATATTTAGAATCTCTTACAGCTGGCGGTCAAGAGCAACGCCAAATTTTACGCGCCCTTGCTCAGGGCTGCGGAAACGGCATCCAACCGGATGTTTGCCGCGGAAAGATTCGAATGTCCTTCGTATCTCGATTGAACTCTGCATGTCGAACCAGCGTTTCTTTGATGCTTGCCAACGCTATTGGTTGCGGGCTTGTGATGTTCAGCGGCGTATCCGCCGTTGCCCAGTCCAAGCCAGTGAAGAAACCATCTCAAGTATCGCCGGAAATCCAGGCAATACTGCGCGATGTTTCAGCAAAGCAGATCGAGGCCAACATCAACAAGCTCGTAAGTTTCGGCAACCGTTCCACGCTTTCGTCGGATGTACCTGCCGATAGCGGTAAAGGCATTACCGCGGCGCACGAATGGATCAAGAGCGAATTCGAGCGCTACTCGAAAGAATGCGGCGGTTGTCTCGAGGTAAAGACGGACGACTTCACCGAAAGTCCCATGGACCGCATCCCGAAGCCCACACAAATTACCAATGTTTACGCGGTTCTGAAGGGCACGGACCCGGCGAATGCCGACCGCATCGTGCTCGTCACCGGACATTACGATTCACGCAATTCGACGAACGAGAACACCACGGATCCCGCGCCAGGAGCCAATGACGATGGCAGCGGAACGGCGGTTTCGCTCGAATGTGCGCGAGTGCTGAGCAAGCACAAGTTTCCGGCGACGATCATCTTCCTCACCGTCGCGGGCGAAGAGCAGGGACTGAATGGCAGTAAACACTTCGCCAAGATGGCGCGCGCGCAAGGCTGGCAGATCGAAGCAGCGTTGAATAACGACATCGTCGGCGGCAACAAAACACCGGGCGATACGACGCAGAACCCGCACACGGTGCGGGTGTTCTCCGAAGGCGTTCCCGCAAACGCTACGGAAGCCGACCTCAGGTTGATCCGCGCCACTGGTACGGAGAATGACTCGCCGTCGCGCGAACTGGCGCGCTACGTCGGTGAAGTGGGCAAGGCCGACTTGCCGAAAACCTTTCAACCGACACTGATCTACCGCCGCGATCGCTTCCTCCGCGGTGGGGACCATAGCAGCTTCAATATGGAAGGATTTGCCGCCGTCCGGTTCACGGAATGGCGTGAGGACTTCCACCATCAGCACCAGAACCTGCGGACGGAAAACGGCATCGAATATGGTGATTTGCCGAAGTTCGTGGACTTCGAGTACGTTGCCAACGTCGCGCGGTTGAATGCCATTACGCTGGCTACACTGGCGATGGCGCCTGCTCCTCCAGACAATGCCCGGTTACAGACCAAAGACCTGGAGAACGGCACCACGATTACGTGGAAGCCCTCGCCGGGCGGGCTCGCGACGGGCTACGAGGTGGTTTGGCGCAACACTTCATCGCCCGATTGGGAAGAATCGAAGGGCTTCCCAGCCGATGCGAACAGCGCCAAGATCGACGTGTCGAAAGACAACGTCATTTTCGGGATCCGCGCCGTGGGCAAGAACGGGCTGAAGAGCCCAGTCGTAATTCCTCCGCCGGAGAGGTAGGCTAGTGAAGAAGGTTTAGAAAGAATGCGACGCACATCGGGAATGGAATTGAGCCTGCCGCCGTTTACGCCGGCAGTGACCTGGCTGTTGGGAATCAATGTTGGCGTGTTCTTCGTGATCGAGTTGCTCTCGCTTGCGAAGATGGGTGGACCGCTCCACCTGTTGGCCTATGCCGCGCTCGTTCCATTCAACGTACTGCACGGCCACGTGTATGAACTGGTCACGTATTCGTTCCTTCATGCCGGCGGTATGCACTTGTTCGGCAACATGCTGGGCCTTTGGATGTTCGGATCTCAGATCGAAGGCGACTTTGGCACCCGGCGATTTTTGTCGTTCTACTTCTGGTGCGTAGTAGGCGGAGCGCTCACGACTGTAGCCGTCTCCTACACCGGAATCCTGGGTATCTCGCCACTCTTGCCGACGATCGGTGCTTCGGCAGGTGTGTATGGCATCCTGATCGCGTTTGGCGTACTGCACGCAGACCAGGAAATCTATATGCTTCCCTTCCCGTTCAAAGTGAAGGCGAAGTATCTCGTCGGCATCCTGGTTGTGGTCACGCTCGCATTCGCTTTGTCGGAGAGCAACGGCACGTCGGGTGCTTCGATCGCCTACGCCGCCCATCTCGGCGGACTGATTTTCGGCTACATCTACATCAAGGCCTTTGCGCGACGCGGAGCGAAGTCCCTGGTTTCCGAACAGTATTACGGGATACGCAACGCGTATTATCGCTGGAAGCGTAACCGCGCCAAGAAGAAGTTCGAAGTCTACATGCGCCAGCACAAGCGCGAGGACTACTTCGACCAGTACGGAAACTTCAAAGACCCAAACAGCAAAGACGACAAAGGCAATGGCCAATCGTCCGGCGGTGGATGGGTGAATTAAGTCTTCGACTTTCTGGAACGGCTACGCCACGGCATCTGTACCGCATAGACGGGTACAGCCGTGGCGTTCTCTTTCTCAATCTCCAGCAGCTTTCGCTTTGCGAGCCAACGCACCGCCGCCTGTGCAGAGCTCTTCGACACTCCCACCGACTCGGCCAGTTCCTGATAACTGACCTGCACCGGTCGCGTGCGCTGCTCCTGCTCAGCAGCGAGCCATAGGTACACAAGAAAACATACCGGGCGATGGTCGTGACCGACGAGGTCGCGCATCAGGACATCGGTTACATAGGGATCGATATTCGGCATGGTTGCTGTACCGACGGCTACTATAGCATCGCCTGCCTGATTGCAAAACCGCGGGCCGCACAGATATTCTGCCCTCCACACGAAGGAGATTTCAAAGATGATTCGCGGATTGAAATTTGTCAGCATCCCGGTGCGCAATCAGGACGCTTCGCTTAAGTTCTTCACCGAAAAGCTCGGATTCAAAGTGGCGACAGACCAGCCTTTCAACGACAAGCAGCGCTGGATCGAGCTGAAGATTCCCGGCGCAGAGACCGGTATCACGCTTTTCACGCCGCCAGGACACGAAGACCGCATCGGCGGCTTCCAGCCGCTTTCGTTCTGGTGCGATGACGTCTTCGCGACGGCGGCAGCGATGAAGTCCAAAGGCGTGGAGTTCGCGCAGGACCCGAAGACCGAACACTGGGGCACATCGGCGATCTTTAAAGATGTCGACGGGAATATGTACGTGCTGTCGAGCCGAAGCTAGCCGGCGTACTGCGCTTCGCCATTTCCGAACGACCAGTTTTCTTTCGCAACTTCGACGAGGTTGATCAGGACGTCCTGCTTGCGGACATGCACCTGCTGGTGCAGGCCGTCGGCGACGGCTTTGTAGAACGCTTTCTTCTGATCGAGGGTGCGGCCGGAGTTGAGCGTGATCTGGATGAACATGCCTTCGTCCGTTCGCTCGATGCCAAGGTAAGTTGGACTAAACGTGAAGTCATCGGGTTCAACTTCGTTGATGATTTCAAAGCGGTCTTCATTGGGAACATTCAGCGTGTCACGCATTGCCTGGTAGATGACATCGGCAACCTTGTGGCGATACGCGGTCGGGCGGCCTGCGATCATGTGCACGACAACGAGAGGCATGAGCTGCTCCTTGTACTCGTAGCTTGGAGCATGGAACCGCGCCGGTTGTCGCAATTTTTCTATCGTAGGACGAGTTAGGAGATTGACTCTACTACTTGAACTCGACCACGGTTTCGAGCTCTTCCTGCACAGTTGTCAGCGTGCAGAGCTCCGGCAGGCGGAGCCAAAATTTATGGACCTCCGGGTCTTGCTGTGCGTCGTCGCGAGAGACGGCCGAGGTCCAGTAGCGCAGGTGGATGAGGCTGCCGGGGCGCTTTGGATTGCGGTAGAGGACGTCGCGGCTGTAGCCCTTGCGGAAGAGGAGCGCGTAGAGTTCGCGCAGCATCTCGACTAATTCGTCTTCTTTTCCGGGAAATGGTTCAAGGATGGCAAGGGCCAGGATCTCTTTGTTCATCGAATCTCTTTCTTCATCGGCGGCGCGTTCTCCGCGGGCGGTCGCTCTTCCTCGGACTCGCTGCCAATCACGTGCAGGCGCATGAAGTTCGTAGAACCTGATGTGGAACGCGTGCCCGCAACGACTCCAATGATATCTCCCGCAGCCACCTGGTGGGCACCGAGAAGTAACTGTTCGGCGTAGAGAATCATTTCTTTTGAGGAACGCAAAGGCTCGCACTGTACCGGATGCACTCCCCAAAACAGGTTCAGGCGGTTGATCACGGTGTCGAGGTGCGAGAAGGCGTAGATCGGCGGCTTGGGGCGATGCTTGGAGAGGATGCGCGCCGTGTTGCCCGATTCGGTATAGATGGCGATCGCGAGCATGTCGAGGTCTTCGGCGGCGTGCGAAACCGCATCGCACACGGCCTCAGAGATGGTGTTCTTGTGGTCTTCGTGACGGCGGCGACGGCCCTCGGCGAGGCAGTGCGACTCGGCTTCCGTAATGATGCGTGCCATCATCGCCACGGCTTCGCGGGGATACTTGCCGCTGGCGGTCTCGCCCGAGAGCATGACGGCATCGGTGCCGTCGAAGATGGCGTTGGCCACGTCGCTGGCTTCGGCGCGCGTTGGGCGCGGATTGTCGATCATAGACTCCAGCATCTGTGTCGCGGTGATGACGGGAATGCGGCGGCTCTGCGAGCGCTTGATGATGTGCTTCTGAAGGACTGGCACTTTTTCGGGCGGCACTTCGACGCCGAGATCGCCGCGCGCAACCATGACACCGTCGGTCTCATTGAAGATCTCTTCCAAGTGCTCGATAGCTTGGGGCTTTTCGAGCTTAGCGATGACGAAGACATTGCCCTGGTGCTCGGAGATCGCGTTGCGCACTTGCTTGAGATCGTTGGCGGTGCGCACGAATGAGATGGCAACGGCATCCACGCCGTTTTTCAGACCGAACGCGAGATCTTCGAGGTCTTTATTGGTGAGCGCAGGAATGCTGAGGATCGCGCCGGGAATGTTGATGCCCTGGTGCTCCTTGAGTTCGCCGCCGTTCACGATGTGGCACTCGACATCGGCGCCTTCGATGCGACTGACGCTGAGTTCAATCTTGCCGTCGGAGAGCAGGATGCGCGAGCCAGGCTGCACATCCAGGGCGAGGGTTTGAAAGGTGGTTGCGAGCAGCGAGGCATCGCCGACAATGTCGCGCGGCGTGATCGTGACCGTGTTGCCGGTTTCGAGCATCACGGGCTTGTGATCTTTGAGCAATCCGGTGCGGATCTTGGGACCTTGCAGGTCTTGCAGGATGCAGATAGAGCGCTGCTCCTCGGCCGCAACTTTACGCAGGCGCTGGATGACCACGAGATGCTCGTCGTGCGTACCATGCGAAAAATTCAAGCGAGCGACGTCCATGCCGGCGCGCATCAGCTCCTGCATCGCGGCCTCGGTATTGCAGGCGGGGCCGATGGTGCAAACGATCTTGGCACGGCGATGAGTGGCGGTGTGTTCGCCGGCGGGCTCGGTGAAGGCGTTATACGAGAAAGTCATTCGATGTCTATTTCCGTTTCGCGGGCTCTTCTACAGGTACTTCGGTGGCTTTCAATTCCGAGTGCGCTCCGAAGAGGAAACGCGGATTGCGCAACGCGTTAAACTCGGCACCCACCAGCACCACCATCGAAATCAAATATAACCAGATCAGCAGCGCGATGGCGGTACCGACCGAGCCGTAAATCACGTCGTAGTGGGCGAAATTCCGGATATACCAACCGAAGAGGACCGTGGAGCCGAACCACATCGCGGTGGCAAGCACGGCGCCCGGGAGCACCCGGTGCCAGGGTTGGGTGCGCGGGACGCCGTTGTGGTAGATGAGCGCGATGACGGCGATGCTGGTGACCGTCGCGATCAGCCAGCGCACCAGCGACCACATGAGGAGGATGTACATTCCAAGTTCGCGGCCGGCGTGGAAGATCATCCAGTTCTCGATTTGGAGGCCGAACGCTACGAGGAACGAGGCGAAGGCCATGGGGCCGCCGGCCATGAGCACGAGGGAAATTGCGACCATGCGTTCCTGGATCAGGCCCCAGGTCTTTTGCAACTGGTAGGCGTTCCGGAAGCCTTCCATCCACGAAATCATGACGCCGGTGGCGGTCCAGAGGGTCAGGATGGCGGTGGTGATGAGGAACTTCATCGGGATCGGGTGCTCGCCCTCGAAGTACTCCTGGACGGCGGAGGCCGTGCCTTCGGGGAGAATGCGGCCGACGGCATAGGAAATTTCGCGGACGAACGCGGCCGTGGTGTGCGACAGCGTGAGGGTGGAGGCGACGACCAGGACGGCGGGAAAGAGCGTGAGGATGGCGGAGTAGGCCGCCCCCTTCGCGACGGCGAAGGCGTCGTGCTGGAAGGCGCGCCAGAGGGCCCGCCGAAGATGGTCGAGGAAGTCGCGCATCGCGGGAAAACTGCCTCAGTTTACACGTGCATGGGCGGCTTGGCTCTTGTCGAAGTTGTGACCACTTGCGACGCGTGGAGTGTCAGTGACTGCCCGGTCTGTACCGTTAACGGTAAAGTACCCCCCTCCCCTTCCAAAAAATGCAAAATCCTCAAAACAGGCGACTTAACTGATACATAGTCTGCAAATTCTTCCATCTAAACGGGTTATAGGCAAAATATTCTGGAATAAGGACTTATCCCGCGATTAACGATCGAATTCACCACAGAAGCGCAGAGTTTTCAAAGAACCAGCCAAACTATTGGGAATGCCCCACATGGTCATAATCCATGAGGGTGCGCAAGAAAATCAGTGAGCTGCGGCACAGATCGTCGTGCGACGGGTCACAGTGCTACGGGCAGAGTACGGGCTTGATGTCCACGATAGGCGTGCCATCGATGCATTCGAGAGCGGAGACGTGGATGCCGCGTTCGGTGATCTCGAGGACCGTGGTTTCGTGGAGGCCGATGGGGTTGGGACGGTCGGGAGAGCGGGTGGCGAAGACGCCGGTGAGGGGTGCGTTGGGGATGCGGCGTGGATGGACCTGGAGCGTCTCGCGGCGAGATTCGTGGAGCCAGGTTAGGACGATGATCTTGTCGCCGGGGTTCATGCCGAGGAGGGCTTCTCGGTATTTGGGATCGAGTTCGAGCCAGGCGTCGGGGGCGTTTTCGTCGGGCTGGCGGGGGGCGTTTTTGCGGTCGGTGAGGGTGGAGCGGACTTGGCCGATGGGATTCAGGGTGAGCGTCACCGAAATAGTATAGCGACCATAGGGGTCCTTCGACTGCGCACGCTGCGCGTGCTTCGCTCAGGATGACAGAAGCGCAGAAACAGCAGATTCTTCGTCGCGCAAACGCGCTCCTCTGAATGACAAGAGAGGGTGGTGGTAGCGCTGGCACTTCCGGCGCTCACGCTTGCGGACGTAGGACCTGAAGAGCCGGACGACGCGAGACCCTGGTGTGAGTCAGCGAAGCAGATGGATGCGCACGCCGAGTTTTGCCTTTGTCCAAATTCGATCCGTGGTGTAGATGGGGAGCCGAAGGGCAAGGCCAAGGGCGAGGCAGGCCCGGTCTCCGAGAGACAAGCCGAGGGCCTTTGCTTGTTTGACGAGTGTTCCGGCGGCCTTGGCATGCTCCTCTTCAAACGTCGCGAGGATGGGCACGAGACCGACGACGATTTGCCACGACTGGTCCGGATCGCCGCCCGCTGCGACAAGCTTGGCCTGAACCTCAGCCGCATTCACGGAGCTCATGATGGCGCCTTGCATAAGCGCTGGAGGCAATTGCTCGGATCCGGGCTCCTGGTTAAGAAGCGCGAGGAGAGCAGAGGAGTCGATGACGCACTTACTCACGGCGCGCTTCCTTACGGCGCTCCTCGATCAATTCTGAAGACAGGCTTCGCCCCTTCGGGACGAAAGAACGAACGTATTCTTGTGCCTCCGCAATGCGGTTTTCCAGTGTGGAGATGCGGAGGCCATGCTCATCAGCCGTGAGCTGCACCTCATCGCCTTCCTTCCAACCTAAGGCTTCGCGAAAAGAGGCGGGGATCACGACCCGGCCTTTGGCGGCAATGCGGACCTTCACTCTTTGGGCCATGCTTACCTCAGTGACACTATTATAGCAAGGTGGCACAAAGTGTTTGATGTGCCACCTGCGGAAACAGCAGATTCTTCGTCGCGCTGGCGCGCTCCTCTGAATGACAAGAGGCGGTAGTGGGGGAGTGGGGATAGGGAGGCTCACGCGAAGCTGGGGCAGGGGCTAAAGCCCGTCTTTTTAGGAGCCTTTTCGGCATCGCTAAAGCGATGCCCTGATACAAGGCACGAATTGAAGCGATGTCCTGATACAAACCACGGTATTGAAGGGATGCCCTGGTACAAGCCAACGGTATTGAAGCGATGCCCTGGTACAAGCCAGCGGTATTGAAGCGATGCCCTGATTACAAACCTGTGGTTTCTGAGGAGCGTGAGGGTAAAGCGGGCTTGTATACTCGCATCCTCGAGGAGCGAACTGGTCCGAATGCGATTCAGCTGGATTTTGATTTGTGGGTTGGCGTTTGGCTGGATTGTTACGTGCGGCTCGGCTCGCGGCGAAGATCCGCCGGGGCATTGTTTTCGGATGGCGTTGGTGGATGATGGGAAGCCGGTGGATGCGCCGGCGCGGATTACCTTCGCGGACGGCTCGGAGCGCGAGGAAGTCGAAGCCCACGACAATCGGTATTGCGTGCCTGACTCGATGATGAACGCGGAAACGCTCGATCTCATGTTCGAGGCGTCGGGAAGCCGGTTCAACCTGTTCCACGTGCGCATGCATTTGTTCGATTCGGACTGGGACGTTGCCTTCGGCAATAAGCGGTACGCACACGAAGAGCATTTGGCGAAGTCGATCCATTTTGAAGAGTCGTGCACCCTGCATATTCACCAGGACGAAGGCGATAAGGACCTGACGATAGCCGCGTGCCGGCTGGCTTTGACTCGTCAGAAGTAGTGGTTCTGCCGCGCAGCGAAGCGATCGCGCAGCAATCCAAAGCAAAAAATAAGGGCGACCACGAATGGTCGCCCTTTGATGGATTGAAGCTGGTTATTCGGCGACGAGTTCTTCGTTGCCGGTTTCGTCTTCGCCTTCGTTGCGGAGCAACTCGAGCGCGCGTTCGGCTTCTTCGTACGCCTGGTGTACCTCTTCCTGAACTTGTTGCGCTTGCGCTTCAAGTTCGGGCGAGAGAGCCACGTTGCGGTAGTACTCCATGCCAGTGCCGGCCGGGATCAAGCGGCCGACGATGACGTTTTCCTTGAGGCCGCGCAGGTGGTCGACCGCGCCGTTGATGCTGGCTTCGGTGAGCACACGCGTGGTCTCCTGGAACGATGCCGCGGAGATGAAGGAGTCGGTAGAGAGCGAGGCCTTGGTGATGCCGAGCATCAGCGGACGGCCGGTTGCCGGGCGTCCTCCTGAAGCGATGGCAGCTTCGTTCTCAGCGCGGAAGCGGAACTTATCCACCTGCTGTTCGAGCAGGAAGTTAGTATCGCCCACGTCTTCGACCTTCACCCAGCGCATCATCTGGCGCACGATCGTTTCGATGTGCTTGTCGCTGATGTTCACGCCCTGCAGCCGGTAGACTTCCTGGATTTCGTTGACCAGGTAGGACTGCAACTGCTTCTCACCGAGGACGGCGAGAATGTCGTGCGGGTTGAGCGGGCCATCCATGAGCTGTTCGCCAGCCTGGATGCGTTCGCCTTCCTGCACGTTGACGTGAACGCCGCGGGGAACCGAGTATTCGCGCTCGGTACCATCGTCGGCAACGACATAGATCTTGCGCTGACCCTTGCTCACTTCGCCGAACTTCACGGTGCCATCGATTTCGCTGATGACGGCCGTTTCACGCGGCTTGCGGGCTTCGAACAATTCCACGACACGCGGCAGACCGCCGGTGATGTCCTTGGTCTTGGTGGTTTCGCGCGGGATCTTCGCCAGAACATCGCCCGGGAAGACCTCTTCACCATCGAGCACCATAAGGTGAGCGCGCGACGGCATGAGGTAACGCTTGGTGCCCTTGGCGCCCTTGATCACGATGGCCGGCTGACGTTTTTCATCCGGCGAATCCATGACCACGTGGCGCGAGAGACCGGTGACTTCGTCCACTTCCTCGTGGAGCGTGAGGCCTTCGTGCAGGTCCTTGAACCCGACGGCGCCGCCGATTTCCGTGAGGATCGCGAAGGTGTACGGGTCCCACTCGACCATGACCTGGCCGAGTTTGACCTGCTGGCCGTCTTCGACGCGGAGCTTTGCGCCGTACACGACTGCGTAACGTTCCTTTTCGCGGCCCTTCTCGTCGATGACCGTGATGGCTCCGTTGCGGTTCATCACCACAAGGTGGCCTTCCTTGGCGCGGACGACGGTGAGGTTGTGGAAGCGAGCGGTTCCGTTGTTCTTGGCATCCAAACGCGACTGCTCGGAGACTCGCGACGCGGTTCCACCGATGTGGAAGGTACGCATCGTGAGCTGGGTGCCAGGTTCGCCGATGGACTGTGCGGCGATGACGCCGACAGCTTCACCGAGCTCGACCAGGCGGCCGGAGGCGAGGTTGCGTCCGTAACAGAGGGCGCAAACGCCGCGCTTCGATTCGCAGGTGAGCACCGAACGGATCTTGACGCGTTCGATACCCGCGGCTGCGATGCCGTTGGCGAGGTCTTCGGTGACTTCCTGGTTGACGTCGACCACGACGTTGCCTTCGTAGTCCTTGATCTTCTCGAGGCTGACGCGGCCAATTACGCGGTCGCGCAGGGGCTCGATGATCTCGCCCGATTCGACGATGGAGCTGACGTAGATACCGTCTACCGTGCCGCAATCGTATTCGCTGATGATGACGTCTTGCGCCACGTCAACGAGACGGCGGGTGAGGTAGCCGGAGTCGGCGGTCTTCAACGCGGTATCCGCAAGGCCCTTACGAGCGCCGTGCGTCGAGATGAAGTATTCCAACACCGTGAGGCCTTCACGGAAGTTCGCCGTGATCGGCGTCTCGATGATTTCGCCCGACGGCTTGGCCATTAAGCCGCGCATGCCGGAGAGCTGACGGATCTGCTGTTTCGAACCACGAGCGCCGGAGTCAGCCATGACGTAAATCGGGTTGATCTCGCCGGCCTTGTCCATTTGCTGCATGTTGCCGAACATTTCGTCCGCGACCTTTTCGGTGATGGCCGACCAGATTTCGACAACCTTGTTGTAGCGCTCGCCGTTGGTGATGGCGCCGTCCAGGTACTGCTGCTGTACGGAGTTCACCGTCTGTTCGGCTTCCTTCACGACCTTCGCCTTGTTCGGCGAGATGACCATGTCGTCGATGCCGATCGAGAGACCCGAACGGGTGGCGTACTGGAAGCCGAGCGACTTGATCTGGTCGAGCATCTGCACCGTGATCTCGAGACCGAAGCGCAGGTACACGTAGTTCACCAGGTTGCCAATGCCCTTCTTCTTCAGCAAGCCGTTGATGTACGGCATCTCCGCGGTGGCGCGGCGAAGATTGTCGTTCAGGATCGCGCGGCCAACGGTGGTGTTGATGTACTGACGCTGGAACGGCACGGGCTCGGTGTGGGTCACGTCCTGATCGTCGTACGCAGTGGTCAGGTCCATGACGTCGCCGGTGTAGCGCAGGCGGATCGGGGTCAGCGTTTCCACTTCGCCCATTTCCTTCGCGAGCAGCACTTCTTCAATGTTCGCGAATGCGCGGCCTTCACCCTTCGATCCCGGACGCGCCTTGGTCAGGTAGTACATCCCGAGCACCATGTCCTGGGTAGGAACGGTGATCGGCTGGCCTGACGCGGGCGACAGGATGTTGTGCGAAGCGAGCATGAGCACGCTGGCTTCGATCTGAGCTTCCGGAGAGAGCGGAATGTGCACCGCCATCTGGTCGCCGTCGAAGTCGGCGTTGAATGCCGTGCAGACGAGCGGGTGGATCTTGATCGCCTTGCCTTCCACCAGCACCGGCTCGAATGCCTGGATGCCGAGGCGGTGAAGGGTTGGGGCGCGGTTCAAGAGCACCGGGTGGTCTTTGATGACCTCTTCGAGGATGTCCCAAACCACCGGTTCCTGCTGCTCCACGAGTTCCTTGGCTTGCTTGATCGTGGTGCAGTGGCCGGTCTGCTCGAGGCGGTGATAGATGAACGGCTTGAAGAGTTCAAGCGCCATCTTCTTCGGCAAACCGCACTGGTGGAGTTTGAGCTCCGGACCAACCACGATGACCGAACGTCCCGAGTAGTCCACGCGCTTGCCGAGCAGGTTCTGACGGAAGCGGCCCTGCTTGCCTTTGAGCGTGTCGGAGAGCGATTTCAGCGGACGGTTGTTGGCACCGCGGAGTACGCGGCCACGACGTCCGTTGTCGAAGAGAGCGTCAACGGCTTCCTGCAACATACGCTTTTCGTTGCGCACGATGACTTCGGGCGCATGCAGGTCCATGAGCTTCTTCAAGCGGTTGTTACGGTTGATCACACGACGATAGAGGTCGTTGAGATCGGAGGTGGCGAAACGGCCGCCGTCGAGTGGAACGAGAGGACGCAACTCCGGCGGAATGACCGGGATCACGTCGAGAATCATCCACTGCGGCTTGTTGGTGCTCTTGCGGAACGCTTCAGCAACCTTGAGGCGCTTGGCGAACTTGAGCCGCTTCTGGATGGACGTCTCGTTCTTCATCTTCTCGCGGAGTTCGACCGAGAGCGATTCGGCGTCCACGCGCTTCAGCAATTCCTTAATGGCTTCGGCGCCCATGAGGGCCTTGAAACCAGTGGGACGGTACTGCTGATCGAGTTCGCGGAACTTGGTTTCGTCCTTGATGACTTCGCGTTCTTTGACGGGCGCGTCGCCGGGCTCAACCACGACATAGGCTTCGAAATACAACACCGACTCGAGGTCGCGAAGCGAGATATCGAGGATGTGGCCGATGCGGCTGGGCAATCCCTTGAAGAACCACACGTGCGAGCAGGGCGAGGCCAGTTCGATGTGGCCAAGCCGTTCGCGGCGGACCTTGCTGAGCGTGACTTCCACGCCGCACTTGTCGCAAATAACGCCGCGGTGCTTCATGCGCTTGTACTTGCCGCACAAACATTCCCAGTCCGTGACCGGGCCAAAGATGCGGGCGCAGAACAAGCCATCACGCTCGGGCTTGAACGTGCGGTAGTTGATGGTTTCGGGTTTAGTTACCTCACCGTGAGACCAGCTCCGGATCTTTTCCGGCGAAGCAAGGCTGATGCGGATTGCGTCGAAATCCGTGATGTTGCTTCCGAGGTCGAAAGGGCTCGAACGGTACAAATTGTCCTCCTTCCCCGCGGGTTCTTGCCTGTGGCTCGAATGCGGGGATCCGTGCAGCGCATCGTCGCTGCTGGCGTCTTCCGGATCACTTGCTGGAACGTTTCCTGGAAGAAGGGAAAGTTCCAAATACTGAAAGAGCGAGGGAACGTCCCCACCCTAGCTTCGCTAGAGTGGGGCACCCTTAGTCGGCGGCTACAGGCGCGGGAGCAGCTTTCTCTTTGGTCTTGATCAACTCAACATCAAGACAGAGCGACTGCAACTCGCGGATGAGCACGTTGAACGATTCCGGAACGCCCGGCTCGATCGCGGCTTCGCCTTTGACGATGGCCTCGTAAATCTTGGTACGGCCATAAACGTCATCGGACTTCGCCGTCAGCAGTTCCTGGAGGATGTAAGCAGCGCCGTAAGCTTCGAGCGCCCACACTTCCATTTCTCCGAAACGCTGACCACCGAACTGCGCCTTGCCGCCCAGCGGCTGCTGGGTGATGAGGGAGTACGGACCGATCGAACGCGCGTGGATCTTGTCGTCGACGAGGTGAGACAGCTTGAGCATGTAGATGTAGCCAACCGTTACCGGCTGCTCGAAGCGATCGCCTGTCATGCCGTCGTACAGGAAGGTTTTGCCGGAGGTCGGCAGGCCTGCCTGGTCGAGCAGCGACTTGATCTCAGCTTCCGTGGAACCGTCGAACACGGCGGAACCGAAGAAGACGCCATCCTGCATGCCCTTCGCAACCTTCAGCAACATCTCGTCGTCGAGCTCGGTAACGTGGTCGACGAACGCGGTGTCTTTGAAGAGCTGCTTGAGGTGCTTGCGGACCTGGCCGGCTTCCGAGTTCTCGACCATGAATTCGGCGATCTTCTTACCGAGTTCATGTCCGGCCCAGCCGAGGTGCGTCTCCAGGATCTGGCCGACGTTCATACGGCTTGGCACGCCCAGGGGGTTGAGGACGATCTCGACCGGCGTTCCATCCTCGAGGTACGGCATATCTTCCTCGGGCAGAATGCGGGCGATGACACCCTTGTTACCGTGGCGGCCGGCCATCTTATCGCCGACGCTCAGTTTGCGCTTCATGGCGATGTAGACCTTCACCAGCTTGATCACGCCGGGAGGCAGTTCGTCGCCCTTCTGCAGTTTTTCGATCTTTTCGCGAACGATCTTCCGCAGCACATCGATCTGACGCGAGGTCATTTCCTCGATCTCGTCGATCTGCTCGTTGACGCGCGGGTCCTTGTCGGCGTACTTGATGCGCTTCAAATTGCGCGTCGAGATACGCTCGATGGTCTCGCGGTCGAGGACGGCGTCCTTGGTCAGGAGGCGCTTGTTGGTGCGCTCGTCATGCAAATCAGCCTGCACGACTTTGGCGCCCAACAGGCCTTCGAGACGCTTCAAGCGCTCGTCGGTCAAAATGCGGATTTCGTCAGCAAGGTTCTTTTCCAACTTCGCGATCTGGGTGCCTTCGATCTGCTTGGCGCGCTCGTCCTTTTCCTGGCCTTTGCGCGAGAAGATCTTGACGTCCACAACCACGCCCTCGATGCCCGGAGGACAGGTGAGCGAAGCGTCGCGGACATCACCGGCTTTTTCGCCGAAGATGGCACGCAGCAGCTTCTCTTCCGGAGTGAGCTGGGTTTCGCCCTTCGGCGTAACTTTGCCCACCAGGATGTCGCCTGCTTTCACAGGGGCGCCGATACGGATCACACCGCTTTCATCCAGGTCACGCAGCGCAGATTCGCTGACGTTGGGGATGTCGCGGGTGATTTCTTCCGGACCGAGCTTGGTGTCGCGAGCTTCGATCTCGAACTCCTCGATGTGGACGGAGGTGTAGTAGTCCTCCTTGACCAGCTTCTCGGAGACGAGGATCGCGTCTTCGAAGTTGTAACCGCGCCATGGCATGAAGGACACGAGCACGTTACGACCGAGGCCGAGTTCGCCGTGGTCGGTGCAAGGACCGTCAGCAATGACCTGGCCTTTCTTCACGTGATCGCCCTGCTTCACAATGGGCTTCTGGTTGATACAAGTGTTCTGGTTCGAGCGCTTGAACTTCGTGAGCTGGTAGATATCGCTACCAACTTCACGGGAGAGCTGCATCGGATGATGCTCGCCCTCAACGCGCACGATTACGCGTTCCGAGTCGACCGAGTCAATGATGCCTGAGCGGCGTGCGAGCACGACCGCGCCGGAATCACGCGCGGTGACGCCTTCCATACCGGTGCCCACGATCGGGGCCTCGGCGCGGAGCAGCGGCACGGACTGACGTTGCATGTTCGCGCCCATGAGAGCGCGGTTGGCGTCGTCGTGTTCGAGGAACGGAACCAGCGAGGCAGCGACGGAAACGAGCTGCTTCGGGCTGACGTCGATGTAATCGATGTCATCGCGGCTGATCAACACGAAGTTGCCGGCCTTACGCGCGTTGACGAGTTCGGAAGTGATCTTTCCCTTCTCGTCGAGTTCGGCGTTGGCCTGCGCGATCGTCCACTTATCTTCTTCCCAAGCGGAGAGGTAGAAGGAGTATGGCTCGAGTTCGATGCCGCGCTTCTTGCGGCCGCGCAACTCTTCGTTCGCCTTCTGCGCTTCCGACTTCTCCATCTTGTCGCCCACGCGGTAATCGCTGTCACCGGCGTGCGTCACCTGGACGTAGTCGATCACGCGTCCGCCCTTTACGCGGCGGTACGGCGACTCGATGAAGCCGTAGTCATTGATCCGCGCATAGCAGCTCAACGACGAGATCAAGCCGATGTTCGGACCTTCTGGCGTCTCGATCGGGCAGATACGGCCGTAGTGCGTCGGGTGAACGTCGCGGACTTCGAATCCGGCGCGTTCACGCGAAAGGCCGCCCGGGCCAAGTGCCGACAAGCGGCGCTTGTGGGTAATTTCCGAGAGCGGGTTGGTCTGGTCCATGAACTGCGACAACTGCGAGGATCCGAAGAACTCGCGGATGGCAGCCATGACCGGCTTGGCGTTGACCAGGTCGTGCGGCATGGCCGTCGACATTTCCTGGTACACGCTCATCTTTTCCTTGATTGCGCGCTCCATGCGGACCAGGCCGATGCGGAACTGGTTCTCGAGGAGTTCGCCCACAGCGCGGACGCGGCGGTTGCCAAGGTGATCGATGTCGTCCACCGCGCCGAGATTGCGGCGCAGCTTCAGCAGGTAACGGATGGTGTGGTAGAAGTCATCCGGATCCAGCGTGCGCTTGTCGAGTCCGGTCGGGTCCTGACGGTCGAACAGCTTGATGTTGAACTTCAAGCGGCCCACGCGAGAGAAGTCGTACTTCCGGGCATCGAAGAACATGCCGTGGAAGAGCGCGGTCGCGGTGTCGAGGGTCGGCGGATCGCCCGGACGCAGCTTGCGGTAGATTTCGATCAAGGCTTCTTGCGGAGTCTTGACGGAATCGCGGCGCAGCGTCGCGCTGATCACGGTGCCCACGTCGTCGCGCTCGGGGAAGAATACGTTCACTTCTCCGATGCCGGCGTCGATCATCTTCGACAACTTGTCGGCGGTGAGTTCCTGGTTGGCTTCGAGCAGGACTTCGCCGGTGTTGGTGTCGATGACGTCGGAAGCTACGTACGCTCCTTCAAGATCACCCAGTTCGATCTCGAGTTCCGAGATCTTGTGCTTCTGGATTTCCTTTAGGACCGAGGCTGTGACCTTGCGGCCAGAGTGCGCGACTTCTTCGCCGTTCTTGGCTTTGATGGCGTGCGAAAGCTTCAACCCAACGAGGTTGGTCGGGCGCTCGATGCCCGGCTCCAGCGTCCAGTAGAGCTTCTTGTCTTTCACCGCGATGCGATCGACAGTGTAGAACGTGCGGAGAATGTCCTCGTCGGTACGCAGGCCGAGAGCGCGCAGGAAGATGGTTCCCAGGAACTTGCGCTTGCGGTCAATGCGGACGTACAGGATGTTCTTCTGGTCGTACTCGAACTCGACCCACGATCCGCGGTAAGGAATGATCTTGCCGAGGAAGTAGGTGCGGTTGTTTGCGGTCTCGAAGAAGACGCCGGGCGAACGATGCAACTGGCTGACGATCACGCGCTCGGTGCCGTTGATGATGAACGTACCGTTCTGGGTCATCAGCGGAACGTCACCAAAGAACACTTCCTGTTCCTTGATGTCGCGGATGGTGCGGTTGTTCGTCTCCGGGTCCTTGTCGAAGATGGTGAGGCGCATGGTGACCTTCAGCGGAGCTGAATAGGTCATGCCGCGCTCTTCACACTCCGCCACGTCGTACTTCAGTTGCAAGCCGACAGGGTCGCCGCACTTGTTGCAGAAGTCAGGCGTGTTGGCGTTGAACGTGCCGCACTTGTGGCAGAGCACGTCGCCGGGGTGGAAGGGATCGGTTACTACGGTCGCGCCGCAGTTCTTACAAGTTGTACGCAGGTGATGCAGTCCCTTAAGGTGACCGCACTTGCACTCCCAGTTGCCGATCGCGTAATCCACGAACTCAAGTTGGGAAACATTGCGGAAATCCGTGATCGGAAAGACCGACTGGAATACCGCTTGAAGCCCCGCATCGTCACGCTCGCTCGGCAACAGGTCCATCTGCAGGAAGCGGTCGTAGGAACGCTTCTGCACTTCGATCAGATTCGGAATCTGGATCGTCGCCGGAATTTTCGAGAAGTCTTGACGGTTGCGGAAGGCAATTTTCTTTTCTGCCATTTAATAACTCCTGAGGGTGTGCCCTTCCGTTTTTTTCACAAAGGGAACTGGTACGATGAGCACCGAAAAGCTACTCAACGGACCTTCACGAACGGCAAATGATGCTGGCCTATCAACTCGGGTACGACACAACCGGCAATCTCGCGCATCCAACCTGTGGTGCGCAAATCTGCACGGCGGCACGGCCACTTCTTAAGAACAGGAAAACGCAAAACGTGTGCTGGCAACACGGTTTGCGACTGAAAACACGTATGCGCCCGTAGGGACAAAGCTCCCCGCAGGCGCCAACATCGCGCTTTCACGAACTTTAATCAGAACTCTTACTTCCCGCGCCAGTATCTCTTTGGCCTGTTCTCGTCCGCCTGCCGGAACGTGTGAGCCTCACGTATCCGCCGGGTCGGCCGTCCGCCATTTTCTTCGGTGTGTCGCACTCGGTTCTTTCGAACCGCAACCACGATGCCCGGGAATTCTGCGGTGACCCTGAGGAGGTCCCGCTCCGCTTCCTCGGCAACCATCGCGCCCCGATACGCCCGCTCAAAACGTAACGGAGAACGTGTTGTCTAACGCTCACCTTGCCTCATTACAAGATGAGTTGGAACCCTGAAAAGATTCAAAGCCCCTTTTTTCAGGGGATTGCGGCGGCAAGCCCGTAGGATTGCCGCCGCATTGAGCCCAAACTACTTGACTTCGACAGTCGCGCCAGCTTCCTGGAACTTCTTCTGGATGGTCGCTGCTTCGTCCTTCGACACGCCTTCTTTCACGGTCTTCGGAGCGCCGTCAACCAGGTCCTTGGCTTCTTTCAAGCCGAGGCTGGTGACTTCGCGAACTGCCTTAATCACGTTGATCTTGTTTGCGCCCGCAGCGGTCAGGACGACGGTGAATTCCGTCTTCTCTTCCACCGGAGCAGCCGCAGCAGCGCCACCGCCGCCGGCAACCATGACCGGGGCAGCCGCAGCAGCCGAGACGCCGAGGCGCGATTCGAGCTTCTTTACGAGTTCTGCCGCATCAAGCAGCGAGAGACCAACAATCTGTTCTTCCAACTGTGCTAAATCAGCCATTTCCGTATCTCCAATTCTGTTTTCGTTATTCGTTGTGCGATTTCGTTATTTCCCGTGAGGTCGATGTTCGAGGTCTTCCGGGTGGCAGTTACGCGATCCCCGCGTTACGTAAGCCCAACCTCTGCACCAGCCCAGACAAAGCCGGCGATCTAAACATGTCCCAACAACAGATAACGGAACCTTTTGGAGCCACTTTCGCGACTCCGAACCCTTGTACCGCAGGGGCTAAAGCCCAAATTCGGCCGGCCCCGTTCGGCACGACTAAAGTCGTGCCCTGATACAAACCTTCCGCACCTCTAAAGTCGTGCCCTGATACAAACTTCGGCACCTCTAAAGTCGTGCCCTGAACAAACCTTGGCACGGCGGGAGCAAGCTCTCGCCGGCTCTAACTACTGGGCGGGTGCTTCTCCGCCCGAGAACTTTTGCTTTTCCACGCCCTGGTTCAAAACCACGGCGAGGTCGCGACCGGTTGCGTTCATCACCGTGACCAAACGCTGCGCCGGGGCGCTGATGAGGAAGAGCAGCTTCGAGTAAAGCTCTTCCTTCGAAGGCATGTTGGCGAGGGCATCGATGTCGGCGAGCTTGATGACCTTTCCGTCCACCACACCGGCTTTGAACTCATACTCCGGGTTGTCCTTGGCGTACTTGCTGAGCACCTTCGCGAGCTGGACCGGATCGCCGTCGGTGAACGCGACCGAGGTCACGCCCGCCAGGCCCTTCACGGCGTCTTCGATCTTGGTGCCCTTGGCGGCGCGCTCGGCGAGGGTGTTCTTCACCACCGAGTACTTGCCGCCCACGCTGCGGACTGCCTTGCGGAGTTCGTAGTCCTTCGAGACCGTAAGCTTGTTGAAGGTGCCCACGATGGCGTGGTTGGCCTTCTTGAAGTCTTCGGTCAGCTTCTCAGTTACTTCGATCTTTTTTGCTTTTGTGACTGCCATGTCTGAATCCTCTTCGCGCTCGACTAGCTCTTCGACGCTGCCTCAATGGCAGTCGTGTCAATGGAGATCCCAGGGCCCATCGTAGAGCTGAGGTAACAGCCCTTGATGTACTTGCCCTTGGCGGCGGACGGCTTGGCCTTGACCACGCTTGTGATCAGGGTCGTGGCGTTGTCCACCAGCTTGTCAGGCGGAAACGAAATCTTTCCAACCGGAACGTGGACCAATCCGGTCTTGTCGGTGCGGAACTCAACCTTACCGGCCTTCACTTCGCGGACGGCCGAGGCAACGTCAGTGGTGACGGTGCCAGTCTTCGGGTTCGGCATCAGGCCGCGGGGACCGAGCACTTTACCCAACTTACCGACGGAACGCATCATGTCGGGCGTCGAGATCACCGCGTCGTAATCGGTCCAGCCCTCTTTCGCGATCTTCTCGACCATGTCCTCGCCGCCGACGAAATCAGCACCGGCCGCTTCGGCTTCGCGCTGCTTTTCACCGCTGGCGATGACCAACACAATCTTGGTCTTGCCCAGACCGTGGGGCAGGACGACCGTGCCGCGGACCATCTGGTCAGCATGCTTCGGGTCGACACCCAAACGAAGCGTCAAGTCGACGGTCTCGTCGAACTTGGCGAACTTCACCTTCTGCAGGAGAGGAACTGCGTCCTGCAAAGCGTACGGACGCACTTCGACTTGCTTGCGCGCCGCTTCGATTTTCTTACCTGGCTTTGCCATGTTGCTCCTTGTCTTCCACCGCGCACCGTTACGTTGGTGTGCCGTGGTTTACGACTCAGGGGCTAAAGCCCCCGAACTTCTTTGGCCCGATCGGCACGACTAAAGTCGCGCCCTGATACAAATCTTACGGGACGATATCGATGCCCATCGAGCGCGCGGTGCCCTTGATGCTGTTGATCGCAGCTTCGACGGAGGCGGCGTTCAAGTCAGGCATCTTCTGCTTCGCGATCTCTACGACCTGCTTCTCGGTGACCTTGCCGACCTTGTCTTTGTTCGGCACGCCCGAGCCCTTGGCTACGCCAGCGGCCTTGCGGAGAAGGTCGGAGGCCGGCGGGGTCTTGGTCACGAAGGTGAAGCTGCGATCGTTATAAACGGTGATGACGACCGGGATAGTGAATCCCTCGAGGTCCTTGCTCGCAGTCTTCGCGTTGAACTGCTTGCAGAACTCCATGATGTTGATCTGCGCCTGGCCGAGGGCCGGGCCGACCGGCGGGGCCGGCGTTGCCTTGCCTGCGGCGATCTGCAGTTTGACTTGTCCAGTTACTTTCTTTGCCATTGCGGATCCTTCTGTACCTCAGGGGCTAAAGCCCCCTCAAACTCTGATCTCTTTCGGCAGCGCTGAAGCGCTGCCCTGATACAAATCGCGGCGGCGCAAAGCCGCCTCTTTCACAAACCTACGTAAGTACCTTTTCGACCTGACCGAACTCGAGTTCTACAGGGGTCGAACGTCCGAAGATCGTGACCATGACTTTCAGCGTTTCCTTGTCTTCGTTCACTTCGTCCACAACTCCCTGGAACGTAGCGAACGGACCTTCGCTGATGCGCACAGTCTCGTTCTTTTCGTACTTGACCTTGAGTTTCGGCTTCTCGCGGCTGTCGGCAACGCGATAGACGATCTGCTGCACTTCTTCTTCGCTGAGCGGCGTGGGCTGCTGGCCGGTTCCGACAAATCCGGTCACGCGCGGCGTGGATTTCACCACGTGCCACACGTTGTCATCCATGTCCATCTCGACCAGTACATAGCCGGGATAGAACATGCGCTCGCTGGTGTACTTCTTGCCGCCCCGGACTTCCGTCACCGACTCGGTCGGAATCAGTACGCGGCCAATCTTGCCCTCGAGTCCGAAGGCATGAATGCGCGACTCCAGCGACTCCTTCACCTTGCGTTCAAAACCCGAGTAGCTGTGGATGATGTACCACTTCATGTTCGGGTTCTGCAGGGGTTGGCCGTCCGGCGTCGGCTGCACTTCCGCGTTGTTGTTCGTCTCGTCCATAGTCAGTTCTTAGTGGTGCTTGAAGTACGTAAACATGTAATCGATGCCCTTGCCGATCGCGTTATCCACCAACCAGAAGTACAGGCCGAAGATGAACACGGTGATGATTACGACTACCGTGGTGGACTGCACTTCCTTGCGCGAAGGCGTGCTGACCTTCTTCATTTCCGTGCGCACGTCGTTGTAAAACGACTTGGTGCGCTGCGGCCAGCTCTTCATCCTGCTGCCCAGGCTGCTCTCGTCGGCGGTGACTACTGCCTGCTTTGCCATATCCTTCTCACTCACTCGCGCGCTGTGCGCGCTCAATCTCTGGCAGGGGCGGAGGGATTCGAACCCCCAAGTCCGGTTTTGGAGACCGGCAGTTTAGCCGTTGAGCTTACGCCCCTGTACTGCGACAGCCGAGCTGCCTATTTCACTTCCTTGTGAGAAGTATGCTTGCGGCACTTGCGGCAGAATTTGCTGAACTCGAGGCGGCCAGTAGTCGTCTTCTTGTTCTTGGTGGTGGAGTAGTTCTTGTCTTTGCAATCTCCACACTGCAGCTGAATGATTTCGCGGGGCATTGTTGGTTACAGCTCCTTTTTGTATTTGCTCGGCTTTCACCGAGCCTTGTCCGGGTCGAAGCCCGGATATCGAAGATCTCTCTTCGAAGTTGAATCTGAGTGCCCCACCCTTCCCAAAGGGAGGGTGGGAAACCACGAACTACGCAATAATCTCGCTGATGGTGCCCGCGCCGACGGTACGGCCGCCTTCACGAATCGCGAAGCGCAAGCCCTTTTCCATAGCTACCGGCGTGATCAACTCGATCTCCAGTGCTACGTTGTCGCCCGGCATCACCATCTCCGTGCCTGCAGGCAAGGTCGCTACACCGGTCACGTCCGTGGTGCGGAAGTAGAACTGCGGACGGTAGCCCTTGAAGAACGGGGTATGACGCCCGCCTTCTTCCTTGCTCAACACGTAAACTTCGCCCTTGAACTTGGTGTGCGGGGTAATCGATCCACCCTTCGCCAACACCATGCCGCGCTCCACATCGTCTTTACCGATACCGCGGAGCAGCAACCCGGCGTTGTCGCCAGCCAGACCTTCGTCCAGCTGCTTCTTGAACATTTCGACGCCCGTCACTACCGTCTTGCGGGTCTCGCGGAAGCCTACGATTTCCACTTCCTCGCCCACCTTCACCTTGCCACGCTCGATACGGCCGGTAACCACCGTGCCGCGGCCCGAGATCGAGAAGATGTCTTCGATCGGCATCAGGAACGGCTTGTCGATGTCGCGCGCCGGCAGCGGAATGTTCTTGTCCACTGCTTCCATCAACTCATCGATCTTGGCTTCCCACTGCGCTTCACCGTTCAGTGCACCCAAGGCCGAACCACGAACTACCGGGAGGTCGTCGCCGGGGAACCCGTACTTGTTCAGCAACTCGCGCACTTCCATCTCGACCAGGTCGATCAGTTCGGCGTCTTCGACGGCATCGCACTTGTTGAGGAACACCACCACGTAGGGGACGCCTACCTGGCGGGCAAGCAGCACGTGCTCTTTCGTCTGCGGCATCGGACCGTCGGTCGCCGCTACCACCAGGATCGCGCCATCCATCTGCGCCGCGCCGGTGATCATGTTCTTGATGTAATCAGCGTGGCCCGGGCAATCGACGTGGGCGTAGTGACGGTTCGCCGTCTCGTACTCCACGTGCGCCGTCGCAATCGTGATACCGCGCTCGCGCTCTTCCGGTGCGTTGTCGATCGAATCGAACGAACGGAACGCAATCTTCGGGTTGTGCTTCGACAACACCTTCGTGATCGCCGCCGTCAACGTCGTCTTCCCGTGGTCAATGTGCCCAATCGTGCCAACGTTCACGTGCGGTTTGCTGCGGTCAAATTTCTCTTTCGCCATCGTCTGTCACCTAGTAATACCGATAAATTTTGTTGTACTTCTTTCGCAGTCCGTTATCCAGTTCCTCGAGCCGGGTCAGGTAAAACTCACGCATCTGGCCCTGGTCCGCTACCGTCAACTGCTGCCACAACGAAACCGCCGTGGTTCCCGAGCTGGCCAATGTTGCATCGACCTGCTCGAGCAATTTCTTCTGCAAAACGGCTTCGAAATCGCGGACGTTCACGCTTTTCGAAACCAGCTTCTTCAAAAACTTCTCCACATTCGCCGGCGAGAACGTACGCTCAACCGACGAACGGAGCGCCGAGAAAGCCTCGGGACGCTCGATTGCAATGCTTGCCTGCTCGTAACCCACTTGCGACATCGATCTCGTTTCCGGGATCGCCGTGTTTTTCCGGCGACGTGGGGATGTATTGCAAAACTCTGGAGCCGATGACCAGGATTGAACTGGTGACCTCTCCCTTACCAAGGGAGTGCTCTACCAACTGAGCTACATCGGCCCGCACTACTCGTCACAGTCTGGAGCGGGAGACGGGAATCGAACCCGCGACCAACAGCTTGGAAGGCTGTGACTCTACCACTGAGTTACTCCCGCCCTTCCGCAGGGGCTAAAGCCCCACTCCATTTGCGACCTTTGCGGCACGACTAAAATCGTGCCCTGATACAAAACCGTCGCTGCTACTCGTCCGGGTCTTGCTTGTCCTTGTCGTCTTGCGATTCAAGCTTCTGCCGCATGCTCGTCGTCACCACGCGAATCGCAAAGAAGGCCAGGAATGCGATCGTCAGGTAGCGGAAGCGTTGATCGGACAGCGTGAACCACGCCACCACCGCGAGCAGCGCATATACACCGAGCGCAATCTGCAGGCGGCTCATGGAAGAATCCTGGTGCACAGGGGAGGATTCGAACCTCCGTAGCTCCTGGGAGCGGCAGATTTACAGTCTGCTGCCATTAACCACTCGGCCACCTGTGCACATACCATTTCCGAGCGAAACCGGGAACGCTGGGAATCCGGACTGTTTAAAACTTTCAAAGACCACTCAGCCTTACGGCCCGCGAAGACGCGCTTCGCGTTTCTACTGCCTTCGCGTTCACTTGTGGGAGTCATGCCAATTACCGCGGATCACATACTTCCGCACGCAACTGGTGCTGCCGGAAGGTTCTCTACTGGAGGCGTCCTCTTGAAGCGCTGCGCGTTTTACTACCGAACGGTCCGGCATGCCGGGCCACAATCTTTTGGAGCTGGCGAAGGGATTTGAACCCCCGACCCTCTGATTACAAATCAGATGCTCTACCAGCTGAGCTACGCCAGCACTCGGAAACACCCTACCGAAATCGGCAGAAGCTCCCTGAAATCAACTCGAAGCACGGGCAAGAAATAAAGGGTAACACACGGAAACTGGCCACGCAACCGAGCTTCCGCCCGAGCGCACCTCTCCGTGATCGCACCGAAACTACGAATTATGATCGCAAACTCGCTGCTCTCGGGAAGCCGAAATTCTGCGAGCGCACTCCGCAACCGCCGGAGTGCTATCATGCGGGTACTTTATGATTTTAGCGCAGAATCCACGAACTTGACTACCTGCCGCCGCGGCGAATTTTAGCCCTGTCCCGGCGCTCACTCGATGAAATCTCGAAGATCGAAAATCTGGATTGCTGTCGCCGTTCTCGTCATCCTGGCCGCCATCGGCGGCGCCCTCTACCTACGCAAACATGCTGCCCCAGAGCCGGCCCGCCTGCTGCCTGACGGCGATGCCATCCTCTACGCAAACCTCAAACCAGTCCGTGTTTTCAGTAACTTCGGGAAGGAACCCCAGAAGGGGCGCGACCCCGATTACCAGGATTTCGTCAATCAGACCGGCTTTGAGTTCGAGCGCGACTTGGATGAAGCTGCGGTTTCCGAACACGGCGCACTAGTGGGCGCGATGGGGCCGGATACCGTTCCGCCGGCGACCCGCTTCTCGTGGATCTTCGTTGGCCGCTTCAATTCCGAGAAACTAACCGGATGGCTGAAGGCTCGCGCCAACGATGCCGATCAGTACCGCGGAGCTTCGGTTTACAGCATTCCGCTACAAGGGCGGACGGTTCGTGTCGCGATTTTGTCGGTGGATACGGTCGCGGCTTCCAACGTTGACGGATCGCAGGACATTCACGGCATCATCGATCGCTATCGTGCCTCGGCGCTGCCGGTCGGCGGACCGAGCCTTGTACGCAGCTTCTACAAGAATGTGCCCATCGGCAGTGTGCTGTGGACGATCCTGCGCACCAACACTGCCGGTGAACATAGCTCGCCATTCTTGCCCGGAGATGCGTCGTTGTTCGTTCCGGCGAACACGACAATTGTGCTCTCCGCGCGCGCGCTCACTTCCGTGCACGTGCAGGCTGATTTGTTCACGCCGAGTGAAAACGACGCCAAGAAGTTCAAGCAGAAGACCGACGTCTTCCTCGCGCTTTTCAAGGGCGTCGAGACGAATGTTGGCGTGAACGGCAACGACAAGGACGTGAAGGACGCGTTCGACAACATCAAGGTCGAACAGACCGGCGCAACGGCGACCATCAGCGCAGTGATCCCGTTCGACTTCTTCAAGAAACTGTTAGCCGATACTCCCGAACAAGTCGCACAGCAACCTGCGCCCGAACCGGTTGCGCCGCCTGCACCTGCGCCGAAGAAGCCGGTGCACAAGAAGTCGAAGTAAGCTCAGCGCGCCTTCGCCTGGATCAACCCGACAAACTCTCGCAGTTCCTGCGGATTGAGATCGCTCACCGCCCAAAACTCCAGTGAGCCGTTCTTCCAGTGGAGGAGGCTGTAGCCGTTGCGCATGGTTGCGCTGAGGGGAGCGGTCGTGCTCTCGGGCCACATCGAGAGATTGATGACGTGCTTGCGGCGGCGATAAACGACGGTTGCCACGGGGCGGCCATCGATGTAGTCGAGGCGTCCGCCGGCGAGTTCGAAGCCATCACTGGTGAGATCGACGACCGGCGGCGCGAAGTCGAGCTTGCCATCAAACCATGGCTTCACCGTGTGCTGGTCGGTGGAGGGCACATCGTAGAGGTGATCGGCCATGAGCGAGCGAACGTGGCTGTCGAGCATTTCCTGCGCGAGCAGCGTGTTCTGCTCGGAGTTTGCCGGGCGCGTTGGTAGCCAGTGCCACGCGAAGACCGCGAGGATCAGGACAGCGGCAACCGCGATGCCTAGCGGTCTCCACCAGGCGACGCGCTCTCGCTTCGGTGGAGTGATGAGGCGTGGCTGTTCGCGCACTCCGGCTTCTTCGAGGATTGCGCTGTGCACGCGCGCGTTAAGACTCGCAGGCATCGTGCCGTAAACGCCGCTGCTTCGCACGACACTCGCGAGGGACTTCGCCTGCTTCAGTTGCTCGGCACACGCGCTGCACGTTTCGAGATGGCGCTCGACCTCCACCGCGCGCGAGACGTCGAGTTCGCGGTCGGCATAGAGTTCGATCAGCGGCCGCGCATCTTCACATTGCATGCTCATGCTCCCTTTCCCGCCTGCTTCTGCAGTCGCTGCCGCAACTGCTGGCGCGCTCGCGACAGGCGCGACATTACGGTGCCAACCGGCGCGCCCGTGATCTCCGCGATCTGCTTGTACGAAAGCTCTTCCATTTCGCGTAGTACCAGCGCCTCGCGGAACTCTGTCGGCAACTCCTCGATGGCGCGGCGGACGTCCGCAGCATCCGCGGTCTGAAGTACCGACGCTTCCGGCGTTGCGCTCTCACCCGAGTGCTGCTCCTCCTCGAACTCGACGACCTCCTGCACGTTGCGCGTGCGCGAGAGAAACGAGTAGCAGACGTTGCGCACGATCACCAGCAGCCAAGTGCGGGCGTCTCCGCCGTGATAACCGTCGAGCCCGCGGAAGGCGCGCAGCGATGCTTCCTGCACGAGGTCCTCGGCATCAGCACTGTTGCCAACGATCAGGTGAGCGAGGTTGTAGGCGCGCGCGAGATGCGGCGTCACCACTCGGTCGAATTCGCGCACGCGCTCGTGGCTCTCCATTACGCCTAACCGGTACAGACTCTCCTCGAAGCGAGTTTATTCCCGACGAGAAATCTAGCACCGTGAAGGAATATTCGCACTGTGCTCGCGGTCTGTACTCACGCAACCACAAATGGGAGGTTCGCGTGGAAGACAAACCAACTCTGATTGAGCAGATCCAGTCGAACGATGGCATTGATCGTCGCGGGTTCCTGAAGTGCATGGCATGGGCGGGAACGGCGACCGTCTGCGTGCTGCAAGGCGGGGTGCTGAAGTCGTTCGCAGCGGATGACATGGCGAAGATGAAGCACCACAAGGGCGATTTCGCATTCGTCCAGATCAGCGACAGCCACATTGGCTTCAACAAGCCGGCCAACACAGACGTCACCGCGACGTTGAACCATGCGATCGCCAAGATCAACGCATTGCCGGTACAGCCCGAGTTCATCCTGCACACAGGCGATCTCTCGCACCTCAGCGAGCCCGGCGAATTCGACACGCTCGACCAGGCGCTCAAGTCGGTGAAGACGGGGCAAGTGTTCTACGTTCCCGGTGAACACGATGTGCTCAACGATAACGGCGTGCAGTATCGCGAGCGCTACGGCAAGAACACCAAGGGCGACGGCTGGTACAGCTTCGACAAGAACGGAGTGCACTTCGTCGGGCTGGTGAACGTGATGAACCTCAAAGCCGGTGGACTTGGATCGCTGGGGCACGAGCAGCTCGAGTGGTTCGAAGATGATGTGCAGCACCTCAAGGCTTCGACGCCGGTTGTGGTGTTCGCGCACATTCCGCTGTGGTCGGTTTATCCCGATTGGGGTTGGGGAACCGATTACAGCGAGCAGGCGCTTGGCTATTTGAAGCGCTTCGGATCTGTGACCGTGCTCAACGGACACATTCACCAGGTGATGCAGAAGGTCGAAGGCAAAGTGTCGTTCCATACCGCGCGATCGACGGCGTTCCCGCAGCCTGAACCGGGCAAAGCAGCAGGTCCGGGACCGATGAAGGTTCCGGCGGAGAAGCTGGCGTCTGTGCTGGGAGTGACGGATGTGGATTTCGTGCGTGGGAAGCATTCGCTGGCTATCGTCGACAGCACTTTGGAATAAACATCGTTTTCATCACAGAGGCACAGAGACGCAGAGGAGATTGGGTATGAGAGTTCTGATGGTATTGGCAGTGTTGTTGGCGAGTGCAGTTGCATTCGCGCAGACGCCGGTCGCAGCGCAGCCGGCAACGGCGGTGGCGATCGATAACTTCATGTTCTCGCCGATGACGATTGAAGTGGAGCGCGGGACGACAATCACTTGGGTTAACAAGGACGACATTCCACATGTCGTCGCGAGCACGACGGGGAAGTTCAAGTCGCGTGCGATCGATACCGATGGGACGTTCGCCTTCACGTTCACGGAGCCGGGAACGTATGAGTACTACTGCTCGATCCATCCGAAGATGGTCGGAAAGATCGTGGTGAAGTAGCGTGCACTTCTTCGACCTGCAACACACGTTACTTGCGAAGCACGCGCAACACATCGTGCTCGTACATTTCCCGATCGCGCTGGTCTGCGTCGCGCTGTTGTTCGACTTGCTGGCGCTGCGCTGGAGCGATCGGGGCTTTGCGGCAGCCGCGTACTTGAATCTCTCCATCGCCGCGGCTGCCGTTCTTCCGGTGGCGATCACGGGATTGTTGGCTTGGAAGTGGCAACTGGAAGGAGCGCCGCTGCGCGGAGTGCTGCGTCTGCATTTGCTGCTCGGCGTGAGTTCGGTGGTGATGATTGCCGCGACATGGTTCGCGGCGAAGCGGACGCGAGGATCGTCATCGAGTTGGCGGATTGCGATGGAATTCACGACAGTTGCGGTCGTCGCGGTCACGGCGCATTTGGGCGGATTTGTTTCGGGAGTGAATGTGTAGCGGCGGTGTTGATCGTTGCAGGGGCTAAAGCCCCGAATCAATCAGGGGCCCTTTTCGGCAGCGCTGAAGCGCTGCCCTGATACAAAGCAAAGATGCGAAACGGAAATGCAGCTACAAAACAAAAGGCGCTCGTTGCGAGCGCCTTAGTTTGATGGTTATAAAACTGTCTTACGATCCGCCGAAGACGTCGTCGCGCGGGGAAAGCTTGCGCAGATATTTCTTCGGGTTGACCGGGGTATCGTTGATCCGCACCTCGTAGTGGAGGTGGGGGCCGGTGGTACGACCACTCATGCCTACGTATCCGATGACCTGGCCGCGCTGCACGTGCTGGCCCTCAATCACTGTAAAGCCGGAGAGATGTCCGTAGCGGGTGACGATGCCGTGTCCATGATCAAGCGAGATCATGCGGCCATATCCGCTGTAGAAGTCCGCAAAGGTCACGTCGCCGTCGGCAGGTGCAAGTACCGGTTGGCCGAAGGTCGAAGAGATATCGATACCGGGATGGAAGGCGCCTTCACCGTTGAACGGATCGGAGCGCTCACCGAACGGGCCGGTGATCGGACCGGTGACTGGCCAGTACTGCGGCGCATCGGCAGCTCGAACCCAGTCGGTCAGCGAGACTGCGTGGCTATAGCTGTTGCCAATGCCGGCAGTCGCTACGCCGGTCATCGCGCTGTCGCGAAGGGCGTAGAGACGGTTCAGCGATTCGGTGAACTTCACCGGGCTGTCTGCATCTTTTGTGGTGGCGATGAGCTTGCCGTCAGGCTTGAGGCCGTAAAGGACAGAAACTTCATTAGCGACAGAACCGAGCGAGGCGACCTGGATTTCCTTTTCCTGGTTCGACTGCTCGAGCTGGCTGTATTGCGACTTCAGGGCCTCTTTTTCAGAGCGAAGCTGATTGAAGCGGGTCACCTTCATCAGCATGCGAGTGTAAGACCCGGCCATGCCAGTGATGGTGAACATCCCGATCAGTGCCCCTACCATGAACACATATAGGTAGTGGATAGGAATCGGGATTTTCCGCAGTTGGCCCTCAGCATCACGGGCCACAAACAGAATATAAAAGCGCTTTCTCAAAACTATAAAACTCCGATCCGAGACCGATGTCTGCGGAGGATTATTGCTTCAAACCCGCGGGGCCAGAGTTAGGGTCCGGCGAATCTTACAGACGTTGCGGCTGAAGCCTTGGCAGCTCCTGAATATTGGCTGCCGAGTACCTGGCAATTTCTCCAGGTTCAAAGTAACAACGAAGTAACCAAAATCTCAGGTAAAGGACTCATGAAAGCTATCAACCGGGGTTCCCGCTTGTCAACCAGAACTGTCTCCGACCTGACACACACATGGCCATTCGAAAGCGGTCCGGCGGGCATGACCGAAGGTTTCCAGGCGCTTGAAATAGGAGCCAAGCTGCACAAACGGAGTTGCCCCTCCTAAGTATCGATAAGTAACCCCCATCCGGTGCACGAATCTTTATTTTCAATAATTTAGCCTATAGACTCCTCGCAAAATATTCAAAACGCGAGACTTATAGGTAAAATATTCAAAAATAAGGGGTTAAGCCCGTTTCATTGGGAAGAACACGTCAACCGCGTGGGTCTGACCCACGCCATCAGGGTACGTGAAATCGCAACGGACGGCTGTGACGCATGGCACTCGGCACAGTGAGCCCCTGTACTTTTTTACGGCTTGGCTCCATAGACGGTCTCGCCACCGAAAACGGTCCAGAGAACCTTAGTATCCCGAACATCTTCGGCAGCGATGGTCAGGACGTCCCGATCCACGAGGGCGAAGTCGGCCTGCTTGCCTTCTGCGATCGAGCCAATGGACTCCTGGCGGTCGAGAGCCCGCGCGGCGTTGATGGTGTAGGCGTAGAGCATGGCCTCGCGCGGCATACGCTGTGACGGATCAAGGACGCCCTCGGGACCCTTTCGGGTTTCGGCGGTGTAAATCGCCTGGAAGACGTCTGCGGTGGAAACCGGCCAGTCACTGGCGCCCGCGACCGTAGCACCGGTGTCGAGAATGGAGCGCGCCGGATATTGCCACCCATAGAGATAGGGATCGATATAGGGCTTGAGCAGCTTGGTGCTATCGACTTCGGCGCGCGCCCAAAGGAGCTGCATGGACGCTATGACCTTGAGGTCGTGGATGCGGCTGATGTCCTCGGGCCGCACGAACTGGAGATGGGTGATGGTATGCGGCAGCTTCGACGAAGGATTTGAGCTGCGCGCCGCCTGGATGCCGTTGAGCGCTTCGGTGACAGCCTGATCGCCGATGGCGTGAACGTGGATGATCATGCCGTTCTTTTCGGCGGCGACGCAGATGCGCTGGAAGTCTTCCGGCTTGAAGAGCAGTTCGCCGGTGCGGCCGGTGTTCAAGTACGGTTTCGACATCACCGCGGTCTGCGATGGGATCTCGGCAACACCATCGGCGAAGACCTTGATGCCGATGACCTTCACATCTGGGACATCTTTGAAGCTCTCGCGCAGATCGAGCGCGTGTTTGAACTGGCCGTCGGGATCGCCTTTCTTGAAGGCGATGACGGGTAGCGCGCCGACGTGCGATTTCAGTTCGCCCTTTTCGGCGAGTCCGCGGTAGGCGGCGAGGATGGCGTCGCTCACCGCGGGATCGAGCCACGCGGTGATACCGAGGTGATGCATGTAGTCGACAGCAGCACGCGCGGCGGAGAGCATGCGCGCTGCGTCGGGCTTCGGCATGATTTGCTCGACTTTCTCGTTGCCGAGATCAACCAGGAAGCCGTTCGGTTCGAGGTCCTTGCTGAAGCCGTAGTAGCCGCGCGCGGTCTGGTCGAGTCCACTGATCAATTGCTTGTTGATGCCGGCGCGCTCGAGGAGAACTTTGTTCGCCCAGGCGGTGTGACCATCCATGCCTTCGAGATAGACAGGGACCTTGGCGTAGTCGCCGGAATTGAAATGCTCGTTGAGTTCTTTGTTGTGAGACCAGTACTCAAGCGGCAGGCCGGAGACGTCGAGCACATCGCCCATCATTCCGCGGCCGTTCTTGCGTGACTCGGCGGCGAACTTGAAGAGGTCTTCCATGGTCGAGGCGCTCTCGCCCAGGTCGGCAGAGATGAGACTGAGGCCACCGTCGACAGCATGGGCGTGGCTGTCGATGAGGCCGGGCAGAAGCAAGTTTCCCTTGAGATCAACTTTCTCAGCGCTGCCGCTGACGGCCTTGGACACTTCAGCGAAAGTCCCAACGGCAACGATTTTGTCGCCACGAATGGCGACGGCTTCCGCGTAGGGATGCGTGGTATCGGCAGTGAAGATTTTGCCGTTGTAGAGAATGCGCTCGTCGGCGGCGAAAGCAATGCAGGCGAGAAGGAGACAGAAGGCAATCGTCGAGAAAATTCGGCGCATCAGGACCCCCGGGAAAAAAGGCAATTCGTTAGGCTGGAAGCAACAGCTTCTCTGAAAGGGAGCACGATACCACACCGATCCACAGGCCGCGGCGGGGCACAGGATTTACACTGCACGCGTGCCCCTTTCCGAACGAGCTTTGATTGAGCGCATCCGGCGGCGAGCGTCATCGCGCAAGTTCTCGGCGATCACGCGCGGCATTGGCGACGATTGCGCCGTGCTCGATCCGCCACCGGGACATGAACTACTGGTGACGACGGATTTCTGCCTGGAGAACGTGCACTTCCGTCGCGAATGGCATCCGGCGAAAGCTGTCGGACACCGGTGTCTCGTGCGCGGGCTGAGTGACATCGCGGCAATGGGTGGCGATCCGCTGGCTGCGTTCCTCTCGCTCGCGTTGCCGGCGGAGATTCCGCAGAAGTGGGTGGATGGATTCTTCGATGGCTTGTTAGCGCTGGCGGAGAGATGGAAGGTGCCGCTTGCAGGTGGTGATATTGCGCAGTCGCCACAAGGCGTGATGGCGGACATTATGGTGCTGGGCTCGGTGCCGCGCGGCAAAGCGATTCTACGTTCCGGCGGGAAGCCCGGCGATGTGCTGTATGTCACGGGAACGCTGGGATTGTCGGTCGCAGCGTTGCAGGCGTTTCGCGCGGGAAAGAAGCCGACAGCGAAGTCTACGCCGCGACATTTCTTCCCGGACCCGCGAATTGATATCGGCCGCCTACTGCGCGAACGCAAGCTGGCTACGGCGATGATCGACCTGAGCGATGGACTATCAACCGATCTTTCGCATATTTGCGATGAGAGCGGCGTGGGGGCAGTGGTGTATGCCACATCGGTGCCGTACGTGGGCGGGGAAAACGGATTGGAATTCGCGCTGAATGGTGGTGAGGACTATGAACTGCTTTTCACCGCGAACCCGCGGGCGCGAGTGCCGAAAGAAATCGACGGCGTACCTGTGACTGCGATTGGCGAGATCGTGCAGCGGCGCGGCATGTGGCTGGAAGACAAGCGCGGTAAAGTCGCGAAATTGAGGCCGCGCGGCTGGGAACACTTCCGCGGAGAAAAGAAATAGAAGATGGCCAAGGGACGTTCGGGCAGCTACCTGCTTACGTTGATCTTTCTTATCGGCGCCGTGTTGCTGGTGCAACGCGCGCAGCAGCACAAGCCGGTGGCGGTGCAGTTGGAGGAACTCACGCGGAGTGCGGAAGCAGGTTCGTCCGTCGCGGAGGAGCACTTCTCCCCGGGAGAGGATATTGAGCGGATTGACGTCGCCCGGCTGGAGCAGGCGAAGAGCTCGGTGGACATCGCGATGTATGCCTTCACCGACCAATATATTGCCGATGCGCTGAAGCAGCTCGCGGAGCGCGGGGTGAAGGTCCGCATTTATCGTGATCAACAGCAGTACGAGGAAGAACAGAACCACGCTTCGAAGAAAGACAGCGATTCGACTACGTCACTTTTGACAGGTCTTGCGAATGTGCAGGTCCGCGTGAAGGGCAAGCGCGAGCTGATGCACCTGAAGGCTTACGTGATTGACGGCACGGTGCTGCGCGATGGCAGCGCCAACTGGTCGCCTTCAGGCGAGAAGCGGCAGGACAACAACGCCCACTTTACGGCTGATCCGGCGCAGGTGAAGGCGTTTCAGCGCGACTTCGACGAGATGTGGGGCCGAACCGACAACCTGATCGTCCAATAGAAGGTGACGTTTTGGGCACCCGATGGGGCGAATGCCCGATTGCAATCTGCGCCAATCGCGATACTCTATTCATCATGTTGAGAGTGCGTCTCGCCCGCGTTGCCGTAGTCGTATTGTCTTTAGCCGTAGCTGTCGGTGTCGGGGCGCAGGATGCCACTCAGCATGACCCGCATAATCCGCAGCTCACCATTCGTTCCGATGGAAAGAATGTCTATAAGGGCGATACCGAAAACGAATTCGATGCCCAGAAGTACCTGACGCGGGAATTCGGACCGGGCTTTAAATTAGCGAAAGACATGCCGGTGTTGCTTGGCGACATGGACGGCGATGGGCGCGAAGATGCTGCGTTCATCGTGACCGGCGGCAGCCCGATGTTGAGCGCTGGGGCGTTCGATTACAAGGTCATCGATCCCTACGATGGATACTGGTCGTTTGCCGATCCGAAGCTGAACATGCACGTGCCGATGACCGATCCAGGGAAGCACTACTACATCTGCATTGCGCACGACTGGAAGGGCGAGCATCCTAAGGCCAAGTTCGTGATCTTCAACCTGCCTTTCAAGTCCATCTCTCTGACGCCCACGAACCAAGTCAGCGGGCCGTGGAAGAAGAGCAAGAAGATTGTGGCGGCGCTCGCGACCGAGGAGTCTGACGGGCAGCAGGGCGCAGTGGTATGGAACGGCAGCGACTACAAATTCATCCAGCTCGGAAATACCGAGGACTGATCCCCTCTCGCAATTAGGCAAATCTCTCCACCACACGTCGATGAGCGTCGTCACTGGCGATTGTGACGCAACTTTCGCGGCATGGCGAAGGGCACGCTTGTTGATAGAATCGCGGCCATGAATCTCGAGCAGAAGCTGGCCGAATTGAAGCGCCGCGACGAACTCGCGGAAGCCGGAGGCGGCGCCGAACGTCGCGAACGTGAGCACAAACAGGGCAAGATGTCAGCCCGGGAGCGCATCGAGTTCCTGCTCGATGAAGGCACGTTCGAAGAGACGGACAAGTTCGTCACTCACCGCTGCACTGACTTCGGCATGGACGAGAACAAGATATTCGGCGACGGATTCGTCACCGGCTATGGACGCGTCGAAGGGCGGCTGATCTTTGTCTTCGCGCAAGACTTCACTGTGTTCGGCGGTTCGCTCTCCGAGACCAACGCTTCGAAGATCGTGAAGATCATGGATATGGCGATGCGGGTGGGCGCGCCCGTCATTGGGTTGAACGACAGCGGCGGCGCGCGCATTCAAGAAGGCGTGATGTCGCTCGCCGGATATGCCGACATCTTTTTGCGCAACACGCTGGCGAGCGGCGTGGTGCCGCAGATCTCGGCAATCATGGGGCCGTGCGCGGGCGGCGCGGTGTATTCGCCAGCGATCACCGATTTCATCCTGATGGTGGACAAGACGTCGTACATGTTTATCACCGGACCGGACGTAATTAAGGCCGTGACCCACGAAGAAGTGAGTAAGGCCGAGCTTGGCGGCGCTGAGACGCATAACTCGAAATCGGGCGTGGCGCACTTCATGGCCCACGATGATGCCGAGTGCCTGAGCATGGTGCGCGAGTTGTTGAGCTTTGTACCGTCGAACAACTTGGAGGATCCGCCGCGCAAAGCGTGCACCGACCCGGTGGACCGCGTGGAAGAGAAGCTCGACACGCTGGTGCCCGCTGAGAGCACCATGCCTTACGACATTAAAGACGCAATCAATCTCGTGGTGGACGATAACTACTTCTTCGAGGTGCAGGAGCACTACGCCAAGAATATCGTGGTAGGCTTTGCGCGATTGAATGGGCGGCCGGTAGGGATCGTCGCGAATCAGCCGAATTTCCTGGCCGGGGTGCTCGATATCAGCGCCAGCATCAAGGGCGCGCGCTTTGTGCGCTTCTGCGATTGCTTCAATATCCCGCTGATTACGTTTGAAGACGTGCCCGGATTTCTGCCGGGCGTTACCCAGGAACACGGCGGCATTATTACCCACGGCGCGAAGCTGCTCTTTGCGTTTGCCGAAGCGACGGTGCCGAAGATCACGGTGATCACGCGCAAGGCCTACGGCGGCGCGTATTGCGTGATGGCGTCGAAGCACATTCGCACCGATGTGAACTATGCGTGGCCGACCGCGGAAATTGCCGTGATGGGGCCGGAGGGCGCGGTCAATATCGTGTACAAGCGGGAACTCGATAAGTCGCAGAACTTTGAGAAAGACCGCGCGGCGAAGATCGAGGAATTCCGCGATCGCTTTGCGAATCCGTACATCGCTGCGGAGCGTGGGTTCGTGGATGCCGTGATTCAACCGCGGGATACGCGCAAGAAGCTGATCCAGGCCCTGGAGATGTTGGACTCCAAGCGGGACAAGAACCCTGCGAAGAAGCATGGGAATATACCGCTGTAAATGAGAGGTTGCCTGAACGAAGCTCTTCATTCTGGCAACCTCCTCCTCGTTTCTTCCTCTCCAACCTCTAGCACCAAAACAGAGGGAGGAATTATGCAATCCATTCGTAAAACCCTGCGTATTGCGCCGGCAGTTGCTGCCATGGGCGCGATGTTCCTGTTCGCGGGCGTGCCGCAGGCAAAGGCGGACGACGACCATCGCGAGTGCCGCGAGCGTATTGAAAAGGACCAGGTGAAACTCGACAAAGCGATCCAGCATCATGGTGAACGCAGTAAGCAGGCTGAGCATGCACGCCATGAGTTGAATGAGCAGCGTGAGCACTGCTGGAGCAAGTACCACGGCTACTGGGGCGCGGACCAGCGCTGGCACGATCAGCGCGATTGGGACGATCGCCACTAAACTTTGCTGCAACGACAAGGCCGCTTTCGAGCGGCCTTTTTAGTGTTCACCGGAATCGTTTAGAGTTATCTCGTGATCTCCAATGCACTCGTCGGATATATTGCAGGGACGTTGACTACCGCGTCATTCCTGCCGCAGGTTTGGCATTCATTCCGCTCGCGCTCCTGCCGCGATCTCTCGTACGCGATGTTGTTTGTGATGGGAACCGGCACCGCGCTCTGGGCAATTTACGGCGTGATGTTGCAGCGCTGGCCCATCATTTTGCCCAACAGCATTACATTCGGGCTGATTTGCACACTGATCGGGATGAAGGCTTCGTATCATCCGCGAGCAAAGGAGCGACGGTAATGGCGGGCCACAAGTTCTGCGTCTTTAGTTCCTCAAGCGATGCCATTGATCGCGAGTTCTTTAGCGCGGCGCTGGAACTCGGCATGGAGATCGCTCTGCGCAACGGCACGCTGGTTTTTGGTGGAACGAATGTTGGCTTGATGGGCGCCGTCGCGCGCGCCACGCAGAAGCACGGCGGCCAGGTGGTGGGCGTGATCCCAGACTTCATGCGCGCCAAGGGAATTGCTTATGCAAGCGCCGATGAGCTGATCGTGACGAAAGACATGCGCGAGCGGAAAGCCACGATGGAAGCGCGAAGCGATGCGTTCATCGCGCTGCCCGGCGGCTTCGGCACGCTCGAAGAGATGATCGAGATCATCACCCTGAAGCAGCTCAAGCAGCACACTAAGCCTGTGGTTTTCCTCGACATCAACAACTTTTATCGTCCGCTGCAACGGCTGTTCGAACACATGATCACGCAACACTTCGCCAAGGAAGCGATGCGCAAGATCTACCACTTCGCCAACGATGTGCCGGCGGCGTTCCGCTACATCGACGAGTACGAGCCGCCGAAGATGGACGAGAAGTGGACTCTGTCGGCGGAGATGGGCGAGATCAATACGGACCGGGAGTAGTGGCGCTCCCGACAAACAGCAGATCCCTCGCTGCGCTCGGAATGAGAAGAGAACGTTTTGGAGCTGACGAGGATCTCACGGCTCACGAGAAACATTTTCCCAGAAAGCTAATTCGGCATCATGAATTCAAACGCTCTTGCCACGTAGGCCTTGAGGTTCTTGCGATCGACGACCGCGTCGAGCATGCCGTGCTTCAGCAGGAACTCCGAACGCTGAAAGCCCTCGGGTAGCTTCTGACGGATGGTCTGCTCGATGACGCGGGGGCCGGCGAAGCCGATGAGCGCGCCGGGCTCGGCGATGTTGAGGTCGCCGAGCATCGCGAAGCTGGCGGTGGTACCACCGGTGGTGGGGTCGGTAAGCACCGAAATAAACGGAACCTTGGCGGCTTCCATCCGCGCCAGTGCCGATGAGATTTTCGCCAACTGCATAAGGCTGATCACGCCTTCCATCATGCGGGCGCCGCCAGACGCCGAAACGATGATCAGCGGTGTTTTTTCGTCGGTGGCGCGTTCCACCGCGCGAGTAATAACTTCGCCCACAACGGAGCCCATGCTGCCGCCGATGAAGCTGTACTCCATTACGCTCGAGATCACCGGCCGCCCGTAGATCGTGCCCTTGGCGTTGATGATGGCATCGCTCAAACCGGTGTCTTTCTGCGCGCGCTTGAGGCGGCCGGCGTACGGTTTCAGATCGGTGAACTTCAGCGGATCGGTGGATTGAAGGTTGGTGTCGAAGGTCTCGTACTTGGCGTCGTCGTAGAGATAGCTGAGGCGGGTGCGCGCATCAATGCGGAAATGCTTATTGCACTTCGGGCAGACGTTGTAGTTCTCTTCAAGATCCTTCTTCCAGATGATCTGCCGGCACTGCTCGCACTTCACCCACAAGCCTTCGGTGCGGACCTTCTTCTCACCGGATGTATCGAGCTCAACGTTCTCGCGCTTGAACCAACTCATTGCCAGTTCCAATCTGCCCGCTTGGCTGCGGGTCGCAGTCTAATATTCGATGCCGCGTTGCGCCAGGATGCCTTTCTGATAGGCATGCTTTACCTCGCGCATTTCGGTAACCGTGTCGGCGAGTTCCACGATTGTCGGATGCGCATTGCGCCCCGTCAATATGACGTGCACCATTTCCGGCTTGCGCTTTAAAACGTCCGCAACCTTGTCCGGATCCAGCATCTTGTAGCTGATGGCGTAATTGATCTCGTCGAGAACGACAAGGTCCCAGTTACCGGAGAGGATGGCGTCGGCCGCTTGCTGCCACGCTTCTTCCACCATGCGGATGTCTTCGGGATCGGTCTCCGCGCCGCCGACTTTCACGAACCCGCGCCCCAACTGCTTCATGATGAACTTGTCGCCGAAGGCCTGCACGGCATCAAGCTCGCCATAGTGCCACGAGCCCTTAAGGAATTGCAGCATCAGCACCTTCATGCCATTCCCGACGGCACGCAGGGCAGTGCCCATGGCCGCGGTGGTCTTTCCCTTGCCGGGGCCCGTATTTACGATGATGAGACCTTTGCGAACGTCTGCCATAAAGGTTCACCCACGCAGGGCGAACCTCTGATTGTAAATGGCGGAGCGGGGATAGGCGAACGGGCAACGCCTTGCACTGCGGTAGCATATTCCGCATGGCTCACCAATTCTCGACTTCTTACCTCAAAGATTCCATCGCTCTCTTCCGCTACTACAAACAGCTCGGAGATCGTGCCATCGCGCAAGTCAGCGACGAGCACTTGGCCTCGACACTCGATCCCGAGATGAACTCCATCGCGCTGATCGTGAAACACTTGGCCGGCAACATGCGTTCGCGATGGACGGACTTCCTTACCACCGACGGCGAGAAGCCAGACCGTAACCGAGATAGCGAATTCGAAGCGGCGCCGCAGACACGCAAAGAGATCACGGCGATGTGGGAACAAGGCTGGGCGCTGGTCTTCGGTGCGCTTGAGCCTCTAACCGATGCCGACCTAACACGCACGGTAACGATTCGCCACGAGCCGCATTCGGTGATGCAGGCCATCAACCGGCAGATTGCGCACTACTCGTATCACGTGGGACAGATCGTATTTCTCGCGAAGCATTTCCAGTCGGATCAGTGGAAGTCACTGAGCGTTCCGCGCAATCGTTCGGCGGAATTTAACGAGAAGGTGAAGCGCGGCGAAGCCAGCCAGAGGTAAGGGAGTTGGAAATCTATAGGGATCTTTCGACTGCGAATCCGGAGTGTTTCCCGGATTCTCCGCTCAGGATGACAGAACAAAAAGATTAAAGGCAGGGACATTCCCTGCCTTGGTGCAAATCCCGAAATCCAGCGTTACTTCGATTTGTTGACTGCCTTCTTGAGTTCCACGCCCGGTGTGAACTTTGCTACTTTTCGTGCGGCGATCTTTATGACACTTCCCGTTTGCGGGTTGCGTCCATTGCGTGCGCGCCGCTGCGATACTGCGAAAGTTCCAAACCCCACCAACGTTACGCGCTCGCCCTTTTTCAGGGAGGTGGTAACGCCGTCGACCAAAGCGTCGATTGCTTCCGATGCACTGGTCTTGCTTATGCCCGAAGCTGCAGCGATCTTGTCCACAAGATCCGCTTTGTTCATGAAGCCTCCTCGCAGGGCCCCAGCCCCTTGGCAATTCAGGAGGGATTAGCCTTGCGCGGAGGTTTTTATCCCGCGTAGAAGGTGAAGTCAATAGGGCG